>NZ_JBBOOP010000002.1:0-428299 GCF_038003145.1 Psychrobacillus sp. FSL K6-1464
AGTACAAAAAGCAATTGACGATGGACAAGCATTAGCCAACCAAATTGCAACAGCAACGGCATCCGTATTGAAAGCAGAAAGTTCAATGATGCAAGTAGACGTGACATCGGCACTTACGCTCGTATATGCATTGCCTACTAGCACAGAAAAAACGAACTTAACAGCTCGTTTATATACAGTTCAAGAAGCTATTGATTTAGCGAAGCAGATTGCAACAGCTACGACATCGGTAATCAAAGCAGAAGGAACGAAACAACAAGTGGATGTAGACGATTCTCGTTCACTAGTCAACGCTTTGTCGGCTAGTACGGAGAAAACCAACTTGACGAATCGTTTGAATACCGTGCAAACAGAGATCGATGCATCCAATGGGGTGTATACCGATATGATGACTGAGCTTGCAAATATGAAAGATTACTTGCTCACTGGAGAAGGAACGAAAGAAGATGTACTAGCAATGAGAGATGCACTGAATAGCATCTTTGATGATTCGACAACTCTGTTAAATGGGGCACACCGTGCAAATGTTGCCCAATATGTACAAGATGTACTAGACATCATTGAACTCCTTGAAACAATATGGGAAAAGATTGAGAGTGGTGAACTTGCTGGTGTTACTGACCTAGTTGAACAATTACCAGAGTCAGATTTGAAAAATGATACAGAAGAAAATCTTTCAGACGCCATTGCATATGAGTATCAATTAGAAGAAGCAACAAAAGCGGTTGAACTGGCGGAAAGTACAAAACAACAAGTTAATGTGAACAATGCTCGCTTACTTGTGAATGAATTGGCCAAAGAAACAGACCGGAATAGGCTTTCTTCTCGAATAGATGTTACACAATCAGAAATTGACCTTGCTAACTTAACCGTAGCAACATCTTCAGTTGTGAAAGCGGAGAAATCTAAACTGCAAGCAGATTTAACAGCTGCACGTACGCTAGTAAGTGCATTAAAATCAAGCAAGGAAAAAAATAGCTTAATCACTCGCTTGGATACAGTACAAAAAGCAATTGATGACGCAAAAGCTTTAGCAGAACAAATTGCAACAGCAACGGCATCAGTAGTAAAAGCGGAAGGATCTAAACTACAAGCTGATGTAACTGCGGCACGTACGCTTGTTAATGCATTGCCAACGGGAGCAGAGAAGACAAACTTAACAACTCGCTTAGACACTGTGCAAGGGGCAATTACACTTGCGGATAAAATAGCTACAGCAACAACTTCTGTCGTGAAAGCAGAAGGATCTAAGTTGCAAGCCGACCTAGACGCATCTCTTTTACTCGTCAATTCTCTACCAACAGGTACGGAGAAAACGAACTTAACAAATCGCTTGAATGTCGTGCAAAAAGCAATTGACGATGCGAAAGCATTAGCTACTCAAATCGCAGTTGCTACTACAGCAGTCTTAAAAGCAGAAGGTTCGAAGTTACAAGCAGATGTAAATTCAGCTAAAACCCTTGTAAATGCACTTCCTACTGGAACAGATAAAACGAATCTGACAAATCGTTTAGATACTGTACAAGCGGAAATTACACTTACTGAGAAGATTGTAACAGCAACTGCATCGGTAACAAAAGCAGAAGATTCTAAAACACAAGCAGATGTTAATGCATCCCGTTCACTAGTGAACAACCTTCCTGATGGTACCGAGAAAACCAACCTGAATAATCGATTGGATGTCGTTCAAAAAGCAATCGAAGATGCGAAAGCTTTGGCTGAACGAATCGCACTAGCAACAGCAGCTGTTATCAAGGCTGAAGAAACAAAACTGGATGTGGATATACAAACAGCACGTCATTTTACAGAGGCGTTGCCAAATAGTCAAGTGAAGACTGAGCTGCTCGACAGAATAGCAGTAGTAGAAAAGGCAAACAACGAAGAGGTACTTTTGAAAAATGCGAAAGAAGCTGTGGAGAATTTAGATGATAACTCTACAAAAGCAGAAGTTGATTCAGCAAAAGAGCTTGTTTCTCTGCTTCCAGACAGTATAGAAAAAAATAAATTAATCGACAGAATCACAAATATTGAATTGGTTCAAAAAGCAATTAGCTCAGTGGAACAGGCTGAACGCATGCAAACGAACTACAATATTTCGCTTGCGGAAAAATCAATTCTGCTGTTACCAGACGGTCTGAAGAAAACCGAGCTTGCGGAAAGAATCACAGAGCTAAAACTTACGCTGGAAGCGGAAAGTAAAGTGGTTTCGGCTGAAACAACTAAACGCGAACCGTATCTCACAGAGGCTTACGTAAGTGTGAATAAACTCAAAGATGGTCTGAAGAAGACTCAGCTTATGGGACGTTTACAAGCAGTCAAAGACGCAATAGAGATTGAAGCAGAAAAAGCACTTCTGACGGAAGCAACATCGCTTGTAGTACTTGCGGAATTGCATCAGCGAGAACCATACCTAACAGATGCTAAGGAGAAGGTTTCCAAGCTGAAAGATGGTCCAGATAAAACGGCTCTTGAAGCAAGGATCCAATCGGTTGAAGATGCAATCGCTACGGGACCTGAAGCACCAGTCGTGGATCCAGCACTTCTAAAGGCTGCCGAGCAACAAGTTACTTTCGCAGAACGCTACAAGCGTGACCCGTACTTCACGCGTGCACAGGAGGCTATCAATAAACTTCCTAATAGCAAAGAAAGAACGGAACTTCAAGCAAGACTCGATGCGGTTATGAACTAAACAACACACTTTGACCATTCCTCCAGGAGTGGTCTTTTTCATTATGAAGTCTACTCCTACTGCATAAGATAAGTGATTACACAAAAAGGAGATGACTTGTTCATCCATTAAGGAGGAAATTGTATGAGTAGAAATGACAGCTCGTTAATTGCAGGAAAGGTCTTTGTGATTACCGGAAAGCTTTCTCGACAACGTATGTACTTTGAAGAAGAAATCCAATCGCTTGGTGGCATTGTGAACAATAAGGTAAATAGAAATACCGATTATTTAATTATGGGACCAGCAGTGTTCGGTACTGTGAAGCATAAATCGGCATTAGAAATGGGCATAACGATTCTCAGTGAGGGAGACTATCAACAGATGATGGGACAATACTGGTAATTTAATCAATATTATTTAGATAAAGAATTGAATACTAATATTAAAAAGGAGTGATTTATTGATGGAACAAAGAACAGAAGAGGTCTTGAAAAATGAATCTGCTTTACGGACAATATGGGATTTAAAAGAAGAAGAATTGGAAGTAATGGCGAAAAAGTACAACTGGAGCTTAGAAAAAGCGAAAGTAGAGCTAAAAGAGGGAAATCTGGTGTTATTTCCAAACGAAGCAGCGTATATAGAGTGGCAATTGGAGGATATCGACAAAGATACATTAATTACGATGTTACGGGAAGGTGAACCGTTGGAGAGTTTAGTGGATAAACGAGTCATCAAGCTCGATAAAGAAGAAGTTGTATTTCATTACGAATAAGAACTAAAAAAAGAAGGGAGGAGCAAATAGCTTCTCTCTTCTTGATTTAAGGATAAAAGTCTAGTAATGCCCCCAAAATGGAGACATTTGGATTAAAACTATCTTCTTCTTTATTTTAGCATATGTCTCCTTGTTGTTCCAAGAAAAAGATTGTAAGTATATCCAGTGATATATAGAAGAGTTCGAGCATAAGATGTACAGAATCAATTAAAAAGGAGAGCCACAAGCTCATTTAAGGAGGAGAATGGAATGGAATACACGGTTGTTAGAAAAAGAGATAAGGAGAAAGTAGGTTCTTTTGGTGTATATAGAGGGGATATACAGTGGGAAAATGTGAACGAGGATATGTATAGTTCACTAGAAGCCACGTACTACTGTGGATGCGGAGCTACTTACCGTCTTGTAAACAAAATTCAGCTGACCCATATTCCCAAAGTAGGGCTTCAGAAGAATATTAGAGAATTGAATGAGGCATATGACATTATTAAAGAAACAGAATGTCCAGAATGCGGAAACCGTCGTTTCTTTGAAGAGATGTCTCATATCACGCACGGGGTTCATGCATATGACAACGAAGAAAATGTACGACTTGTAGTAACTGGTCACTTTTATGGTTTTGTGAAAGCTCCTTATGATGGAATCAACCCAATAAATAGTCGGGTAGTAGCAATCTTTCATAACTACGTACTGAACACGAATAAAAAAACAGGTAAGAGTTATTTCGTAGATGTATCAAAAAATCGCGTGTTCTATGCAGGGCAAGCATCTGTAGGTTTAAATATTAGACTTGAATATATGTCAATGCTTGTACGTTCGAATGAGGAAGAACTAAAAAAATGGTCGGACTATATACAAGTTTTGCTTCCTGTGCAATTCACCTCTATAGGAGATGACTTTAACTTAGTCATCAAAAAATTAGCGTTTG
Organism: Psychrobacillus sp. FSL K6-1464; assembly: GCF_038003145.1. Classification (NCBI taxonomy): domain Bacteria; kingdom Bacillati; phylum Bacillota; class Bacilli; order Caryophanales; family Bacillaceae; genus Psychrobacillus; species Psychrobacillus sp. FSL K6-1464. The sequence goes on from NZ_JBBOOP010000002.1 coordinate 4,366, forward strand.
TCGCAAATAAATATCATCAACATACAGAACAATATATGTTCATTCCGGAAAGCCAACGTACGCGTAAAATGCTACAGGAGGCAAAAGGAAAAAAGGGAATTTTAAAAGGGATGTTTCCTGGAAGTGGAAAACAATCTATAAAGAAGTTAGACGAATTGCTTTCACAAGGGAAAATGATAACCATGGAAACACTTACAATGTTCCACAACAAAGATATCTTTAAGAGAGTTTTGAATGTGGTCATTAATGAAAACAAAACTTATGACTGGAGAGAGACAATCACGCCAACTTACAAAATGGAATATTCTCCAACTTTAAAAGAGAGATTTGTTCGTTATATGTTTGCTAAGAGAGAACAATTTGAAAGGGTTTTGGAAAGCTCCATCGAGCGTTCTTATTCCACCGCTAATAGCAATTTGATAGACTCATTGAGAATGTTCGATATGTTATATAAAGGCTTTAACAAAGAAGAACGTAAAGAAATGTTAGTTCCTAAAAAAGGTGAAAATTTAAAAGACGTACATGATCGGTTGTCCTCAATGATAAGGAAAATCCAAACGGAGAACAAGGTTATCGAGTACAAGGAATCGGAGAAAAAACTAGAAGTAAGTATTGGCAATCTGGATATTCGTCTCGCATTAGATACTCATGAACTAGTGGATATTGGCAGTAGAATGAATATTTGTGTAGGAAGTTATGGACAAATGGCTGTGAATAAGCAGGTTATTATTGCAACAGCATATGAGGGAGATAAGCCAATCGTTTGCATTGAAATAGTTCCAGCTATGCGAAAAGTAGTACAAGTGAAAAAATCATTTAATCGCATAGTTCAAAATGAAGATGTGGAAGCTGTAATATTAAAAGAATACCTTGATTATTTAACGAATGCCGGATACAACACTGATTGTCATGATTTGCGGTTATTAAGTACGACCGTAGCTATTTCCGCATAAGGCACCCATTCGGGTGTTTTTTTTGTTATTAATTATCAAAGCAGACTTAAATGAATAGAATAGACAAATGGCAAAAAAGGAACAGTATTTTACTGTCATTGAAAAAGGAATAATTCTATTAAAAGGAGTGGTCTTGATGAAGGCAACGGTAGAACAATTGGAAAACTTTTTTAAGGAATTTCATGTGGAGGTAGATTCCATGGCGACACAAACACTTTGTTTTGCTGATGGGAAATTCACGTATGAAGAAACAGATGTTTATGGAGAAACTGCGTTTATTCGCTTGGAAACGGCAGAACGTAATAGCATTGTAGAGTTCGAGGGAAACCAAGAGACAGAACAAGTTGACGCATGGGCAGTTGCTTTTGATGATTTGAAACAGAATGTGGATGCTTTCATTACTAAAGTAGAGGAAGAACATAAAGAAAACAATTTAATATAGGATAAATAATAGAAATGGAGATGGATATTTAATGGCAAATCTAAATATATGGTCAAAAACATCATACTTCCAAGTAAAAGACAGGGAAGCTTTTTTGAAAGAAATAAAAGAAGTTAATACTGAAGATTTAAGAGTAGAAGAAAAGGATGGTAAATTCATTCTATTTGGTGGTCACTTTATGTATGTGAGTCGAGATATTTATAACCTAGATGGGGACATTATTGATGAAGTCGAAGAATCAATGGTTAGTATTCTCCAAAAACATATGATACAAGAAGAGAAAATTATCGTTACTGCAGCGGGTCAAGAAGGATACCGTTATGTCGGAGGCGATGCTTGGATTATTACGAGAACAGATTTTGTCTATATTTCATTAGAACAAGCAATAAGAAAAGCAGCAGTCGAAAAAGGAATAATAACTGAAGAGGAATCTTTTGAACTTACTACAGATGATTAATTGACAGAGACGCTTCGGCGTCTTTTTTAGTTGGTGAATCTTCCTCGTTGCTAACAAGAAAGACAGATTATCCGACACTTTTCTATAAATTTTAAAGTTCTAAAATCACGAAATAAAATGAAGAAAGACCTAGAAATGACAAAAGGAGGGGCAATCATGTTTCTTCTTATGTTCTGTATTGTTTCTGCATATAATAGTCGAATCGAGTAATAAGGAGCGAAATATTCGCAAATAAAAAGGAGGAAAAATAATGGAATTCGTACTAGAAAAACCGGCAAAAAAAGATAAAAAGGGATTGTTTGGAATACTGGAAGTAGAGCATGTGCCTGGGAAATTACATGACCACGATCTTTTTGGACACTTTAGAAATAAGGAATGGAGTAACAAGGGGACAAACTATTGTGATTGCGGTGCGGTCACTTCGTTAACATTGACTAAAGAAGAGCATCAAATAATAAAAATCTTTCAGGATAAAGGGTGTATGGCATGTGGATGCAATAATATACAACAAAACTTTATAGAAACGTTAGCATCCATCAAATACTTTAACGACGACCATAAGTTTGCTCTTGTGTTAATCATTAATTCGTTTCAAGTGAGACACTTCAAGGATAAGGTGACAAATCAGTATAAACCGTCACATCTTTATAGCACGAGTGAAAAATTTAGGATTACGACGAACTTAGCAACTGGGAAAACTTATTATGTAAAAGGTGATCAGAAGAATAAACAGGTAAGGTATGTAGGGAAACCAGGATATGAGGCAATGGTACATTTAATAGAATTTGCAAAAAGACTTAAACAAAAAAGCTTAACGTTGCAACAAGAGGATATCCACCAGGAATTTGGCAAATGGATGGAGAGATTAACAAGTCTTTTACCAGACTATGCACTGAAGGAACGTGCTCTAGAAGAACTGGCACCATTTCCAAAGGGCAGTTGGAATAACATATCGGAAAAGCTAGCCCAATGTTTTTTACTGCTAGCAAACCCACACTTGATTAACACAGGGAGATTGATTCCTGCCTCTAAGTTTAGTAAAGAGAAAAGAGATATTGCAGAAGGTGGAAATCGTATAAAATTGATGCAAGCATTGTTTCCAGCTCTGACAGGACGGTCACTAAGTATACTGGAGTCCGTTAATCATACGAACTTAGACACTGAAACGGACATTTTGACAATGATATCCAATAAGGATCAGTTCCGAACGATATGTGAATCGCTACAAAAAGAATCGAGCAGATATTCGGATAGAAATGCTCAGGTGATGTTAGTAGCACCGTCGTATTCAAAAAGGTTAAGAATGCGATTTGTAAAACAGTTCTTCCGTAGTCAAGAAGATTTCGATAGAAAAGTAACTCTGTTAAGCAAGTCTCGTTCAATCAATTTTATTGCACGCGAGGTAAATGATTCTTTGGGAATGTATAAGCAAATTATTCGAGAGATTGGGGTAAAAGAAACCGATTTGCTACTGCCAAAGGTGGAAGGTTATTCTATTGTAGAGGTGCATGATTTACTTGCGTCTACCCACCGTAAACTGCGTGTGAAAAACAAGGAGATTGTTTATACGAAAGCAGAACAGGATAAATTATCAGGAGTGTATGGAGATATTTACTTTACTGCAGCTCCAGATACACATTCGTTAGTAGATGTAGGGACATATATGTCAAATTGCATATCATCATATGGAGAATCAGCTTTTAAGAAGAGTTGTTATCTGGTAACTGGATACAAAAACAATGAGCCATATGTGTGTATTCGGTTTTCATCAGGAATGAGAGAGATTGAAGAAGTAAAAATGAGATTTAATCAGCTACCTAATCCTCAAGATGAAGGAGTAGCGTCTATACTTGAATATTTGGGAGAATCGGGAGCAATAGTTAAAACACATGACTTACGTAAACTGGAAGAGAACCAACAAGGGGTTGCCTAGGGCAGCCTCTTTTCTGTACTAATGAAAAGACTTGTAATCGCATAAGATAGACGGACAACGAAAGAAAGGAGACGAACAGTCAATTTAAAAAGGTGAATGTGTAAGGAGGAAAATGGATAATGGATGATTTTTTCAAACGTAAAAATAGGGAAATAGGTGTAAATCTAAATGATGTACAGCACGAAGCTGTTGTGACAACGGAAGGACCTGTACTTCTACTAGCATCACCTGGTTCAGGGAAAACAACGGTCACCATCATGCGGATTGGGTATTTGATAGAAGAAAAAGGGATAGATCCATCGAAGATATTAGCAGTTACCTTCTCGAATGAATCAGCAAAAGACATGGATGAACGATTCAAAAAGTTTTTTTCTAATCAACCACTTGGTTGTATCCATTTCTCCACAATTCATAGTCTCGCTTATGAAATCTTTCGAGCACATCTTAAGAAGACAGGTCAAAAGGCTATTTTAATTGAGACAAACGAGAAGAGTGTGCAGGGATATCCTAACAAGAGGAATCTCCTTAAGGAACTTTATGAAAAAGCAAATGGCGAGGACTCTACAGATGAAGAAATCGAAGGCATCATGACATACATTACGTTTGTAAAAAACAGGATGCTGTCCGGAAAAGAACTAGACCAGGTAGAGCCTGCTCATGCGAAAGATATATATTTGGCTTACGAGAAGTATAAGGCGTCCCAAGACCAGCTGTTATTCGATTATGATGACATGTTGACACATGCGGAGAGAATACTTCGAGAAGATGCCGAATTGCGAGCAGCTTATCAAACTCGATTTGAATATGTAATGACGGATGAATCGCAGGATACTTCTTTAGTTCAACATAGAATCATTGAACACCTAGTTAGTGTTCATCGAAATGTATGCGTAGTCGCGGACGATGATCAGTCAATTTATTCTTGGCGTGGAGCAGATCCAGAATACTTGTTAGCTTTTGAACAAGCATATCCTGGGGCAGTTATCTTATTCATGCAGCAGAATTACCGTTCTTCAAAAGAAGTCGTAGAAGTTTCTAATCGATTTATCAAGCGAAATACCAAGCGTTATCCGAAAGAAATGTTTACGAATAATGGGCATAATAAAAAACCATTAATCGAGGTTACCTTGACGTATGAAGAGCAGATTGAGAAATTGACGAAAGCCATAAAGCAGAACAAAAATTTCAAAGAGACAGCTGTTCTATACAGAAACAATGAGAGCTCTATAGCAATTGTGGATGCTTTGGAGAAGGCAGGTATCCCATTTTATCAGAAGGAATCAACTCATTCATTTTTCAACCATTTCATCTTAAAGGACCTCAAGAACTTTTTCCGATTGTCATACGTGACGAAGGTCAAGCATCGTAAAGTATTTGAGGCTATATCAAGAAAGACGAAATTGTACATGACGAAAGATGATTTCACTGCACTGGACGAGTACGGTCCAGAGGATGATTTGTGGGAAGCACTGGCGGCAAATAAAAAAGCCCCTGCATGGAAAAGGAATCTTGTTGACACACTTCACAAGGAAACGAAAAGATTGAAGTTTGTGAAGCCTAAAAAAGCCATACGAATGATTCGCACTAGCAAAGCAATTGCATATGACCATCATATTAGTTTAATGTGTGATCGTCTCGGCATGAAAAAAGAATCATTGTTTGGAGTTTTGGAAATGTGTGAAATCATTGCGGAGAAAGAAAAAGATTTACCATCTTTTATTGCTAGATTGGATCACTTACAAGAAACAATGAAACAGTCAAAGCTTAATAAAGGAAAAGATGCAGTAACATTAACTACTTTCCATTCTTCCAAAGGATTGGAATTCGAAGATGTATTTATGATTGACTTGCTCGATGGCATTATTCCATCTCGTTCAGACCAAAAGAAAGAGGCAGAAGGAGATGTTTCTGATATGGAAGAGGCAACACGCTTGTTTTATGTCGGGATGACGCGAGCAAAAAAGAATTTAACCATGATGAGCTATACCAAGCGATTTGAAGACACTGTACGACCAAGTGGTTTCTTGTCAGAAGTTTATGCACTTCTCAATCCTGAGAAAAAGTCAGCACCGGCATGGGAGTCGAAACCAATAAAACCAGTACCATCTTTGGCTGTAACAGGTCCGAAAAGCAAAGCAAAAGAGTCAACAAAGATTGCTTTACATCAAGGTGATTTCGTCGTAGGCGATACCGTTAAACATGGACAGAAAGAAGGAACAATTATTGCGTTCCACGGAAAAGATGTAGCTGTCTGCAAGTTTAAGACAGGTCCAAAGAAAATACTAACGTCCCATTTAAAAAGGGCGTAGAAATCGGCGTCCCTCGGGGGCGTCTTTTCTTATGGCAAAAAGAACAACTACATCCGACATCCTTCGTAGCCCGTTTACTTATAATTCAAAAACTCAGGCATATCATGGAACAACAAACAAATAGTATATTGGAGGAAAAATCATGACAGGTGTTAAGTGGTTATATATTACAACTGAAGGCAAAGTAATTCATGTATCTCAGCCAAAAGATTCAAAATTTAAAGCAATTAAAGAACTAGCACAACAAGAGGTTTTAAGAGCGTTGCTTTACTATCAAACTACCGAACGGAAACCATCACATCTTCAACTAATTCAATTTGACCGAATTACACTAGGCACTGATGGAGCATACGACGAAAGGAATAAAGAAAATAAAACTCAGTCATTCGATTACAGTTTCTTTTGTGCGACACCTGAGTCATTAGCTGAACGTAAAGGCCCATTACCTTTGCCACTAGTACCTACTATTCCTAGTTCAGAAGAAATAAAATACCTGTATGAGTATTTGGATAAGAAAATTCCTCTTCTGAAAGAAACTGCTCCAATTATTGTCGAAATGACGATTGGTAGAGCCCAACGAATTTATCAAGAACAAATTAATCTTGTAAACAAAGCTAGCGAATTAAGAATAAGAACCAGACAGAATAAAAATTAGACGTCCTTCGAGGCGTCTTTTTCTTATTGTTCGGAAACGAACTGCATATGATAGGAAGAATCGAATAATAAGGAGCACCATCCTTGCTGCAGGTAGAGAGGAGAGAATGTGTTAGGCCGGAGCCAATATTAAAAGGGGAAAATCCATTGGAGACGAAGCTTTTTCAGGGTAGGCGTGTTAGATGCAGTGGCAAGTTACCAGAAATTGAACGCAACAAACCCTGCTGTCGAAATTGTTTTCGTAAACATTATTGAAACCGAGGACTCTATTTTGTTGACCTACAAAAAAACGGGTAGAAAAAGTAAGTGAACCGTAACAAACTTTAAAGGGAGTTGTTTATTTGAAATCGTCTACTATAATGGGAAATTTGTTTTCATGGATGGGATTAAACAAAGAAAACTATGAAAGAGAACCGTTAAGTGAATATCCATCTTTAGTATCTGTCAGTATTGCTCTATTAGACAATAAGATCGTCAATTATCAAATCACAGCAAACGGAACTTATTGGTCTGATTATACAGATATAACTTGGGATAAAGAAATATCACATACTAAATTTTCACAGGTCCTAGTTAAACACAAGACTTTTACCGTAAATAATACGAAAGAGAACAATCATGCGTTTGATGTATTAGTAAGAGAATGGATGAACAACTGGAAAGTGCATGAAGACTATACAGGTAGTCCTTCCTTTGTGGAAGTGAAAAAATATAATGTCATGAATCGATAGGAAATTAAAAAGAGGTATATTTCGTTTAGAAGGAGAATGGTTCATATGGAAAAATTGACTGCAGGACGAATCAAAGAATGTTTAACGGGTTGGGGATTCCCTTCTGTAACTTCGGAGGAAAAGTGGTTAGAGGATTGGAAGATAGTAGAAGAACGGTATCCGAACGGTAACCAGTATGCATTCATAGAACATGTTTTTCACAAAGGAAAAAAAGTATTTTCCTCTAGATATAGTCCTTTTGAAAATGACCGTAATATCCGGGTACACGATCATGCAAAGTGGGAAACTTTTCAGAACAATATCTATAAATCGCACAGAAAAGCTATTAAGAGACGCTTGGGTCAAGATTTTTACGCGGGATCTTTACCCAAATGAATTTATAGTAAAAGGAAGGGTGCCTTAATAGGGTGCTCTTTTTTTGTTATCGTTTTGAAGCGAACGGCATATCATAATTCGAACAAACAAATAGGAGCAGCTAAATCGGTTTAGATAACAATGGAGAGGATGAGGTATAAATGGAAAAATTGACTGAGGTAACATATGTGTCTGTATGGGATGGAGGATTCGAGATTCGAAGTAAGGCAAAAATTGATGAACAAACAGGTCTTCTTATGGAAATAGAAGTGGTAGAGGGAATTGATGAAGAGGGGGATGAAGTACAAGTGCTAGACGAGGAATACTTGGAGATGCCTAACGGAGAGAAGCTGTACATCACTCATGGCGACAATGGTCCATCTATATATCCGTTTTAAGGAAATATGGTTACCATTTCATATATAAAATCAAACTTAGGGAGTGGAGGATTTTGATGAAGATGCGTGTTTTTATAGGAATTATTTTTATCGTGTCAATAGGTTTAATAGGGTGTCAGGGATCATCAGAAACAACTCATGCTAGTTTACCAGAAAGCTTTACAAGTGTGAGTAAAGATGGGATTGGAGAAGCTACCATTTATAAAATAAAAGATCAGGTGACTGGTTGTTATTTCATTCTTTCTGACTCTAAATATAACGGCAGTAGTGTTTCACAAAATATTACACAAATGTTTATTCAAGAACACGGTGTGTCTGTTCCTTATTGTGAATAAAGTGAGGTAAGCTATACCAAACAAAAGAATACCGCATAAAAGTGTTAGACGTCCTTCCAATAGGGCGTCTTTTTTGATGGCTAGTTGTTTTTCATGCCCCTTTAATGTACACTATAGAAAACGATATATAAATATTGTAGACAATTTAATGAGGGGCGATGATATAGATGGAATCAGAAAATAAAAAATGGATTAATGAGGAGTGGCATACCAAAACCACCATGTATGAACGTTATAAAGGGCTTGTACATTTGGTTATTAAGCGAGATCTCAATTGGGGATATCGATTAGGATATGACTACGAAGATATGGTGTCAATAGGAAATATTGGATTATTGAATGCCTTTGACCGTTTTGATGGAGATAACCACTCAGTTAAGTTTTCGACCTATGCATATACTTCTATACGAAATGAGGTTAACTCTTTTTTTAGAAGTACGAATCCAGGGTTCAGATACACACCGGCTGTAAAAGAATTGCGTAAAGAAATATTTAAAAAGGAACTTGAATTTCAATCCATTGAAATAATAACTAAAAAGTTAGCAAGAGATAGAAAAGAAGTTGCTGAAGCACTTCATTTGCACCAGAATGAGTATTTGGAATCTCTGGATGAAATAGATTCCTCTGATTTAGAAGAATTTCACTTCTTGGGAAAGAATGATGATCAGACGAAAATGCTTGCAGAAGAGTTTTTAAAAACGCTGAGTTCGAGAGAGAAATATGTGGTGCAAGAAGTAATGCTGGGCAAAAGTCAACATGAGATAGGTAGAGTGCTCGGGATAAACCAAGCTACGGTATCTAAAATATTAATTTTTAATGTTAGAAAAAAGCATGAGGAATTTTATAAAGAAAAGTTAATAGATAAGCTGACAATTAATGAGATTATTCAACAGCATGAGACCGAGATTTTAGAGAAGATAAAGAGCAAGAAACCTAAAGAGGTCAAAGAAAAAAAGAAGCAGGATAAAGTAGGGAAAATAAAAATTAATGGAAAAAAACCCATGGGTGATGTGCTTCGTGCAAAAGAGTTGTTAATAGAAGGGAATTTAAGTGTTCTTGAAATTGCCGAAATGACTGGAACGAATAGAAATACCCTAAAGGTATATAAGAGGAAGTTAAAACAGGCTCAAATGATTAGTTCTTGAAAAAATACGTATTTGCTGAAATGAGAAGGCTTTAAAAGAGATTGTTAATCATTCAGAAAGATCCTTTCAAGGAGAAATCGCTAAAAATGAATTAGAAGGCAAAGAATAGTTCTAGTCAATAATATGAGATGAGTCGACTAATAAGGGATGCAAAAGGGTGAGAAATAGAAATAGTGATGCTTCAATTTAGTATTATCGTGGATGTCTTTAGATGACCATCAGGGCCCTTATGCTTTAGAAGCCAAATGCACATCATAAGGAGATTACAGATTTAGGAGCGATTAGTCCGCAGCTAACATTAACTAATTATAATTAACTGGATTTTAGAATCATTATTGCAGGAGGGATCAAAGTTTATGGGGATAACAATAAGTTCGAAAAGGCAAAGTTGTGATTTGGGTTATGGTGGCTTCGGTAGATTTAGGAAAGCGGTAGCAGAAAAGGTAAGTACAGAGTTTCATAGACATTACTTGTTGCTCTCAGATAAGTCAGTCATGTTTTTGTTTGGGGAAGAAAGGAACGAATATTTCAAAAAATATGACGCTATTACTAATGAGTATGTTGGGGAAGGCATCGTAACAGTAGAAGTTGCTAACTTTCTATTTCAGAGCGATGGTGGTGGAAAGGTAGACAGAAAACAAGCTAAACAGATATATGAATTAATTAAAGAGTGCGATGACAACATTAGTTTTGGATACTCTGGAAGAGTAGATTGTGCAACAATGGCTGATTTGAAAAAGATTTTTTCAGATGGAACTAAGGTTGAGTGGCTTTAAGAGATTTTTGTGCGATCATTGCACATTGAGACCAAACGTTTCAGTAGACACATACGGTGAATGAAAAGGAGGGATAATAAATGCCTAATAGATTACAAAAAGTAAAAGATAATGCTGTTACAACTAAACAACATGATTTTATTACAGTAATTCCATATGAGGATTATGAATGGCTTATCAAACGAACAGAAAAGGCTGAACGCTATGAAAAAATAATAGCATTTGCAATGAAGCATACCGAAGATGATGATATTCACGAGTTTTTAAATCGTGCATTACAAGGAAAAGAAAATGAAGCACCAAGTTACCGTTTGAAAATGGAATAGCCCCAAAGTTCGACCATACGTATTCGCAGCCGAAGAATTAGGAGTGATTAATCATGACAGCGATTCGTTTGTTATCAATCTTGTCTGGTATATTAGTGGGAGTTCTAGCAAGAGAATTTTTGGTAGGGTGGTATAGTATAATTTTTCAATCCCTCATGTGGACTGTGCTCATTGCTCTCATTATCCATAATGTTAAGAATAACAAAAAATAGAATAGTATATTACTTTTGGCGTCCTTCGGGTCGTCATTTTCTTATGGTTCAGAAGCTAACTGCATATCATGAGAAGACTACAAAAATAGGAGCGGCTTTGCTGCAAATAAGAATGGAGAATGAGGAAATGGAATTTACAGAAGAACAGAAAGAACTTATCTATAATCAGTTATCAGCAAGAAAGCTGTATTTTGAAGAGGACATGATGGACTGGGCGAAACAAAAAAATACAAAAGAAGTTAAAAGGTGTGCTGATGTAGCAGAACAAATTGATGAGGTAATGAAAATATTTCTGAATGGTTAATAAGGAGGAATGGAGAGTGTGGTCATGATGATGCATGTTTTACACACAGCAAAAGACTTTGAGCATTACACAAACAATCAAAAAAATGTCGATGGACTAAAATTAATCCTAAACAAAACCAAAAAGGCATTCCCTAATGCTAATATTACACTGAAAAATGAATTGATCTTGGAACCCAAAAACAATCTATATTTTATCTTGACTGGTGTCCAAAATGAACTAGAATTTAAGTGTAAGCTGATCGCTTGGATGTCAAGACCCATAAGCAAGGGGTTGAATGAGTATTGGAGTTTGAAAATGCTGAATAGCTTTAACGAGGTGCTGGGAACAAACTTCACGAAATCTGACATGAGGAAACTTTATACAAACTTTGGAGAAGATACAAACAGAACATTAAGTATGCAGTTTGTTGAATCAGGTTTTGATTTATCTCTGCTAAAGTGAGAGTTTGTGATTCTGAAGTGATTATGTTTTGCAAACAAGATTACATTTGATAGATAAAAATACTAAAATTAGACGTCCCTAGAGACGTCTTTTCATTTGGAAAGAATTCGAAGAATATTAGATATCCTTAACCGAACGCGTCTTTTCATTTATTTTCTTACGAAGGTTGATGACGGTGTCAATCATTACGAATGTCAAAAAGGATTCGCTAATGAAGTCGAGCGTATCGGTTTTAAAAGCTCCTGAAAAATTAAGCATATTAAACGTAAAATAAATAATAAATAAGAGTATATACATATGAAGGCTAAGTAGGTTATTTTCTACTTTGTTTTTTTCTTTATCAATTTCTTCATTCGTGTACTGTGTGTTAAATATTTTTTTGACAACTTTTAATATCCCTATGTATAACTTTTTGAATACGGTGGCATGTGCATAGATACTGGACCAAACTATCAATATTAAATAACCAAAGATATCTATATTTACAAAACTATCCACATTAAATAGTTTAGGTAGCAACATTAAGATAATGAGGAGAGCGAATCCGTATGAAATCGGTAAAAATATTCTTGTTAAGGAAAAAAATGATACTTGCATAATCCTAAATAAAACTTCGAAAAGGAATGCGACAGGAGTAAATATAAGGGTATTAAAAACAGTGTTCCAAACCCTATCTTCTTCATTTCTTTTTTCTATATAGCTAACTATTACTAGGAAAACATAAATATTTACAATCAAATATATAGCCATTGGGCTGTCGTACTCCTTTTTATTAACGCAATGTTCTTTAAATATCGGCAAAATTATAAAAAGATGAAGGAGTAGTAGCAGTTTCTGCCATTCTGGATGAAAGGAAAGGCTAGACCACCCCCTCTTATTATTTCAACTCAGACGTCCTTCTGTGCGTCTTTTCTTATGGTGCAGTTGTTCACTAATAAATGTACAGAATATATTAAATATGAGTTAATAAGACTAAGAGACAAAATAAAAAGGGAGTTGGATTAGATAGGAAATTTACCAATTGATCCGATCATATTGCAAAAGGCTATCGCAATACCAGAACTAATTGCTCGACTATCTTATCAAGATCAGACTAAGGCGATTGAGTTTATTCGTATTTGGGGAGAGAAACGCATGGCAATTACTAAACTTTATAGTTTATTGATAGAAGAACTGGGAGAATCATAAAGGTATTTTCACTATGAGATGACAAGGGAGATGAATTAGATGAATGAACTACCAATTGATCCGATCTTATTGAGAAAACGTATGGCAATACCAGAACTGATTGCAAAATTATCTTATCAAAATCAAACCAAGTCGATTGAATATATTCGTATTTGGGGAGAGAAACGCATGTCGATCACGGAGCTATATGGATTATTGACAGAAGAACTGGGAGAATAATGAACGAATTTTAACATAATAATAGTAGATTGTTTGCTCACGGCAAATGATTCACTTTAGGCGTCCTTATGGACGTCTTTTTCTTATGGTTTGGAATAGTACTGCATAGAATAGAGTGTATGAACTAATCAGGAGCAGTCCAGCTGCTTATAAGGAGGATTTGCAGAAATTAAAAGGTAAAGACCTGAAAGAAAGAAGAGTGATTCTATGTTTATTCATTGATACAAAAATGTGAAAGTGCACTTATTCAAAGGAGAAAATCTTTGGTGGTTTCAAGAGTGTTCTTGGTGTGGGAAGAGAAGGATACTTGGATGGAGACACACCTCGATTATAAAGAAAAACTGGTTAGATGAGGATTGGATAAAGCATAGACGAGAGCTGGAATAAGAATTTGACTTCAAGCTGTAAGTCATCTATTACTATTGGAGGTATTCAAATTGCGAATAAACGACGGAAGTATTTGTGATAGTTATAAGCATTTTGAATATACATGAATGCGACATGGAAAATGGGTGTATGGAGCTCTGTTCACATCTAAACAGTGAAGTTTAAAAATGCTTTGTGGACGACTTTAATTATGCAAAACAGGTACAAGTTTGCCATAGATACGATAAACGTTAGAAAAGAAAACAGGAGAATTTCTGAATGGATGGTGAGTTAAAGTGCGTTGGTTATTTGATAAAAAAGGATTAAAGAAAACAACTGCTGCTGACGTGGCCAGTTTCATCGTACATTTGTGTAATAAGGATGAAAAAAGTGGTCATTATCGAACGTTGCAAAATGTAAAAATGCAAAAGCTCCTCTACTATTGTCAAGGGTATTCTTATTATATGAATCAGAAACCTTTATTTCGGGACTATTTTGAGGCTTGGCCATATGGACCATCTATTCCCCGGATCCATCGCAGATTCAGTAAATATGGCCAGAATGATATACATTCTAGCGAAGGGGAAGTAGATTTACCCTACTTAACAGATGAGGAAAAGAAAATTATTGAACATGTATGGGATGATTTGGGGAATTATAACGTTTTCGCTCTGGTTAATGCCACGTTGCTGGAGGACCCATGGAAACTAGCAAATGAAAAAGGAACCGTTTTTATTACACCAGATTCGATTCATGCCTATTTCAATGAAATTTCGTATTTGGGGGAAGAACATGGAAAAAGCAAATAAGCTTATAGAAGTATTTTCGGTTATCGTGTGGATTACTTTTGTAGCAGCCTTCATCGGAGCGATTGCTATACAATTTTACAGAGACTTCTTCATCTAGTTACAAAATTCTTTTTATGCTACAGCCATCGGACGTCATAATTGACGTCTTTTCTTATGATTAGGAATTCAACTGCATAGAATGGAACGTATCAACTAAATAGGAGCAGTTATTACTGTAGCTAAAGCTTAAATAAAATAATTCGAAAAAGGGAGGAACAATATTGGAATTAGAAAATGCTAAAAACACATTTGTTTTGCAAAGTACTGATGAAAACTTCAAAGAATCTTTAATTGAGTTTTTATCCAATCACTGTACTAAAAATGAAGTTCATACTGCTTACTTTGAAATGGACCATGAAGGTAGTCAAAAGGTAATGGCGATAGTGACCGATTGACTCATGAAGCGAAGGGCGGCGACAGTAAATGAGTTAACCATTCACTATACAGAATCCAAAAAAGGAGTGACGTAATATGGCTAAAAAAGAACCCTTAGTTGTTGGTCAAAAAGTTTGGTTAGAAACTACAAATAGACATGGGTGCGATGTTCGCTACGAAAATGAACCGTGTGAAATGGTAGTATTGGAAGCAAATAAAACAAGTGTTTATATTTGGCACAATGATAAATCCAAAGTGCGTTATAAAGTTAATCAAAAAACGCATCAAGTTAAATACTCAATACCAGATGGACGCTCCTATCGCTTATGGTTATCCAAAGAAGAATATGAGTTAAACGTAGCCTATGAAAAGGAAATGAAAGAATTGTTAGTACTGGCTCGTGGGAAGATTGATAGCATGTCTTTAGATGATTTGCGGTCATTTGTAACTGCATAGTGAGACTAAAAGTAAACACAGATTCATAATTGCTCAAATAAAAAAGTGGAGGTTTTTAATATGGAATACGGAATAACAGCAAATATCAGTGGATTAAAATGTGACAACTCAGCATGTGATTACAAGGACAAATCGATCAAATTGGAACAATATGAAAGTTATATCAATGCACCATGTCCCGCATGTGGTTCTTCTTTATTAACGCAAGCGGATTATGACCAAGTACAAAGTATTATTGCCATGATGGAAGATGTGAATTCTAAGGTCACTTCAGGAGAATTTCCAGTTAGTCCGAACGGAGAAAAAGCAAGTGTCAGCTTTGAATTTAATGGCACTGGCACTGTAGAAGCAAAAATTGAGAAACTCTCGTAAATTAAAGAAATAGCTATTCATTAAGACGTCATTGTTGGCGTCTTTTCTTATGCCATCGGACATTCCTGCATACAATGGCATGTAATCAATAAACAGGAGCAGAAACCTGTATTTTCAAAGTTTAAGAAATATGTGTTCTTGGTGCAGAGAAGAGTTTTACAAAAGGAGAGGTGCAGTATGGCAAGTAAACCAAAGGAAAAGGCATATATCTTACACCACAGAGGAAGAACAGATAGCGGTGGATGTATGGTTCTAGGGCGGTACAAGGTGGGTGCACGCAATGAGAAAGAAGCAGTTGCCCTAGTTAAAGTAGTTGTCGGGAAACACGCGAAAATACGTGTCTATTACGAAGACAAAAATAGCTTTATGTCACATGGGATAGTTGTAAAAAGGTAGGAAGCAAGAAAAAGGGAGAGAAATACATGGTAAAAAGTAATGAATCGAATTTGCAGACTTGTAAAACCTGCAGGTGGGTAGGGTGTGTGCATTATGGCTGGGAACGTCCAAGTTGTATCCACTTTATACCTACAGACACTACCAATTTGGAAATTCAATCAAAAGGGGGAAATGAAAAATGATGTATCAGCTAGTAGATAAGGAAACGAAAAGAATCGTCACCGAAGAAGGAGTCGCTTTAGCACCGAATGGAGAAGTTTATTCGAATGGAGAAAACGTTACAAATCGATTTTATGTCAAAAGATTCTCTGGTGAGACAGACACAAAAGGCACACCTATTTATCAAGGAGATATTTTATGTATAAAGCAATTAACTTTTGAGAGTTCTGCTCCGTTACCAGAAAATCTAAACGTGGAATTTTACGGGGGCATGTTCCAATTGTTTCGAGGCAATGAGTGTCTTATGGGTTTGAATCTTTCATATATAGAGGATGGTGAAGTAATCGGGGATATTTATAGAAATCCCGATCTTATCCTTTGGAGAGCATCCCGTGGTGACACTATTAAGTTGGTGAAAGATGTTTCTTACGGAACTGCTTACGGAATGATAGAAATTCCGACCGGAACGGTACTGCAAGTTTACAAAAGTAACAACTTGTATGACGGTGTACTCACAGAAGAAGAAGTCACCCTTTCCAATAAAGTTGGAGAAAAGTCCTTTCAATACAATGTACCCAACGGGGCTTATATCATATTGGCTCGTTTAGCTGACAAAAAGGAGGAAGTAAAATGATAAAATTAGTGGAACGTACAGGACTTCCGGTTGAGAGTTTTATCATTGGGGAAAAAGCTGTAATCGCTAATCCTAGCTTATTAATCCAAAGTGAAAATCAAGAGAATGATACTTTTACGGTTGTGGCTACACAGTTATCCCTGATGGATTGGAAAGCAGCTATAAATGATCGCACAGGGAGAGGTTACGTAATGAGTAATGGAGATTATGCTCGTAAACAGGAGGAAACATCCACAAGGGAAGAAAATATTAGGCTATGCATAGCGTTAGAGTTGGATAGATATGGAGAGCGTATGGTTAATTATGATGTATTAACTGATGGAGAAATCGTTAAGCAACTTAGATATTTAAAGGAGGTATAAAGGCATTGGAAAGAACTTTAGCGTATTTGAAAGACTTAAGGGAAGATATGAAACACGTGATCGAGAGTGAAGAATCTAGCATTCAAGTGGATAGCAATGATCTACGGCATGTGAACGAAGCGATAGAAGACATTGCAGTCCTGCAGAAGCAGATAGAGTATCGAGAAGATCAAGAAATACTATACAAGATATCCGTGAGTAAAGAAGCGAAAAAAGTAAAACACTTGTTTCCACTTGAGAACACGGCTGGATATGGTCAGTTGTGCGATATGCTCCTTGCGTATGAACAAACACTAGCAGAAATCGAACGTGTTTTAAAGGTTTACGGAAGAGCGAATGGAGATATCCACTATATTGAGTGTGTGGAAAGAGTGAAGAATCGTCATCTTGTTGAAACGGAAAACTAATGCAAACAAGGGAGAATTAATGATGAATGAAATAGAAAAACTGCAACAACTGATGGAAGCCGGGTGGAACATTCATATTGAGTGTAAAGGAAAAGGTCGTAGTTATGAAATGTCTTTTGAAGCTACTGCCACCAAGGTATTTGTAGAGATGCAAGACTTGGAGAAAAGTCCCTATGCTTATTTGGATAGATTCCAACCTATTCATGCAGTTGGTAATACGATGGCGGAATTATTACTCCGACTTGAAAGAAAAATGAAAGTATAATAAAGAAGCGGATTGCCCTGTAATATAGGCAATTCGCTTCTTTCTGTTTGGAAGTAAACCAAAGTTTATGTATTCTTCTTGTTTGTGTCTTGAAAAAGTGATGATATGCCAACAGGAAGCGTATGATGCGATAGGACAAATACAAAAAGGAGCAGTAAGCTGCATAAGATCTGGAGAAGAAGTAGAAAGGAGAATGGGCAATGCATATGAAGTATTTTCAAGCAATCGCCGACATTGAAAATCATTACAAGGAGATATTGCGAGCGATGCAAGATGAAAGGTATGGCCACGGTTTATTGGAGACCTGGGGAATAAAACCCGAGGAAGAAGAACTCATATTAGAAGAGTTGGAAGTACTTCGCTATTTAATAGCTTGCCAGTTAGGGATTTCTTCCAAGAAAACCACCGTGAAGCCAAGCTTGGAAGTGGTCAATCGATTATTTAATAGACATTTAACTTTTTTGGAGGATGTGCACAATTGTCATGCGTATAATGTGAGTAAATATCCTTCTTCGTTGGTTAGAAAAGAATATAAAGCATGTCGGCACTACTTGTTCAAGTTTTCGCTTCCAGCTTGGTATCGAGTTCTACCAGAGAGTATTCCAAATTATGAAGAGAAGTATGGTAGGTCATTAAGTATAAAAGAGGATATTCCTATCCCCTTTACGAAAAATCAAAAGACAGTTAAATAGAAAGGAAGAAAGATATGAAATCATTCAGAACTAGAAAATGGTTAAGAATTCACAAAGAACGACGAATTATCTTAACGCATGAAGATGCGATGAGAATTACTGCAAAATCTATGAAGAAGATAATCTTGCTATCTACTAAATCTAGCAAGTGTATCACAGTTATCAACCAAGACATCCATTTATTATCAGGTGCAGGAAAGCCAGGACAGGTTTGGAAAAATATTTGGAAAGACCTAGATACAAAGGACGAGAACAAAACTGAAGGAATTGCAGATGCTGAATAGTAATTTAGTGTACCTCTATTTGTTGATAGCTTTCGTATTGTCGAACGTTCCTTTGGTTAATTCATTTATAAAAGGAAATGCTAGGCTATCGAAAGTGATTCACGCCATCGGAATGAGCGTAGCAATTGCAAACACGATGATTCACGAAACCTGTCATGCATGTATGGCGATAGTCACCGGAGGTCGTATTAGAGGTGTTTCTATATCTGCAGATTCGTCTGGACTTGCAGAGACGACATCTAGCTCGAGGATTGCTAGGATACTAGTTTCTTATGCAGGCTATACAGGTTCCTCCTTGGTTGCTGTAGGATTGTTCTATCTGCTCCATCTCGGAAAATACGAATGGATCATCTACTTTTTTGTTTTGTTATCAACTATTAATTGGTTGTTCTGGGTTAGAAATCTCTTTGGATTTATTTGGTTGACGGCTTTTATCGGTATGATGATTTTCTTCTTGTACAAACACTTTGAAGTATTATTGTTGCATATCAGTATTCTTTTAACTTGTATGGTGCTCGTGCAATCAATTGTCAGTGCATTAGTCATTTTAAAATATAGTGTAACGGATAGGAGAAATGCTGGAGATGCGACGAACCTAGCGAAGTCAACATTTGTTCCGGCTATATTCTGGGGGGCCTTGTTTTTTGTACAATCGATCCTAGCTACTATTTATATTGCGGTCGAATATTTATTGTAGATGTTGAAAAACACTCACGAACCAACAGGCGTCCAAAGGGCGTCTGTTTTGATGTTTGGAAGCGAACTAGATTGTTTGCTTCTTTGACGGCTCTGTTCTTATGAATTAATCTCCTGCTGCATAGAATGATATGCACTTACAAAAAGGAGCAGCTAGCCTGCTAATAAAAAGGGAGATGGAGTATATGGGCAAGAATGGATACGGAGGAACTGAGGTATATGTGACAAAACTAGATGATGGGACAACATTTGAGGTTGTTAATGGGTTTTGGAAAGCGACGTTATGTAAGAAAAATGGTTTTCCTAGGTTGATAATGGAAGGCGGAACTATTCAGACTGTAGAAGAGGACTATATAGCAAATATTGTTTCCGAATGTCCGATTCCAATTGAGGCAATCGTTTATCCTTCGGTTGCAGCAGTGCTTCAATTTTCTTATTCGCAAAAGCCATTAGAAAAGGTATTGCACATGTTGAGTCATGAACTAATTGATGAAAATAAAAGGAGAAAGGTGTTAGAAATACTAGGACAAGGCAAGAAAGACATGGAGCGATTGATAGAGATAATCTCCGGACTTCCAGATGAAGAAGGACGTTAATAATATGCAAAATAAGAAGTAAGTTGACGCCCTTGAGGTGTCTTTTTTTATGAGTTCTATTATACCTGCATACAATATACGGAACACATTAAAAAGGAGCAGCTCGTCTGCATAATAAGGAGGAATTGTGAATGAAAGAGATCACATTAGCGTTGACTGAAAGACAGGAAAATTTTTTGAAGGAGTTTGCGAAAAAGCAGTATGACGGAGCAAAGGATAATGTATTTACGGAAACGCCAATTCATACGGTACAGTCGAAGGTAGAACGGTACATCCCCTATCACGAGGATTTAATGGACTATTTCGGGGGAGAAAAGATTAAGTACTCTGCTTGTGATTCGTATGAGATCTGGTTTGAGAGCTTAGAAGATCTAATAATGGACTTCTTTGAAGATGAACCGCCTATTCCATATGTTTCATATGAGGCTGTAGAGCATGGGACCATGATTGATGTGATGGGCCAGGAACAGGAGATATGTTCAGAGAAAGACTATCTGGCTGCTTATGGAATTACCATGACTGGCAAGACGTGGATTATCGATGAGTGGAAAGATGTTGCCTGGTTCTTCATTAGAGATGAGGCTAAACGTTATATAGAGTACCAACGACACAACTTGCATGCTCCTCGAGTATATACGCATAGCTTAGGCTACAGTAACAGAGGAGATCTGCCAGAGTTTCGCGAGATGCTCCTAACAATTGGACAGAGTCTGAATAAGGAAGAACAAGCAACTGCTTAACCTTGAAATGTATAGGCGTCTTAAGGACGTCTATCTTTCTTAATAAGAATAAGGTTGTATTTATAAAAGTTGTTTACATTAGGAAACTAATTGAATCGGAGGAATGGGAAAGTGGAAAAATATCAATTGATAAAAAGGATAAGAGAATTAACACAATCAAATCACATGTTTGATGACGTAAATGCAATAAATCGAGCGGAATACACTATCCTCATGCAGACCTTCGGAATCTCGTGGACCGAGCTTAAGAAACCATCGAATACTTTATATTATGAGATGGTGCTAACGGAAAACGATTTGAGAAAACAGCTTGAAGGCATGTTAAAAATGAGTAGACGTGCAAAAGAAAAAGGTTTACGCTCACACGAACGTGACATTGAATTTATGGTGAAAGGGTTCCTAAAGGGAGTAAGATTTTTCAACCTAGCGTTAAGTAATGAATTTTCGCTCATTGCTAATAAAAGCTATAAGTGAATATGAATGGAACGAAAAGATATGAATTGAGAATATTAAAAAGGGGATGAACGAATGTTTCATTGGATTGATCTTAATATAGTATTGATAGTAATGGGATTGTTATTAGGTTTGGGCTCTTACTATGCAGTTAGTAAAGATATTATTAGTTCGAAAAGATATTATACCTATATGGCTATAGAGCTCTTAGTAATCGTAACTTGTATAAAACCAATTGTTTAAAAGAAAAAACTAAACTGGAGGAATGTTTTATGTATTCCATTTTCAAATTAGAAGTATTGGAAAATTTTTGTATGACTCGTAAGACAAGATTAGGAACTTTCTTAATGGATTATGCAAAAGGAGATACCATTACAACCACTCTTTCAATAAGAAAGTATGACGATCTTATTGAAGAAGGGAAAGTGAAGGCAATATGAAGTATATGGGAAGTCATATAAATAAACAGAAAAAAAAGGAGCAAAAGAAAATGGAGAAACCACTTGTATTAAAACATAAGGAATTAGGGAGCTTAAAACAGATATCTGACTCTCTCTGGAGAGAAATGAATAAGGAAATAAAGCGAAACGGACATAGTGAATTAACGCTAAATATGGAAGGTGCTGTACATGGCATCTCAGAAATCATGAAGTTAAACAATATCAGTGAGTAAGGATATGGACGTTGGAACAAGTGACTCAATAGAATCAAAACAATAAGGAGGAGAATAGGTTTGAATCAATTAATTGAGTGTCCCGATTGTAAGGGAAATGGTGGAGATTTAAAGGAGTGCTTTTCATGAAGCGACTACAAGGAGCAGAATATCATGCGAAAAAAGATGAACTGATCCCGATTGCTTATAGCAAAACGAAAGCAGGTAATATTTGTCTCTATTATAAGGGAGGATTCACGCATTATCTTAACGATCATGAAAAATCGACCTTTCAACCCAATGGTCTAAAGGAACGATAGGAAATTGACTGTTAAAGATGATGATTCACCTTATGGGGTTATGGGTGCTGTTAGTCGTAATGAAGGTATTAAGAAAGGGAAAGACTTCTTAAAAATAATGAAAGAGCGTGAGTAAGATTAGGTTTACAGAAATGAAAGTTTAAAAAATAGAAACGATTAGACGTCCTTCGAGGCGTCTTTTCTTATGGTTCCAAAGGTACTTGCATAGAATAGCGTGTATTAAATAAACAGGAGCAGTTCACCTGCGGATAAGGAGAGGAAAAGATGAAGAAATATAAAGTAATCGCATTAGAAAATCTAGAAGCCGAAAATAACTCTTGGACGAAAGGTTTGGACTACGAGGTAACGGAAACTGCAACGAAGTTTCAAATAACTTCAAACGAAGCTCAAGTTGCTTATGTAATCATGTTAAAGGAAGCTATTTTAATAAATTTCAAAGAGGCATAATCCTCTTCGGAATCTGGGCTTATAATTGGCCATTATTTTTATGTTTGGTACTTACTGATAAATTAAAGGAGTCGTGCAGATGAACTTAAGGCAAAAAGTGAAACTAGCAAAATGCCAACTGGTTGAATTAAATAGGACAAGGGGCGGAAGTTCCACCTGGGACATTATTCAAAGGTATGAGAAAAAGTTCAAGTTAGAAAAGATAATCGATTATAAAAGAAAACCAAGTCGAATTTATCATTGGAATGAAAAGTATACGATCGATTTATCGAACCTAACCTACATCAGTATCCATGTAGACTTTTTGAAAATCGCTACCTTGAAAAGTCATAATGGGAAACCGTTAAAACTAAGTGAAATTAACAACTTCTTGAATAAGACATTCAAAACAGCGGTGTACGAATATGCAACGGGTGTATCTAAAATAAAATATGACGACACCAAAAAAAGGAAACACATTGATTATTGCCTGTTCATATCGAACTGCAGAACCAAGTCCAAAAAGAAACATATTGAAAAAGTCTATTACCAATTTGAAGGCGATGACGTGCTATATGCTTACGAAACTGATAAGGCCAAGTTCAAAGAGTAAATTACAAGACGTCCTTCGAGGCGTCTTTTATTATGGTTAGGAAGTGAACTGCATAGAATAGGACGAGATAGATAAATAGGAGCAGTTCTGCTGCAAATTGAAAGGAGAGGTTGCAAATGGGCCAGCATGTATCAGTAGTGTATTACCAGAAAAACGAGAAGAATCCAGATGTGTTTTATGTCTTGGATGTTACCAAAGAGAAATTACAAAAAGCATTTGCGGAGCATGATGTGCATGAAATTAAGTGCATCACCGTCGAGTTGGAACATCTAACTATAAAAGATGCTAAAACGTTATTTCTAGACGCTGACATCAAGCATTATTTGTATTCATGGGGAATCGATTTCACAGCTTCTTAAAACGAAGTAAGCTGGCATACCCGTTTATTATTGGTATTAAGTTAAATGAAAAGGAGAAAACATATGCCAAATAGAGGTTTTTACAAAAAATTAGCAAAAGCAAAAAGAATGCCTAAAACGATATTTGTATCTTTCTATTTCTCCAAAGGGGAAGGAAAGCCTTGGTCATTCGGAAACAATACAAGTTTCACTACAACAAATGATGGTATTTCTAATGAAGAATTGAGGAAGATAGAAAAACAGATAAAAGAGGAACTTGGTGCAAATTGTGTCATTGTCTTAAACTATCAAATTATGTAGCTGTTGCTATAAAGAAAGGAATGGCTTAATGAATAGACCATTACCGAGAAGGTTGATTCTATCACTTGGAGAAATAAAGAAAATAGGGATATTCGAGGACTTCTGCAGTTCTGAACAATTCGAAGTGGACGGTATAATATCAAGGGTTTCAGAGGAAGCGATATTTGCATTTGATTCTAATTTGTTACCTATTGATTATGTATATGAAGTGCCAAAAGGATATATTATCCAGAGGGATACTGTTTAATTAAATGAAATTAATATTCTGGAAGAACAGAACCTGTATTTCTAGGATATTTCCTTTCTTATAGTTGGAAAGCTAACTGCATATAATAGAGCGTAGTAATTAAACTGGTGCAGTATGACTGCATATAAGGAGGATACTCGGTACAAATTGTAGTTATGAGGGATAGATGTTATTAATCTAGGAACGAAAAACTAAAAAGGAATGGAGATTGATTTAAATGAGACCAATGCCGAGCATGGAAAAATTAACTCAATTAAGCAAATTAAATAGCGGAGACAAAGTGAAACTGCATGACGGTAGTATTGCTGAATTTGTAAGACTCAAACAAAAGAATTTTATTGGTTTAATTGAAGGTACTTCTTATAACATATCTGTAGAATCGTTTGTTGAAGTATTAGAGAAAATAGATATTGAGGCAAAAAATAGAGAACTCCAAGAAGAATTTATGAAACTCGTTAAAGACGATTATTTTTATATAAGTCTTAAAGGAGAGGCTATATTATATCAATTTGACACGATTAAAAATGGAAAAATAATTGGAATAAACCCAGTAACTAAGAGTTTAACAAGAATAGCACCCTCTCTTTTCGGAGGTAAAATTTCTATTTAGCATAATTTAGACGTCCTCGGGGCGTCTATTCTTATGATTTGAAAGCAAATTAGAGAGTGGAAAGCCTAATAGATAGGAGTGGGAATAAAATGAATGGCAAACTAATACATATTCTACAAGCAGATATTATCTTTAAAGCTTTACACTATGTAGCTAAAAAGGAAAATATAGAGATACCTGAAGAACTAGAAAGAACGTTCGAAGTGCTAGCAGAGCAGAATCCAAATGAAACATATGCAGAACATACATTAGAAGTTATGGAGTATCTAAACGATTTTATCATAAGTAATGAACAGTACAGTGAATACTTTAAGGTTGAGGAAGAAGAGCAGTAAATGAAATAGGACCAATTGTTTTAATTTATAGGTCGAACTTTAGACGTCTTTCGAGGCGTCTTTCTTATATATTGGAAGAAACTGCATAGAATAGGGTGTGTTAATTAAAAAGGTGCTGGAACGCTGCAAATAATGAAGGAGGGAAGCGAATGATACAGGCAACAATCACCAGTAATAAAACTGGAAGAGTAATAATGAAATCCTATTCAGCTAAACAATTACTAGATGACTATTGTGGTGAAAGTGATTTAATGGTCGCTATGACAGAATGTGATTGTGAGCCTACAGGAATGCTAAGTTTTGTGGAATGCAACTGTTATGAGGAATGGGAAGAATGGACATTAGTGTTAAAAGAACAGTCAGAAAACGTTCAAATAGACTGAAAAGGAAGGACTGATAGTTTTGGAAAGAAGAAAATACTATGTAGTCGAATTAGAGTTTTTCAAAGGTAATTTTAGACATAAAGCAATTTTTCATTCTGAGGGCACACGCTATGGGAAAGAGTATGGAAAGTTATTCTCCAGTGGGTATGAAAGCCCGAGGACAGTGGATATAGAAGAACTCCATTATTTCCAGGTCATTAGTGAAATCCATGATATGAACATCTAACCCAAACCAATGAGAATTGTGAAACGGTGAGAAAAAATAGAATTGGAAAAGGAGTGCGATATATGGGGTATTTAGTATGTCAAAAGAGTAAATGTCAACAGACTTATCCAATAAAAGATTTTAGTAAGGATTCAAAAGATGTGGCTTGTGAAAAATGTGGTGGGGTTCTTATCGATAAAGATGGGCGTGCTAACATGTCGCAAAATGCCACTGTCATACCAGTGATTACTGCAGAAGAGTTAGAGGTTCAAAGGTTGGAAAAAATAAAGAGAAAACACAAAGAATTAGCAGCTTTGGAAAGAGAGATTCAGGTATTAGAAGATGATGAAGAAAATTGAAAGGCGTCCTTTTGGACGTCTTTTCTTATGATTAATTGTTCTCTGCATAGAATAGTATGTACTCATAAACAGGAGCAGTCTTGCTGCATTTAAGGAGAATCGGAGGAAAGTACATGAAATTACAAATAAAAGTCGATGAAAACTGGATTAATTTTGAAAGTGTACATATAAAAAAATTCAACAATCTGGAAACTAATTTTATATTCTTAGTAGACCACAAGATAAGAGCCACAGGTCAATTGAGATTTGATTATTCTGATATATACATGGATAACGTAGAAGCAATAGAAAAAGGTAAAGGATATGGAGAAATGCTTGTTAAATACTTAAAGCATCAAAAGCAAGTAGAACGTATAACTGGACAAAGTACCGCGGAAGCTTATGGTTTTTGGGAAAAGATGAAGGCTGTTTTCAATCACCGCACGTTCAAAGATGAAGGGGTTTATAGTTTCCATATACCATGTAACTAAAAGCTATCATTACAGTGTACATTAAAAGATTGGATTTAAAATGTAAAATACGGAAGGGGTAAGTTACGAATGAATCTATATTGTGAAAAAGACAGAGAAACCGGAGAATACCAGCATTTCTATTCAAATAAGATTGCTGTTTCTATGTGTGGGGCAAAGAAAAGTGACATTGTAGAGGTTTTAGTTATTGAATCTACGGAAGAGGATTGTACTCATTGGGCATATAAGGATTTGTCAATTGAAGAAGATGAAGAAGAGGAAAAATATCAGTTCCTTTACCAAATGAAGAAAATCGTCGAGATGTGTTCACCTGATGGATTTAAATCAAACATCCAAGCAGGTGAAGGAGCAATTGTGCCAGTTGTTATTAAAGAGGTATCATCCTAACAAACTATTTAACAGAAGCACATCCATAGTCAAAGGGTGTGTTTTTTTTGCAGAATTATTTGGTATGAACTTAACAAAAAAGTGTTTGTTCAGCGTTCTTCTGGGCTTGTCTTCTTATGGATTAGACCGAGGACGCATAGTATAGAATGTACAAAATAAAAAGGAGCAGTTCACCTGCAGAATGAGAGAGGTATACAAATGAATCCAGAGATCGGTCGTAATAGGGACTATTACTTTGAGAAGCAAGTCTTGGAATTAACTTCAGAAGGATATAGCACGAGGGAAGCTAAGCGAAAAGCCAAGCGTGACAACCAAAAGAAGTTGAAAAAGATGGAGCAAAGATTGAAGTCATAATGTATTTTTAAATATTGGTAACAGACCTAAGTACGTAGATATAGCGACGTACTAGACACAAAAAGCGTAATAAGAAAGGGAGAAAACTAATGTCAAAAAAGAATGAGATATTATCAAGTTGCTGTGCTTTTGGGAGCGATGGAACTGAGGATGTAATGGTTGAACAACATCAATGTCCTATCAAAAGTACGAATGGCTATAGAGAGCGAACAAAATATCTTTCCGTTCCAGAAGGTACTGAAAATCCTATTCTAAAAGAATGTTCATGTATTCGCTTTAGCGGTTCTTTTGGTGGTTTACAGTTACCAACTTGTCCTCATTATCAAGGGATCAAAAAAGTAAAACGAGATAATAGAACAAAGTATAAGGTGCTTTGTGGTGCTTTAGAATAGTACGCAGTTCGAAATATATTGCGACGTACTAGACTCATGTGCAGCAAAGGAGACGCGAAAATGGACTATACGGATAAAGAAGTGACACTTGTTTTACGTGGGGATGAAGTGGATCAGCTAGAGAAACTAATAGAAGAAACGGGATTTGATAATGAATCTCGACTATCGCTTTTATGCTATTTAAGAAATCAAATTGTTGAGACATTATAAAACACTGGTAGATATTGCACGTAGTTAGTAGATAATGCGTCCCAATTGAATTATTCGTGTTAAGAAAGGGTGACAAACATTGAAGTTGTATAGTTGGATAGCAATTATAGGCTTTGTAATAGTTTTAATTGGTTGCCTTATAAATGTGAAGAGTTTAAGTCTAATCGGTTTAGTAACAGTAATGTTCTGTGTTCCTTTTAATATTAACGATAATTTAAAAAGATAATGAAAGTTAGTTTCAAAATATCTCTATTATCTATACGAAGTAGAAGACAAAAAAGTCAGGTAAAGGAGTAGTTAAAATGGAGAAAACTATTAGAGTGAAATTTAGAACAAAAGAAGGTTATCAAGAAGGAAATGTTGTCTTTGAAGATGGGGACCTAATCCATGTGGAAGGGGACGACGGAATTAGATGGAAAGCAGACTGGAATTCTGTCAAAATCCTTGATGGAAAAGTGAGATGCCAATACGATAAACCGTGGCAAGGACCTTGCATGGGTAAATTGGTGGAAGGAACTAATTTTTGTAAGGAGCATACTATTAAATGCTATCAGTGTAAGGAAAAACAGGCAACACATGGTTGCTCAGTTGCAGGTACGTTTACTTGTTCAATACCTTTATGTGGATCTGAAGAGTGTATAGGCACTCATTCGAAGCAACATTATTCCTAAACAGTTCGGCCTTATGTACTCGCTTTAGAATGGAGGGTGTGAAGCTAAAATGAATAGTCCAAATGAGATAGTTACTTTGTTTCACTGCACAACATCTAAGTGGTTAGTTAGCATATTAGCAAAAGGACTTTTGCTTTCTAATGCACGTTCTGAAATATATGGAGATAAGCCTATATTTTTATCTCTAACACCTCAACATTGTTTTGGAAATACATGTTTTAAGGTCTGTGTTCCAAAAGATTGGGTGAAACAGACCGAGAATCACTGGGAGTTTATTTGCAATAGAGACATTCCTCCAGAAAAAATCTCTTACTTTTCATATGAGGAAGATGAGTGAGAGAAAAAGGTCACAGTATGTACAAAGTGAGGTAGTTATATCAAAGACATGTCTTTCGTAGAATGTATTGAGTGTGGTTCTCAGATAAACACAACATCAAACCATTCTTCAGGAAAAGGAGATTTTATATATGAAATTTGAAAAACATCTAACGAGTTGTATTTACAAACTAAGCGGATTTCATCATTCATTCGTGGAGATAGATATTTCTAAAGGATTAATTTACCTGGATGAAGGAGGACCTAATCCAATACCAGTTCGACTAAGTGATGTGAGTAAAGTACAAGTGACTGGATTAGGCGAATTAAAGATCACCCAAGTAGGTTATGAATGGGTGAAATGGTAGAGTCCTTATGTTAGGCGTCCTTCCGGGCGTCTTTTATTATTGTTCGGAAGGTAACGACACAAACCGGAAAAAGTTGAGCGAAAGATAGAAAAATAAGCAAATAGGACAAATTGATGAAAGGGTAGGGAAAATGAAAAAAATTATATTGCGAGGTAGAGAGAAAAAAGCTATTGCAAATAGTATGCCAAAATCTTTGGAGTATAACGTGTGGTACAACTTAGTAACCCCTTTTGATTGGCAATATTTTAAGTTCAAGAAGGGCTCTCGTTATGTTAGTGTGTATGATTTTATAAACGACAAGAATCCTCAATTTACTGTTACCAAGAAAAGGTTTTTAAATGAAATACTTCTATGGGCCAAGTCTCCACCAAAACCAATAGAGTATGATGAATAATACATTAGACGTCCTTCGGGGACGTCTTTTCTTATTGTTCCGAAAGCAACTGCATAGAATAGAAAGTACTAAGTAAAAAGGGGCAGATTAACTGCTGAATGATAAAGGAGAATGAAAATGGAACTAAAAGAAGCAAAAGAGATCCTTCGAGCTGGATTTGCATGGGCTAATTGGACAAAAGAGCAGAAAGAAGCAATAGAACTAGCCTATGAAGCAATGGAAAAAGTAGAAATGTTAACTGAAGCAAAAGGAAAACTAGAAAAATTGGAGCAATTGCCGTATGTTCGCATTGTCATTTTCTTAGAACAACGAGGGTACAACTACACAGTGGCAGAAGTTTTAACTGGTTATCAGCATTCTAAAAGTGGTATTTATGTCAGTCATACGATGAAAGACTGCCTGAAGAATTTAGAGCCGGAAATAAAAAAACTACTTTCAGCCTAAGCTGAACTCACTGTAATGCAATAGAGAAGTAGAAAAGGAGAATGAATATGCCGAAAGTTAGAACTCGAGCACTAAGAAGTTTAGCTAGTAAATTTCAGTCATCTATTATAACAGCTGCTTTAACAGAAAGTGCTGATTACATCGACGAATTGGAATTAGAGATCAAACAATTAAAAATGGATCAGTATAAATATCAGTGTTCTGGTTGTGGTGAGTTTGAAAAAACACTAAGTAGAACATGCCCTAATTGTGGGAGGCAAAACTATTTAACTGGCTCGTTCCTAAAAGAAGATTTAGAAACGTGGATGGAAAAAAAATGCAATAAACAACACGCCCTAGAATCAAATGGAGAACTAAATATAAGGAGGAATTTCAGTGGGAGTTACAATAAAATCAAAAAGTTTTAGTGCGGATATGGGTTATGGAGGTTTTAATCTCTATCGAAAAAAAATTGCAACTCTATCTAGTTTAGAATTTGGAAATCACTTCTCCAAGCTAGATAAAGCAATGAGCTTACCAGATATGGATAGAGAGGCTTTTTATAAGAAATATAATAAACAAACGGATGAACTGATTAAAAGAAATGTAATAACATCCGAAATTGCGAACTTTTGTTATCAATCAGATTGTGAAGGTTCCATTGACCAAAGACAAGCAAAGCTGATTTACGAAAAGATTAAGGATGAAGACGATAATATTTGCTATGGATATGCAGGAAGATCAGATTGTGCAATGTTCTCTGACTTGAAACACATTTTTAAAGATTGTGCAGAAAATGGAGGGAAAGTTAAGTGGCATTAAATTAAAGTTCACTATTCATGAGGAATCGGATGCTCTTCGGAGCATCTTTTTTTGAATCAGATGTTATCCATATTAGAAAGGTGATGGGATTATATGTCTAAAATAAAGGGTTATATTAATAATTGGTTAGAAAAATGGAACGAACCTACAATTATTGTGAAGTCGGAAAATGCTTATTCTCTTGTTGCTAAATGGGAATTGGAAAAAGATAGTAGCCCGTTCCGAAGATTTCAGAAGTATCAAAATGAAGATGGAATGTTTATCATGCTCCGTAAAGACAAACCTGTTTACGAAAAGAACTGGAATCGAATTAACATAAAAAGTACATGAGATTAGATTTTATGAGAAAAGTAGATACATTTCATACCAGTTAGAGAAAAATCATCTAATACAAGAAGTTAGAGGGTGTAATAATAAGGCATTTGATTTCTTATGGTTTAGAAGATATCTGCATATCATGAGGAGAATATGAAAAAAAGGAGCGTCTTTTCTCGCAGATAATAATAACTTATCATGTTAACGGAGGATAGGTAGAGGAAGCATTAAAAGAGGCTTTGAACAACTAACAGCAATGAAGTAAAACAAATTAAATATTTCAGATTGAAGGAGGATGAATAGTTTGAGTGAAACAGTTCATTACAAAGGCGTCTTAAGTAGAGTCGAAAGATTTGAGAAGGAAAATTTGGAAGAACAATGCAAAAGACTTTTAGGAAATAAAGAGCTTCCGTCTTACTTTGATAGCTACGAAGAATATCTATTAGATAAGCATTATCGTACGATGACGATTCAGAACGGGGATGTTTATCAAGTTGAAAAAGAAGAAGTTGACCCAGATAGTGGTATTTTCAATGCAAGTATTAGTGAAAACGGGGAAATTACATTTGAAGTCCGATATTATAACGGGGGATGCGGTTTTGATGAAGCAATTGAAAACGCCTTGAAAAATATTGGTCAGTAGTTGCCATTCTAGCTCTAATTAGCATATGAAGTAAAGGGGTTGGCATGTGAATGGGTAACGAATTAAGGGGCGATTTATATGAAGTTTGAAAAGGGTCAATTAGTTTATAACGGTCATACTGGAGATATCGAGTATGTAGTTATTGGATACAACGCAGGAAACGGAATTATTTTACTTCCATGTGGGCTAGAAGATAAGAGTGGAAATCGCATAGTCGTTCATTCTGACTGTTGGATATATGGGAAATGAACTGTTAGACCAAATGTTGCAAAAGAATCATCAAGCGTAGCAGAAAGGGTGAGTCAATGATTATCCACTTCGTCAAGACTGATATTGAAAAGATTATTGAGGGTGAAAATATTGCTTACGCTCAAATTCCATTCATATATGGAAACTATTTTGATTTTGAGAGTGATACAGAGCATTTATTAACAATAGAAGTAGCGAATGAAATGGTTATAAATAGTGATGCGTATTACGAAGGATATTATCGTTTTTATCGTCATAGGGACTTAGAAAAATTCAAAAACTTGCTGTATATGAGAAATGTTTAATGGACAAGCACACAATAGGAGGAACATTATGAAATCTAAAAGAGTTGAAAGGTTAGATGCAATTAATCTTTTAATAAGATTCATTGTTGAAACAGACAAAGAACGCCATAACCCAACTTTAGGAACAAAAAAAGATGAACAACTCATACCAAGTAAATTTATCTTTGCTGAAAATGGTCTTCTTTATTTCATCGACAGTTACACTCAAGAACGAATCCGTCCAATTAATCATTATCGTTGGGATGGTTTTAGTGAAGGTGGAACAATGAGACATTTAGTTCAGCAATTCGCAGGATTTATTATGAAGGGTGAACAAGGTTTCCTAAATGATTATAAAGAAATTTGGGGTTGGACTTACGAAAACACAATGAAAGTACGTTACAAGGCAAAAGAAATCGGCTTTATTGATAGAGTGGATTATCCATATGAACGGTGGGCTAACTAATAGAACTAATATAAGGCTTAGATATCTAAAGGAGTGAAGAAAATGAGTAAATTATTAGAAGAATTAAAAGCATATAAAGAAAGTTGTCGTTATGGTGATGATGATTACGAAATTGAAAATCAAGCAGAAGTTTTGGTATTTGAATCAGTAAAATTAATAGAGCGGTATGAGCAAGCTTTAAAAGAGATTGATAACATTCATACGACTACTTTGTATGTAGCACAGAAAATTGCACAAGAAGCATTAAAAGAATCATAAGACGTCCTGATGGACGTCTTTTCTTATGTTCTGATGGCTATTCGCATATATATAGATAACTATATCCATTAATAAGGAGCAGTGAAGCTGCAGTTAGGGAGGGTGTTTTAGTGTCGAAACAGAAAAGCATCAGACAAAGTAAAGTAAATCGTGTACTTATGAAAAAAGCAAATGAATTTTTTAAGACCGCTCTGCATATATTTGCTGTCATTGGTTTGATAGGTGCTAACGGCATAGCTATAGCAATGATCTTTATACCCGACTCACCGATAGGCAATTGGGCATTCATTACCGTTTTCCCATTTTTAACTGGAGTCTTAGGGTTTGTTGTATCCACGATTTTGTTTAATTGGACGAAGGCAAAGAAAGGAGAGGAACCGAAATGAACAAAAAAGAAAGTAGTGTAAGAGCTAAAAAAATAAAATTCTTTGGTTATAGAAGATTGTTCGGGTTTTATTTATCGCATGCTGAGACTACTGGGAAGGAGCAACTTTATGCATTTTCTTTAGTTCTTATGAATAAACCGATAGCGAATTTAATATGGACAGATAGTGTATGGCAAGATATAGAAACAGGAAAGAATTATGTGTTTTCTATGAATAATGGGGTTTTGTTTACAAAGAAGTTGGCTATTCGTTTCAATGGTCTCGATAAAAAGATTGAAAAAGAGTGAGAGTGGCTAAAAAACTATGGCAAATAGAAGAAAACCAAGAAAAAAATAATCTTGGTTTTTTTTACTTTATTCGCCCAAAAGACCAAGATTATCCTCAATGACGGTCATGCTCAATGCTGCCTGCATCATGTCAATATCGGAAGAGTTTACAATTCTTTTTACATCCTCGAATTCAGAAGGTCGGAATGTGCCAGCGTCAAACATATCTGCTGCTTCATCAGATGCCATCCTTCGATACATAACTGCAGAATTTAACTTGGATTTGAACGTCTTTAGTTCCTTTTGATTCTTTTTGGATAAGGAACCTTTTTCAATATTATCTATTTTGGTAGACAGAGCTCTATATTGAGTATCTATTGCTTTCATATTCGAGTATGCATTATAAACATCTACTGAGCCATTTGATACTCCATTGAATGTAGCTACCCAAAGTTGTTCCCAAATCGCGTCGTATTCTTTTAATGTTGTTTGCATTTGAGGGGATAATTCTTCTTTATAAAATTTAACTTCTGCTACCCGTTTTTCTTCTGCAATTTTCACTTTTTCTGCTTCTGCTTTAAGTTTTGCATCCGCATCAGC
Organism: Psychrobacillus sp. FSL K6-1464; assembly: GCF_038003145.1. Classification (NCBI taxonomy): domain Bacteria; kingdom Bacillati; phylum Bacillota; class Bacilli; order Caryophanales; family Bacillaceae; genus Psychrobacillus; species Psychrobacillus sp. FSL K6-1464. The sequence goes on from NZ_JBBOOP010000002.1 coordinate 38,729, forward strand.
TTTTGCTTGTTCTTCTTTTGCTTTTGCATTTTCGGCCTCTTCTTTCGCTTTTGTTTCAGCCTCTTTTGCTACTCTTATACTTTTTTCTTCTTCTGTTTCTTTTGCAACTACAGGTGCAGAAGTTTCTGTTTTTTTCTTACTGACCGGAGTGTCTTCTTCAAATAATTCCGAGACAAATCCAAAAAAGAATATTGCTGCTAATGAAAAACCAGCAAACTTAATCATATTCTTGCTTTTACTACTCTTTTTATTAATCCAAGAAATGATAGCTAAGAATATAAATAGGCACATTGCCAAAAAACTTGCTCCGATGAGCACCATTAATAAATCATACATACTTCTCGACCCCCATTAACTTAATATACCTAATAATACGACATTTTTTAGTAAATATGTGGTTTATTTATCGCTTTATTTTTAAACTTCCTTCTCCCCTTAATTAAAACCGATTTTTTCAAAGTTGAACGTGTCCATCTAATTGCGTTTTCTTATAGTTATGAAAAGAACTGCATATGATAGAAGGTATTAACTAAAAAGGAGCAGCTTGACTGCATTGAGGAGGAGAATGGATGGCATATACCGATGAAGGTATGACAAAAATAAGTTCCCAAAAAGCTAAAAAATTGTTTAATGATGGGCAGGAGGTATATCTGCTGTATCCAGATAATACGGAAGCAGTAATGGAAAGTGTAGATCAAATTGAGGAGCATGAATATCGTGATGGGCAGTTCGGAGTAGAATAAGCACGAATTTACCCAAGACGAATGGAACATAAAAAAGAGAGGATGTTGAAAATGGCTAAAGTAAAAGAACAGTACAATATTATTGTAAAAAATGAGGATGTCATTAAAATACTATTTTATTGCGATGACGAAGAAGGCTACGGAGTAGATATTATAGGTTCGGAGTGTGGGATTGGAGACTTTTCATTTGGAGATGACATGGAATTTGCTTATCGATTCTATCAAGCGATCATTAGTTTATTTGAAAAAGATGATGTATTAGCTGTTGAACGTTTGGGTACATTTTCTTGTACGTATCCATCTGATCTTTCTGGAATGGATGAAGCAAAACGTCTTGTCGAAGAATGGATATCAAAAGAAGAACTCTCTCATAAAGCGATATAACAAGGAGACAGCTTCGGCTGTCTCTTTTGTTCTTCCTTCTGTTTGTTGTGGAACCAAGATTCCTTGCATATCATGCAGCAGACAGAAAAAGAAGGTCTGGCACTGCCAGAAAATACGGGAGGGTAAATTCATGAGTGTATATAAACAGTTTCCAAATGCAGAAGTAATCCGAGAATGGGATAAGTTATTAGCATTGACTGAAAAAGAGGTAATAGACCTGTATAAGAGTTGGCATGAAATACAAAAGGAGAACCAGGAAACATATAAGCGGCTTGTAACAGAAAAGAATACCAAAATAGATGAAGTGGTCACTTTTCTGAAAACACAGGGTATTGACGTTATTAAGTATAAGAAATCAGGATTCTTTCCGAAACCCAGTGGGTATCAAGCATGGTTCAAAAATAACGTTGTTGACAAAATATCGGAGAAATATCCAAGCTACCAAAGACATATTCCGACGGCACATATGACTTCATGTGTTGTCCAAGGGATTGAGCTCAGTAATAATCAATCGCCTACCAATGTGGTCGAATTGCACAGGAAGATAACAAATCAATTTAATAGCAAGATCAATCAAGTCAAAAAGACCGATAAGTTATTGATTAAGTCCATTGCCTATGCAACAGAGCATCAAATAGACATCGAGGATTTGACGCCAACGGAGGTTATTGCCACAGTCGCAGAGTCAGCAAAAGAAAAGTATCTAGAGGAACAAGTGCCATTCGGAACAGAAGTATACCTGAAACATGAATGTTACGAGTGTTCTACCTATATTATGGGAGAACACCGATGTTCTTGCGGAAATCGAAGAATATCGATCGTGGTAGAAGGAGATCTAATACAGGGGTTTGAGTATTACCCAGAGGCCAACTAAAAAAGAATAGACAGATGAGACTCTTGGTTTGCACCAAGGGTCTTTTTCTTTTCTTCCGAACGATTACCTTTCGCATTTCGTTGTTAGGCCATCCTTACGTGCATATCATAAACAGAACAAACAATTTAGGACAGTTTTTGGCTGATGATAAAAAGGAGGAATTGGAAGATGAAGGTAGGAGATAAAATAGAGTTGCTCGTCAACTCCAGGTACTGCAAAAAAGGGGATGTTGGTTTGGTCGACAAGGTGTTAGACGATGGTGCTGGCCAAATAGATATGAACTGGGAAAATTCAACTGGTATCACTCATCATATATTCATGCGAAAGGAAACCGAAGGCGAATTTTGGAGGTTTTCTGAATGACCAATGGTGTAGAAGAAAATGGGAAGGCTACAGCTTGTCGATTTGCTGTTACAAAAGATCTTTTCTTTGAAATTGCTTGCCGTATTGTCGAACACCATTACGAACACAAAAAGAACTTTCTCGAATACCAGATTCAAGGAAAAGGGATACCACTCGAAATGGTGATAGAGGTCGTCCAAGAACTCAAAAAACGAAATTTTGATGTATATCATACGACTAATTCCAAGTATTCACCTACTGACACCTATAGCTTGATTATCAGGTGGAGTAATGAGGGAAATGAAACTAGAGGAGAGAATAAAAAATGAAAACGATACAGGGAAATATTTTATTGTCGGATAAGGATATTTTGGTACAACAAGTTAATTGTAAAGGATTTATGGGTAAGGGCCTTGCACAATCTATTATGATGCGTTATCCGAATGTGAAAAAGGAATATCAAAAGTTTCGACTAAGGGAACTACAAAAGGGCCTAAAAGATGAAGACTTGCTGGGACTTGTTAATTTTGTAGATGTTTATGATGGGAATATCATCGCTAATGTATTTGGCCAAGTGAATATCCGAAAAGGTACTTATGACAAAACGGTCTACACCAAAAAAGAAGCTCTGTTAAAAGGAATTCAACAAGTAGAGGAAAAAGCGAGAGAACTTAATCTATCTGTCGCGATTCCAACCTATATTGGATGCGGTTTAGCTGGGGGAGATTGGACGGAGATCAAACAAGGAATAGAGGAAATTTTTAAAAATAGTCCAGTGGAAATAGACTTATATGAGTTTCGCTGAGGTCTAGTATGAATAGATGATTTAAAGAGGGGGCATTTGATTTGCTAACGTTAAAGACAAATGATGTTTCAGTCAAAACCTACGAAGAGGAATATAATTACTTCCTTTCAGCAATACTTGGGAAAGTGGAATATTGTTCGTATCATAACAGTATACAAAAAGTAGAAAAATTCCTTATTTATTGGCTGAATGGTGAGGTTTTAGACGACATTCTCATACATCTCCAAACGATGTATAAGACGTTCCAACACCTATTCCCTTATAAGGGAACCATATACAGAGGGGTTGAAATAGAAAGCTTTGTAGTGGAAACAAATGGCTTGAGAAATAAGTATCTGACTTCTTTCACGAACCAAGAAGAAGTCGCTAGGTACTTTGCTGGGGTCAGCACCATATATGGTAATTCTCAGAGGGAAAGCATGTCTCACTATTTAATAGAGATGAATACAAGTGACTGCTTCTCTTTCGATGAGTTCTTAATGAGAATTTTAGAACTGACCCATAATGTAGACTTGGAAATAGTCATTGAAGAAAGAAATTGGGAAAATGAGAAAATAGCATTCTTTGACCAGGAAAATTGTAAACTTACAAAAGTTTGATGAGAAGAGAAAGGCGGATATATATGCTTGGGTTTATAGTAGAGGGATTTCATGATGAGGATAATCTTAAACTGCTACTACCTACGGCGTACGTAGTGGTTACGAACGGCACTAGACTCAACAACCGAGTTCGGATGGATATAGACGGGGCTATCTCGTCCTGTGAGAAAGTCTTTCTTCTTACTGATCCAGATGAAGCGGGAGAACTTCTGGCAGGTATGATTAAGAAGGAGTATCCCTGTCTCTTACAGATACATCTTGATTCTAAAATGTGTATGTGTTATCGGAATAACCGGTGGAAGACAGGTGTTGAACACTGCGAGTTGCCGTATCTTGAAAGCGTACTGCGTTTGCATGTAGCAGAAATATGAAATCATTAAGGACGTCCAACTGGGCGTTCTTTTTTTTTGAAAATCAGAGGAAATTATCTCTATTAGATTACATAAACTACCACCAAAAAAAGGTCGAATGAATGATTAGTTAGCCTGCTCCTGCATAAGATAGAGGGTCTTTACAAAAAGGAACAGCTTCATGCTGTCACTAAAAAAGGAGAGATTGTTAATGAATGAAAAGCAAAAAGAATTATTGTTTAAACTAGGTGAAGTGTTTGGGGAGATAGCCGAGGAATGCGGCAAAGATGAAAAGTTTCACCAGCTCCTTATTGACAATAATGACTTGTACACAATGTCCTTAGACGAGCTTTCAGGTGAGTGGATGGCAGTTGCAGAGGGAGATAGAATCTCGACCAACCAAGAAAATCAGATACTCCAGAAATTACTAACAGCAGGGGAGCATGAAGTAGTAAAAGTGGGGAAACACCAGATCTATAAAGAGGCACCTTTCTATGTGCTAGAAAAATTCGAATTTGTAGAAGACGGGGTAGATATGTTCCGTGTGTTTGATACCTATGAATCAAAGGAAGAAGTAGTAAGAGCAGCAATTAAACTGCTTTAGAACATGCCATTTCGTATAATGTTCATAACACTAGAATTGTACTACACGATGAATTATTGTGGTTTCAAAGCGATATAAAAATGAATTAGTCTTATCAAAGGAGAATGTGTATGTTCGTCAGAGAAAATAAGCTCTGTATTAAAAGTTCTGACATTGCAGAGTAAAGTGACCGAATGAAGATGCTCTGCGTTGGTAGCATTGTCCAAGTATTAGACGAAAAGTATAGAATCATAGGACTAGATAGAATTGAAATTGCCTTTGGTCAAGTAATCATTTACCTGGATGTAAAGGTGCTCTAAAAATAGTCTGAATAACTTAAGAATAAGACGACGTCCTTAGGGGCGTCTTTTCTTATGGTTTAGAAGGCAACTGCATAGAATGACATGTATCAAATAAAAAGGAGCGGCTTGACCGTCATATAAAAAGGAGGATCAATCATGAATGGGTTTGAAAAAGGCAACCGCGTTCAAATAACTGGTAACTATTCGCAAGGAATTAGGCATTTTAATAAAGGTTCTATGGGACATATTGACGTGCGGCGAAGAGGAATGCTTCTAAAAGGAGAAGTTGTAGCGGTACATGCATATCATGTGAGGCTCGACGGTGGTGGTTTTACGATTGTTGCTGTAGAAGATTTGAGACTATTAAAGGAGGAAGTCATAAATGTCTGAATTAAATAATGGAAAAGAAAAGTCTACAAAGGTAATTAGTGGCGTGATGGGGAATGGATGCCCTTCGGAAGGCTATCTTTCCGAGATTATCGCGTCGATTGAAGCATTTGAAAATGGAAAAGAACTCTCCGATGGACGGTTTACGATTTTAGAAAAGCTAAGATAGGAGGGCGTAGAGTGAAGTATAAATTTAGAGCGTGGGACACGGCATTAAATTTATGGATTGCTTGGGAAGAAATGATAAGAGGAGACTTATCTTATTATTTCTCAAATGACCGCTATGTCATGTCTGGATTTACCGGAATTAAAGATTGTAGAGGGGTAGATATTTACGAGCATGATCTCATTTTTCATTATCATAGCAATATCGATTTAAGACTCTCTGGAATAGTGGAATTTAAAGTAGATTGGTCAGGGTTTTATTTTGCTGGAAACAGAAGATTGAACACCAATACACGATACGAAGTGCTGGGTGACCAATTTTTGAACCCAGAACTCATTCAAAAGGAGAAGATCACATGAAACTATATAAAAACTCATGGAAAGTACTAGAGAATGATTTGAAAAAATGTGCAGCAAATTATGGCACCTATAAAATTAGGTATATTGGAATATATGCGGTGCTTGGCGATATTCTTTTGTTGAAAATTGATGGACGCTTGTGTCATTTCGAGGACAGAACAAATGAATTTATCAAATGGGTATAGTAAGGGACAAAGAATTTGTGCGAACTTATGTAACCGTAGACACATTATGCGATATAGAAAAGGAGAATGAAAATTAAAATAAAAGAATTATGTTTGGTAGATTACATCAAAGAAGAAGAGATGGAAAAAGAGCATGGTGAAGAATTAATGTCCGTAAGAACGGTGATATACTCTTCACAAAAAGAAACATTATTAGAAGCATTTCAAGAGTACCATAATGATTTTGATATTGACAATGTGATTCAATCCAATGATGAATTTGATGGTGAATGCAATGGCTTTGTAAAATACTTATCTGTTGAAGAGTGGGAGTAAAAAGTTCCGAGATGTGGATAGGAAAGGATGAAGAAGATGAGAAAAGTGAAGTCGTTTAGTGAGTGGTTCGTTTTGGAAAGAATGGAGGAAGAAATAAATAAGTTCTTAGGTGAAAGTGAAATGGAATTGGTGGATGTTAAGTATGCTGCTGTTTATGAAGAAACAGAGAAAGGTGTTATGCATTCCGCATTAGTCATCTACGAAACAGAATAGAAAAGCCGAGGCGTCCTAATGGGTGTCTCTTTTTTTGTAAAACAAGAACGAACTTGATAAATAGAAAAAATTTCTTCTTGTAAAATCAAACGAACGTTCGTATAATTGAAAGAAAAAGGGGCGAACAGATGTGCGTAGAGATTTAATGAAATGTACGGGACGTAATCAATTGATTGATTTAATGTATTTGGATTCCAAAGGAGATATAAGCAAAAGGCTAGTAAAACTCCTAAAGATTCAAGGTGATACTTTTCATGTTTTTTGCTTCAATAGGAATGCAAAACGTACGTTTATTACCGAAAATGTGCTCGCATTTGTTCCAGTAACTCAAAAAGAAAGGAATGTTGTCTAATGGGTAATCGTCAAAAACTAATTTACGAGTATATAAAAGGGTATTTAGCTGAACATAGTTATTCCCCAACCATAAGAGAGATAGCTTATGGTGTGGGGCTAAATTCTCCAGCAACAGTTCATGGTCATTTGGAAAGCATGAGGAGAAAAGGATATATTGATTTCATAGATCAGCGTTCAAGAACTTTGCACATATTGCGATGATCAATTATAACGAATTGCCTAACCGCTCCATCGCTTGTGTGGATATGATGAGTTTTTACGCCTCATGTATGGCTGTTATACACGATTTAGATGTAAGGACAGTTCCCATTGCAGTAGTTGGTAATTTAGAACAAAAAGGATCTGTGGTATTAGCGGCATCTCCTGCAATGAAAAAACGTTTCCGTGTCAAAACCGGAACACGGTTATTTGAAATTCCTAACCACCCGGACATACAGATTTTTGAGCCTAAAATGCAATTTTTCTTGGAAATGAGTATGGCTGTTACGGAAATACTACACAAATATGTGCCTCCAGAAGCCATACACGTATATAGTGTGGATGAGAGTTTTATTGATTTGACTGGTACTGAAAGGCTATGGGGACCACCAGAAAATACAATTAAAGAAATACAAAAAGAAATATTAGATACTTTGCAATTGCATTCGACCGCTGGGATGGGTCCAAATATGCTCATGGCGAAGCTTGCTTTGGACTTAGAAGCAAAGAAAACTGGGTTTGCGAAATGGACGTATGCTGATGTGCAAACAAAATTATGGACAGTCTCTCCCTTATCAGAAATGTGGGGAATTGGTCGCCAAGTAGAAAAAACACTAAACAATATGGGGATATTTAATATAGGACAGCTGGCTAGATACCCTTTAGAACTACTAGAAGAAAAATTTGGCGTAATGGGCAACCAACTATATCACCATGCTCATGGGGTTGATTTGTCCGAATTAGGCTCTCCTGTAGTAGAGGGCCAAATCAGTTATGGCAAAAGTCAAATCTTAATGCGAGATTACAATAAAATCGAGGAAGTAAAAGCCGTTATATTAGAAATGTGTGAAGATGTAGCAAAGAGAGCAAGAGATACCTACCAAGCAGCTAGAACGATTTCATTAGGAATTGGTTATAGTAAAGATGCTTTTGGCGGTGGATTTCAAAGATCTCGAACCATTCAGGAAGCGACTAATGACACCATGAAAATATACGAAGTGTGCTTGGATTTATTAAAAGAAAATTATAATAGAAATCCCGTGCGACACATATCCATTTCTGTTACAAAGTTAGAAGATGAACAATCAATGCAACTGAGTCTTTTTGAAAAAGATAATTGGAAGAACCGGAAGCTTGCAACCGCTATGGATAATATTAGAAATCGATATGGGTCTGCTGCATTATTGAGAGCCGTTTCCTATACAGCTGCAGGAACTACAGTGAAACGCTCTAAGATGGTCGGTGGGCATAAGGAATAGGGAGTGGACATTTTGATTGTAGACCGTGGCATGAAGAAGTGGCAAGGCATGATGTTAACAGAGCACGTGTCTATGCTAAAAGGCTTTAAACAGGGGTTAAAAAGGGAAGCAAAGCCACAATTAGATGAATGGGATTATGATGCGATTCAAACCATCTTAGACATTGCAATTATCAGTAAAGCAGACACGAAAGTGAAGATGTGGAGAGATGGGGAGTTTGTATATAGAAGAGGCATTGTCGAAGGGGTAGACCTAAGCAGAAGAGAAATTGAATTACAAGATCCTTTCTATTTATTAAAGCTAAACCTAGATGAAATTGTCGATGTTACAATCATAGATTAAAGGTTTTGTTTTTATAGAGGCTATATTAGTGGAAAAGTTGATGTGAATACACATGAAAAATGAGCTGGGATATGTTCTCCTAGCTCATTATATTTTATTATCGTATTTATTCTAAATCTTACATAGATTCGTTTTTCAGAATCCACAGAAGTAGTAGTAATAACTAGTATAAGCTTTCTAACTTAAACTTATTAATTCTATAGACTTCATCACAGAGTAAATCAATATCCTCTTGATTATGACTAGTCATTATAATTGTTTTTCCTTCTTCTCTGTAAGCAAGTAAGAGGCTACGCAATTTCTCCACACTTTCAGAATCTAGAGCATTAAAAGGTTCATCCAGTATTAATACTTCCTGATTTTCCATGAAGGCTTGTGCCAAAGCTAACTTCTGCTTCATGCCTAATGAATACTTACGAACCTTCTGTTCTGCTGTAGACTGGAGTCCAACTAAGTTCATTGTATTAATGATTTGTTCATCATCAATTTTATTTTGTATCATAGCTAGAGATTTAAGATTTTCAAAACCGGTTTTATTCCCTAGATAACCGGGTCTATCAATTATGATACCAAAATTCTTTGGAAAAGTTATATCCTTGTGTAAGTATTCCCCTCCGATTAGTATTTCTCCGTTGTCAGGTCTCACGAATCCACAGATTAACTTGAATAATACAGATTTGCCAGAGCCGTTAGGACCTACAATCCCGTAAATTTTCCCTTTTTCAATAGTTAGATCTATATCTTGGAATATAGTTAAGCCCTTATAGGACTTATGGACATTTCTTACTTCAATAAGGCTCATATATAATCATACTCCCTCTAATACATATTTTTTCTTTAGCAAATAAAATATACATATCCCTTCAATTAAAGCTACGAGGAACAAATACAATGATATAACTATTGGTGAGGAACCATTTATCAAATGGCTGTACCCATTTAAACCCACTGGAATATATTTATATCCAGGAAATAGTAACGCGATATAAAAGGCTATTGTCAGTAAATTGGTTGAACTTCTTTTGAAAACTATTTGCAACGTAATCATTAGTAAAAGGTAAATGCTTAATTGTAGTAAGCCATTGATAAAAAAGTGATATAACAGAGAAGCAAAAGTCATATCTTCTACTACAGTTACCTGTAAGGAAAATTCCATCCCTCTAGAATATGCCACTATCAAAGTCAATGAAAATATAAAAGCTAAATACAACATAGCCATTAATAAAATCTTTCGTAACCATTCACCCATCCACTTAAACATGGAGCTGTATCGTATGATTTTGTAGTAACTCAATTCTGAAAATTCTCTAGTTAGATAGACTTGGGTAAGATATAAAAATCCAAAAAATACTACTATATAATACAAATAAGACATGAGAGTATAACCCGACGATGAGGTGCCGAAAAAATTAAGGAGAAATAGATCGATAACAGTGTTACTTCGGATATCCGTCATAAAATAAGTTCCTAGTACGACTATAGAAAGATATACGGCGATTCCCATCTGAAAAGAGGTGAGGCTTACTTTAAGTTTTCCATCTTTAAATTGCAAGACTAAGTAGATTAATACAATCGAAATGATTGCCATTATAGGTGTCGTGAATGTGCTTTTCCAAAGGTTTAATGTTTGATACATAGCCACATAGTTTGAAAGAGATACTTTCGTAAGGTTCTCAGGGAAAAGCTTCCAGGATACAAGAGAAAATATATATAAAGCGGTAACAACAAAACTAATCCATTTCCAAGACTGAAGGAAAACATATGTAGTATTTACAAAAGTTAAGATAATTAATGTCGTAATAAAGAACATAACTATTTGATATATTAAAGCTAGAGCTGGAGTAGTAAAATACTGACTCATAATGTCAGTAGTTACAAATGAATTACTTCCTAAACTCCATTCGTTTGTATAAGAGAAGCCTATAGTCATAATGAATGCAACTAATAACCAAACGAAAATCGTCAAAATTATATAAATTAGGATTTTCATTGTGACCATTCTTACCCACTTTTGATATGAGCCTAATCTAATCAATGAATGATATTCAAAGTTCTTTACTAAAAAAATAACATTGAAATACAACAGAAATGGCAAAATGAAATAAAGAATCAAGTTAACATCGCTTAATAATGTTATTAACAGATCCCAGGCATTTACAGGTGCACTACTTTCGATAATTGTTTTTCTAATTCCAAAACAAAAGATAAAGATAACAAAGCCCAATATAATCCATCTTAACTGCAAAAGCTCATTAATAAGACTCCTTAAAATGACCATTCTGTTGAATTCCTTTTCTTTAGATATATATAACTGACAATCACGATTACTAATAGGATAGAAAATGGTACAAATACTGTCCATAATTCTTGTTGGATTATAGAATATGGGAAAACCGTATATAATGGTGCAAATTTTGCAATGCCTAACACAGCAGAGATAAAACTCAACCCTTGATACCATACAAATGGTATTGATAGTGCAACAAATGAATTATCTAAGAGTAGGCATAAGATTATAGGCAAAGTAGCAAATAAAACACCATTAAGTCCCACCCAGATGGAGTATATTAATCCATACACAAAAGGTCCGAAAACCAATAATTGGTCGAAAGTTACTGTGCCAGGTAGATTTCCACTAACCCCGATATCAGAGATAAATCCAAAAGATGGGTTTATATATTGAACAAATACGAACGGTAAAAATGCAAATAGGAATGAAACCCCAAATGACAGAAGTGCATTTACTATGATTTTAGCGTTCAGATATGTATTAAAATCTATTCTAATCTTGGTGTAAGTTAAATAATTATTATTTCTTTCATGAATTATTGTGTCGGCAAAAACGAACAATATCAAAATTGGAAAAATCATTGCACTAACACCGTTAAGCAAACGCCCGTAAAGGTCTATATTGTCTGTGAAGGAATAGCCATCCTGTATTATCAAGAACTGTATCCACACAGGCAAAGTAATAATTAGAAACCATATTAAAACTCTATTAAACGTAAATATCCGCTTGAATTCAACCCCAATTTGTTGTTTTAACATTTCTCACTCTCCTATTCTGCTACTTAAAACCACTGGAATTAATAGTATCAATTTCACAGTTAGTAATTACGGGACACCATTTGGTTATATCCTCAACTCAAGTAAACCAGAAATATAAACATTAGTCAATTATAATTTACAATTTACTCTCCTAAATGGGAGATGCCCTTTTTAGAAAGCTTAAGGTAAAAATAAAGACCACGTGGATTTAAAATCCTCATGGTCTTTAAATCTGTTTAATAATGTCTTTGGAATCAGTGACTTAATTACCTTGGAATGAACCAGTAACCGTAATAGGTAGGTAGGTCGTTAAATCAGAACTGAATCTAGCAGTTATTTTCGCATCTTTTTTTATTGAATTCGGTAATAAATAGCCCTTATTGTCATGAGATAAACGTACCCAAGGACCTGTTGAGGTATGAAGTGCTGTCTCTGCTCTTCCATCCATTTTGTTATCGCCAGAAATTTCATAAATGTTTAAATATCCATCCATATCCGAAATTACTTTAGTTTGCTTTCCTGCGGTGTTAGTTCCGTTTAATCCAGGAACAGTAATATTTATGCCACGAGCTTCTTCTTCAGCTTGAACACCCAATACCCCAGTTGTTAAAAGACCTACGGCAAGCATTCCAGTCATTATTTTTCTGTTCATTTTCATCTTAAGCTCTCCCTCCATGAAATAGTTTACTACTTTCCTACTGTACCTTAGTCTACTATTTCGGTATATAGGATGTTATGCAAGAAATAGGAAAAATGGTTAGTGAACGGTCATAAAACACCATAATTTGGTGAATCATTTACTTTAATAGCGTTTTTATAAAAACACAGATTTTCGCATAAACTACAGTAGCTCATAAAAAGGGAGGGGATTGTATGAAAGTACTAACTAGATTCAAAGAGCCAATTGGAGAATACATCTATCAGTACTGCAAAAATGCCAATATACATCCTGCAGAACTTGCAGCTAGCATATCTGTAGATGAACGAGAAATGGTCAATTTGATGGAAGGTGGGCGAGCATCTAAAGATGCTATAGAGAAACTGGAGAATTTCTTTCAATTAGATTTGATGGAGTATATCGGCAATTAGAGATGTCTCTTCGGACGTCTCCTTTTTGTGTTCAGTATAAGCGTTTCTGCATATCATACATAGAACTAACACAAAAGGACACGCACAAATGCGTGATGATGAAAAGGAGCGTGCATAAATATGGAACAAGCAATATTCGCAGGATTACATTGTGTCAGTTGTGAAATGCCATCATTTTCTCTTCAACCAAATGCTTTGTTCATTTCTGAACAAGAACCAGAAGAGGCTGCTGTTTTCCGAGGGAAAAGCATGACCATTCTAAGTAAAAAGGAACGAATGGTTCGTTGGCTTGCAAAAGGTGGGGTTGTATCAGAGAATGGTCAACTTTATGCGATGGATGAAAAATCGTTAGAGCAATTTCACATTGATGGACCACATCCAGCAGTTAATACCATAAGAGAGCTTTACGTACTGGGTATGTTTAGCTTGGATCAAGCTATCGAGAGATTAGGTTCGTATATGTGCAATGAAGAAGCTGCTAAACATATGGCGAATGCATAACTAAACAGGAAAGAGGAGGAGTTAAACATGGAAAGAAAATTAATCGGACGCGTAGGGGTAGATTCAGGACAATTAATGGTGATGGATCCTTCCTACATCAAATCACAGTGGGAAAATGATGGAGAAGAAATCGGGATTCAGTTTTGGGGAGCAGGTGGAGATAAAGTAGCCGATATCTTAACAAAGCAGGGCATTGCTATCGAATCTAATTTATCTAGTTATTTCCTTCGCTTCTCGAGTAAATCACCAAAAGAGCTGTCTCTATTGGTTCTAAAAAATGCGATGGAATCAATTGAAGAAAAAGTTGTTAGCTTTATTAAAACAACAGGTACTTATGATCAGATCTCGGATATTACGCTAGGTGAAAACCAAGCTGGTTCACTTCCTTACCGCATGGGGAATGAAGGATTAGCAGTAGCTTTTAGTTCAGGCTTTGGAGATGGCGTATATGATGTTTTCGCTACCTATAAGGACTATGGGAACTATGAATATTCAGACGTTCGTATCAAGAGCGTTGAAATTATTCTGATTGAAGATGAAGAAGACAACAACACGAAATAATTTAGTAAAGGCCTGCCACTTGGTTGTGCCTTTTTTTTGATGTTTTTATAAAAGTAATGCATATCATAAATAAATCTTAAGGGAAACACAGGATTATTTATAATTAGGAAGGATGATAAAAATGGATATCCCCAAGCGACACTGAGTAATTTTACGCCGCACCCTTTCTTGAATTCTGTGGTCGAATTACTCGCATTCGAAAGAAATTACAAGCACTTCAATTAACAAAAAAATGATTAGAAACTAGTGAAAAAGGAAACTACTAAAATAAGAAGAGGAGTTGAATGTCGAATGGGAATTAAGAAGTCCTTTATTAACGGTTTATCCATGTTGTCGGAAGAAGGAACGGATTGTGTCTTTTATTTTAATGAAAATATGTTAAGGGATAATATAATGATTGCTTTTCATAAACATGAAATTGATCTTGTGCAGGTATACCACAAGAATAATAAAGATTCATTCATCTTCCTGATGGACATTAATGAATGTATACCAAATATCTTAGCGTATAGGATGATTAAGGATATTTACGGTCTTTATAACGAACACGAAACTATGGATTTTCTGAATTTAATTGAAGAATTGAGTCTTGATACGGAATCAGCTTCTACAAAAGATAACCATGATGAATTATTTGAATTACATGATATGGTTACAAGTTCCTTTAGTCATGCTTGGGAAGAATTTAATAATCCATCAGCTCCATCAGATTCTAACGCAGGAAGTGTTTATCATTTTATTGCAAAGAGAGATAAGAAAGTAGATTAAACCTACCAAGAGGAACCAGGATTGCTACCTTTATTAGAAAATTAAAGTAAAGCACCTAAGCTCCTACCTAAGAGAGCTAAGGTGTTTTTTCTGTCAATAATTTTACAAATGATTTTGGGAGGTCCTTATAGGATCTCTTTTTCTTATGGAATTCCTTTATTCGTTTACTTCCGAACAACGTACGACACAGTACATAGAGGAATTATTATGAAGGACAAGGAGCCTGCATACAATGTTATGTCTTAACAAAAAAGGGGGTTTCTCATGAAATCAATCAAAAGGGATCGTTATGAACAAATGTATAGACATTTATTAGCATACGATGGATACACAGCTGATCATTCTAATCATGTAGCTAATGTTGCTACAGAAATCGCAAGAGAAATGAACTTTACAGAAGAAGACGTCGAGATGATTTATTTCGCAGCTCGTCTTCACGACATAGGAAAGATTTATGTACCACTAGAGATTTTAAATAAACCTGGTCGTCTAACAGAAGAAGAGTTTCAAATAGTGAAAGGTCATCCACTTCATGGTTACAACATGTTGGATAAAAATTTGTTTCCAGAGAATGTTCGCAAGGCAGTTCTTAGTCATCATGAACGAGTTGATGGGAAAGGATATCCACATTCACTACCAGAAGAAGAAATCGATGTTTTTTCACGAATTATATCTGTTGCTGATGTATATGATGCACTTATTTCCGAACGTCCGTATCGTCCAGCATTAAAAAGGGAAACGGCACTTAACATCATTAAGAAAGATACCGGTACGCATTTCTGTCCAGAAGTTGTGTCCGCATTTTTCCAAGTAGAAGATGAGCTATATGCTCAAATGATTAGCTAAAAAATAAAAATGGATAAGGGAGGAAGAAAAACATGAAACATTCCTTAACGTACGAACAACTGGTAGAAAAGATTGAATCCACTTATATGGATATGAGCTCGGAAAGTAATTACTGGGTGAATAAGTACAACGTTTCTATTTTAGAAGAATTGCTAGAAGGTTCTTTCTTGAAGCTTGGTCAAATGGCTTGTTTTACGCTAAAAGATGATGTGTACCGAGTACCTATAGAATTAAAAGAATCGTCACATGGTATGGAGGATCTAGAATTGTTCGAGTTGGAAAATATTTATATTGTGGAAGATTCCTTTATCGCCGAACAAATGGAGCACTTGAAAGCAGAAATCAAACAATTGCAGTTATTAGGAAAATACATGAAATCAAAGGGAGAGATTACAATGGAAAATCAACCAGCAAAAGTAATTGTGACAATCGTAGGCGGAAATGTGCAAAGTGTAATTGCAGACCAAGAGGTAGACGTAACAATTGTAGACTATGATACAGAAGGCATGATGGAAGAAGAATTGCTTACTGTATATCAAGAAGATGTACATCCAGAAGATGCTTATGTGTACGGCGGAATTACATTTGCAGAAGTTAAACCAGATACAGTAACGGATATTCTACAGCAAATTGAAGCATCGAAACTAGAGGAAGAAGAGGAGGCTGAGTTAGAAGTAGATTTAGAAGAGTTGGAGCGAGAGCTAGCCTTAAGGAAAGAGCCTGGGGAAGAATTAGAATTAGATAAAGATCTAGAAACTGAGCTAGAGGTATAAAGGAAAATAACTCAGGAGGTGTCCAATGAATCAATATAATATCGCACTCGATCTGTCCGAAACATGGGAAGAGAGAGATATCCAAGTAGAGACTGTAGTGGTAGAGGCAGAGAATGCTCCAGCAGCAAGTGAACTAGTCGCAGTGAATATCCAAAACGGCGAATACGACGAGCTCATTGCTGGTCGTGAGGTCTATATCTGGGATGTAACCGAAGACGACAAGGTTGAAACAGAAGGATAGATTCTTTTAAATGCTGAACAATTGTGGAATTAAAAGTATCTTTTTAACAGACGAAGAATAATAAATCGATATCAGAAAATCACTCCTGTTGACGCAGGTGTGATTTTTTTTAATATGTGCTGTCGCACCCTTATGCAGTTTTGTATAATAAACTAAAACAATGATATGAAGGAGAGGGGTTGGATAAATTTATGGAATTGTATCAATACAGGGATAAAATTGGGGAACATTTATTAGCCTATATACTGTCAGAAGGTTATTCAAAATCATCTTTTTCAACTGCTACGGGAGTTTCTCGACCTACATTGAACCTTATACTAACAGGGAACAGTCCAAATGCCTCTACTTATTATAAGCAAATGGGAAAGATTACAAATGCACTAGGATACCCCATCGATTATTTCGTTACTTCGTTAAAGGAAAGATAAGTAAACAGAGAAATAACTATTGGCCCATCAGAAGGTCCTCCATTCCAGGAGGGCTTTCTTTTTTTTGTCCATTTTCCTAGTCATTATACCTCTGGACCCTTCAGAGAAAGCTAGTGAATGCTGTTCTCTTCCGAACAAAAGTTGCTTTTTCTTCTATTCCGCAGGGTTCGACGATGCAATCGTTATAGTTGTTCTGCTTCTTAACTAAAATAGACCAACAAGTAATGGAGAATCAATTAGATTTAAGGTTGTCTAGATGTATTAGTAGGAGAAAGGTGGGGAGAAGAGTGACTAAATTAAGAGCGTACGAGGACAATGAAAAAATGTTAAGAGCATATATGGAGTGTTCTTCTAAGGAAGATAAGCGGTATATCGAAGATGATATTATTCGTAACAATGATAAGTTCATTTATTACCTCTGCAATAAATTCAAAACACCCCATCTTACTATAGAAGAAAAACATTCGCTAGGCATGTTTGGAATGATGAAAGCTATTCGAAGCTTCGACTTAGATAAGGAAATAAAATTTGCCACTTATGCCAGTACTGTTATTAATAATGAGATATTAATGCAACTTCGCAAAGATAAGAACAAACATCTGCTAGTAAGCCTTGAAACTATCGTTCACTCAGATAATAGCAGCGGGAACGAACTTCGTGTAGAAGACCTTGTTCCAGATGCAAGAGTAGACATAGAAAGGGATCTTGTTAATCGTGCAGAGGTTGAAGAAATGATTGATATTGCTCAAAACACATTGAAACCAGTAGAGTTAACAGTTTTCCACAATATGCTTCATGGAAAGGATGGTCTAAACCAAAGACAATTAGGTATACAAATGGGATATACACAAACCCATATTTCTAGGACAAGAAAAGGAATCAAGCAAAAGATGAAAAAAGCTTTCTTGCAACGAGAAGAAAAAGCAAAAAGACTTTTAGCAATTGGAATCGTCGATAAACAAGAAATAGAAAATATGGAGGAGGAAGTTATTGATATGTCCAAATTAACCGTAAGTAATTATAAGAAATGTAGAGAGAGAGGATGGAAAGACAAACGTATAGCTTTGGAATATAACATGTCGGTCGAGTCAGTCTATCAATTCAAGAGCGTGAACGGTTTAACCAAGAAACATAAAAATCCTGGGAAGAGAAGAACCCCAAAAACGAATCTTAATTATAAGCATCCGGAGTTGAATTTGCCAATGGAAGATAATTCAAAAGCAAACAGCCAAACAGAAAACGAAACGCACGTTGAATATGTGGCTCCCACATCTGCAGGATTTAATCCTAGCGTAGAAGCGAAAGAAAAGGAGAAAAGCGTGAGTATGAGCGATGATAAAATTAATGAGTCAGCGGTAACCGATGAAGTAGCTAATAAACAAACATCAGAAAAGTTCACTATAGAGGAAAAAGACGAGTTGATAGCCAATCTGACGGAGGAAATGAGTAAAATGAGAGATGAATTGGATAAAATCCAGAATGCGAAAAATATTGCATTGTCTGAGGTAGATTCTCTTCAGAAAGAGCTAACGGAAGAACGTGCTATTCTTCGTGAAATAACCAAGCGATATTTAGCAAAGACAGCTTAAAGTTAGTGGAAAGAAGCCTGCTATTGTTGCGGGCTTTTTTATTACGAGAAAAAATTGTTCCTAGATTATTAATGATTTAGGGGAAGGTTGCATATAATGGACGGTACCTAAATAAATGGACGATGTTCGCATCGAGCTATCAAAGGAGAGAAATGAATATGAGTAAACAAAAGGTTAGAGATCTAGCATTAGTTATCGGAGACGAAAGTTATTTTGATCAGCAAGGGAATTCATTGCATCCGCATTTAACCATTCAAAAGGTATTTAAACAGGTGTCAGTTGACCTTATTTTCGAACAAGAAGAGAATGAGACAACTGCCATCATTCATATTGTACCTGGCGGAAAGCCGAAACAGTTAAAACTAGAGGGAGACGAATTGACTTATCCCGAAAGTGAAAAGATTACTGATAAAGAATTGGGCTGTGACACTGCCTCTTATATAGTGAATGATATAAAAATAAATACGATGTCTGATGGTTATTATGGGTCGTGTATTGAATCTTCTTCAGGAGAGACGATTGTTATCCTTGGGAGTGGCTATATGGCTCATGACCATGATGACTTTGTACGTGATATTAAGTATGTAATCGAAGGGAAACAGCAATAAATATACGAGTCAACCACCTTTACGGGTGGTTCTCTTTTGATATACAACTAAAAAGGATGAGAACAAAGGGAGCTGACTTGTAAATGGGAGAAGTACTATTAATAATACTAGGAATATTACTATTCTTTGTGATGTTATACCTTGTCATAACGGAAGATTATGTAAGAATAATAAAATTTATCTCAAAGAAGTTTAAAAAACCGAAACACAAACCCAAACCTGATTGGGTAGAAGCCTACGATACCCTTTCTAGAATTCGACAATTCGTCGAAAACAATAGCTTTGAATACACCAGCAAGTCGGTGAAAATCCTGCTAGAACAGGTTGAATGGCTATGTAACACCGCCTGCACTTATGTGCATTTTAATGGGCAAAGTCATAGAGAAGCATTCAGGCAAATTCTCATTAGTTATGCGGAGACATTGCGTATTGTGGAAAATAGTCTAGAAGAAGCAATTCTCCATCAAATGCATGAAAATGACCAATTGTATACGAATATATATGATTTGTTAGAACATTTAGTGGCGGAATGGAAACCTTTAATTAAAATAGTGAAGACTAATCAAGATTTATCGAGAAGAATGAAGGAAAACGAAATACTTTCTTCTTTAACAAAAGAAAAAGAAATTCTCGAAAAATTGAAAGAGCTTCGGGAAGGAGTTATTTAAATTCATCCGTTTCACTAATATTTGGTTAGTTAAAGGGAGCAGAGTCGCCTTAGTGGTGGTCCTGCTTCTTTGTCGTTATAAAGAAATGTTCTATCGCATACGATAGATGGTAACAAATAAACAGGATGAGGACGATGTACCTCAATATATAAACAGGAGGAATTTATATGAAAATCACACCAACTATTCGTAAAAAGGTTCATTCTTTACAACAGAGAAAAGGAAAGGTATATCACCTTTCTCACAACGATTTGGACGGATTGTCTCCAATTGCATTATCCTTAGAGGCATTTCCAAACGTGGAGTATAAGGCTGTAGGAAATCATGAAGTAGATAAAGAAGTTATTGTTCTATTAGAAAAGATGCAAGAAGATGATTTATTAATTCTTACCGATATTTCTCCCTCTGCAAAAGTAGCTGAAACCATTGAAGTAGCAGTAATTGCGAAATTAGATGTGTTAATGTTTGATCATCATCTATCAGCAATCGAGTTGAACAACTATGATTGGGCTGAAGTTGCAGTGATGGCAAATCAGCGTTTTGCTTGTGGAACAAGCCTATACGCAGACTTTTTAATGAAAATTGGAGTTTTATCACACCTATCTATGCAGTCCTTAGAGCAATTCGTTGAGAATGTTCGTTCTTGGGATACTTGGGATTGGAAAAGAGAAGGAAATGTCGAGCCGCAACGGTTAAATAACCTGTTTTATCTTATAGGTTTTTCTGCTTATCTCGAATTGGTGCGACATATGATAAAACAGAAACGTTTTGTCTTTACTAAAGAGTTCGAATTATTGCTAAAAATAGAAGAAAAACGTATTTATCACTATTTAAGAGAAAGAAATCGCTATGCACAGGAAATTAAAGTGGATGGCAAGCATGTAGCTGTCGTGATTTGCGAACAGTACCACTCCGAGGTTGGACACTTTATTGCCGAAACTCGAGATTATTTAGACTATGTAGTCCTCATCAACCTGACAAAAGGAACGTTGTCGTTCCGATCGAAGGATGATAAACTTCCAGTAGTAGACATTGCCAAGAGATTTGGAGGTGGAGGTCATCCACATGCTGCAGGATGTGCTATTACCGATGAAAACATTCAGCAATATGTAAAACCAGCTCTTAATACATTAAATTTAATAGCATAATACCTGAACCAATGACTCCTATAAAAAGGAGTCTTTTTTACTATAAAATATGTATTAATTAACATAATTACGAGTGATATCATACGTTTTAATGAAGAATATTCTGAAATTATTAATTAAGTACCAATAATTATTTTTTCTATTAAGAATATGATAATATCAATAACTTAGGGATGAACAATTAATATCAGTTTTGGCCGCTGTGATTAGGGAAAAATTCCATATAGAGGCAAAAACCATTGTGATAAAACACTTATTGATTTTTCATGTCTACTTCTATATATGGGGTGATTTTGTTGGAAATGAAATACCTGGGAGTTGAGATCGCTAGGCTCAGAAGTGAAATGCGATTGTCCCAAAAGGATCTAGCATCAGGAATTTGCACTCAGTCCACAATCAGCAGGATAGAGGGCGGGGATGTTTTTCCGGCTATAGATACTTTATTAAAAATTGCATCTAAATTAAAAGTTCCTGTTGAATACTTTATTGAAATGCTCTTTTATGAAAATGTTTTAGATAATGAGGAACTAATTAAGAATATTGACCTTCAGTTAAAAGAGCAAAACTATGAAATGGTTATTTCAATGATAGAAGAAGAAAGTCTGGATAAGGATAATGTTTGGTTAAATTCCTATTCTAATTACATGCTAAAAATTGCTAGCTACAATCTTAGAAGAATTACTGGAGAAGAATGTATTGAGGGGCTAAAAGAAAGCTTAATTACATCGAATCAGCAAACGATTCAATTCAGATTTCTACAAATCAAGATTGAAAATTCCATTGCGAATGTTTATTCGGAAATTGGTGAGACGAAGAAGAGCCTGTATTACTACAATAAGATTTTAAAGGAACATACACATAAAAACTATAATGATTTCAAAATACACGAAACACTTATAGCTGTACTATACAATAAGTGTAAAACACTATATGACATGCAAGACTACGATGCTGCTCTAGAAACCGCCAATCATGGAATACAACAATCAAAAACAACTTCCTTTTACTTTCTGGTCGGACAATTTTTATACTATAAAGGACAATGCCTAGAAAAAAAAGGTGCTCCACATGCAGAAATAAAAGATGTATATCAACAAACTTTGTTTATGTTTGAATTCCAAGAGCTACCTTTTTATATTCAATCTATTAAAGAAAATAAGAAATTCTATTTGGAGTAGTCTAGTAATCAAAAAGAGAGTTCCGCATATGATAGAGCGTACCACACAAATTGGTTGAGGTACAAAATATCTCTATTTAAAAAGGAGCGATTTCCATGGTAGAAGGAATGAAGTTAAGAGCAAAAAGTAGCTGTAGATTAGACAAAGTAACCGCGGGAGCAATCTACGAGGTGAAGCAAGTGGTCGAGGGACGTTATGCGAAACATTTTTCGATTTTAAACGATGCAGGCTTTGTTACAATGCCAATATCTGCTAGTTTCGAGTCCGTTTCCGAATAGTTTCTTTTCTAGATTAAAGTCCTTGGGATCTTCCTTGGGCTTTTTTTTCTGTCTAAAGCGGAGTGTTTATTCCCTTTGGTAATGCAGGGTTCGCCTTATCAATATCAAGCCTGATGCATATAATGATGGGATTTCATAAGAAAGGGAGAGGCGAAAAACCTCTATTTAAGGAGGGAAGACTTTAATGGTTATTTACAGATACTCAGAATTGCCACTACTAGCAATAGAATCCGTAGAAGCTTTTCCGTATCTGGAAAAGAAGCATTATAACGACGTGAAGTATGAAGTAGAATGGATAACTGTAGAAGAAGCAAAAAAAAGATGCATGTCGTTTGCTGAGCTGAAAGAAAGCTATAAAAACTTCGACGAATATCATGAACAATATTTGCGAAATGGAGATGTTCCGTGTCACGAAGAACAATATCCCGTTTTTGAAAATGTGGAAGATGATTACGAATGGCTTATTGATGGATGGCATCGATTCCACAGTTATGTTCGGGATGGTTTCGCATCGATTCCCGTCATGCGGATTTTGATAAGCAAATGAGTATTGTTTAGAACCTAACAAGAGGAGGAAATAAGAATGGGTAAATGGTATGGGATACGAAAAGGATATGATTTAAACAAAAAGGAAGCGGTATTTGCAAAGATTGAAACAGAATGGGAAGCTGCCAAACAACTGGTCGTGGGTATTAACAAGTCGGTACATGGCGTATCCCCAGAATATAAGTCGTTTAAGAATGAGAAAGACGCTCTAGCTTATATTAAGTCCAAAGATTATTTAGTCAAGGGGGAAGATGAACTTCCCGTGGATGCAATTCATTGTTATGTTGACGGTTCTTCATCTTCTGAACTGAATAACTATAGCTGTGGCATAGTTTATGTGTTAGACGGCAAGATCCTACATTTGGAAAAGACAGCTGGAAAAAATAAAGAAGCAGCAGCAATGCAACAAATTGGTGGGGAATTACTTGGAGCAATGAAGGCTATGACATATGCTAAATCGGTAAATGCTCAAGACATCATCATATTCTTCGATTACAAAGGAGTTGCCTTACATGCACTTGGAGTATGGGAAAGATCAAACGAGTTTTCTAAAGTCTATTACGACTGGTGTCAGAAGTTCTTTAGAGAGAATCCTCAGATGCGTGTCCAATTCTGCAAAGTAGATGCTCATACGGGTGACGATTTCAACGAGATTGCGGACGGTTTAGCGAAGCAAGCTTTAGATATCAGACCAGACAAAATATTCTTTGATATGATGCGTAAACACGGACAAATCGCTTAATTAACATGATATACTGACCATCTCCTTAGAGGGGGTGGTTTTTTTTGTTGGTTTGCTTCAATTAATTAATTGTGAGTAAAGAACTTGTTCTAATCAATAAACCGTTTGAATAAGATGACTAATATAACAAGTAAAATTCAAACTTGAAAAGGAGAGAGTAAAAATGAAAAACTGGGCATTAGATAAGGAAGTGTTACTATTGTTGCTATTTGGAGCAACAGGAGCGTTTGGGGTTGGCATTAGTATGATTTTTGGATATTTTTTCATTTCTTATCCCATAATTTTATTCTTTATTTTTATTCCAATGACAATATTAGGTGCTCTTTATATTATTCTGTTCGGTTGGATCACATCAAAATTTGATATTAGCTACGATTTATAAATTTAATAAATAGGTCCATCAACGCTCCTTCTCTAAGGAGTTTTTTTGTGCTTGGTTTTCCAAGTAGTAAGCTGGGTGGTTTTGAATATAATACAACATCTTCAACAAACATGGCGGCTACTTAGGCTAAATAAAAAGGAATTATCTAAAAAGGAGTGGTTTCAAAATGAAAGAAGCGAACAACAGCTGGTTATTTATTGGTTTTGTTTTTTCAATGCTTACATTTTTTGTAGTATTAGGAATTGTTGTGATAGTCACTATATTTCCTAGTATGTTTCTACTGAAAAATGGAATAGCAATTTTACTTTTATGTGCATGCTTTTTGTTTGCGTATTGTAAAATCGGAAAACAAATGGGTGTTTGGTAAGAAAAAAGGACAAATAGAAACGGAAAAAGTGTAGGAATATAGAAAAGGAGAGATTTAGATGAGAGATTTGGTTATGTGGATTATATTTTGGTCGTTAATTATATCTGCAGCTGCTATTGCGGTTGGTTGTGGATTAGCTTTAGGAAAAGTTACGTTAGGTTGGGCTTTACTTTCATGGTTATTTCCATTTGCAATAAAGTCAATAATATTTGGAATTGTAGGTTTTGTACTTGCGTGTGTAGCTATGAAATTTTGGGCACCTTGGGACGCAAAAGAAAATTAATCTTATAAAAAGGTAAATTGAAAGTAAAAAGGCATAGAAAGCTATAGAAAGGGAGAGATTTTAATGAAAGATCTTATAATGAAAATTGTGTTTTGGGTAATAATTGCATCATCAGCAGCTATTGCGGTTGGAGTTGGACTTGCTTTTGGGAAAGTTGCATTAGGTTGGGCTATATTTTCATGGTCGTTTCAATTTGCAATAAAATCGATGATCTTTGGGTTTATTGGTTTTGTTTCAGGATGGATCGCGATGAAAGCCCTAGAAAAATGGTGAGCTAAATAGAAATTAATTAAAAAGGTACGTAGCCATACAGAAAGTAAAAAGGCATTTAAAGGGAGAGATTTTAATGAAAGATCTTATAATGAAAATTGCGTTTTGGGTAATAATTGCTTCATCAGCAGCTATTGCGGTTGGAGTTGCATTAGCATTGGGGAAAGTTACGTTAGGTTGGGCTTTGTTTGCTTGGTTATTTCCATTCGCAATAAAAGCAATAGTCGTAGGAATTTTAGGATTTGTAGTCATGTGCATTGCTGCGAAGGGTTTGGAGTTTAGGAAGGAAACGCTTGTCAAACTGTAAAAAAGGAACTCAATAGTAAAAAGGTATGTAAAAAGGAAAGTTTTAAGTAGTTGAAGATAAAGTAACCATCCATATATATGGGTGGTTTTTTTGTATTCTCTTTACATAGAACAAAAGAATTATCATTCGAATTGTTAGAGCTGAAAACAACGGTAATCCAATGACTCCCTGCATACGATGCAACACGCATCAAGCAAGGGAGGGCTTTATACATGAAAAGTTTAAAGAAGAAATCGCTGGCAGAATATCCGAGACTTGTAAAAGAGTGGCACCCGACCAACAATGCAGGTAGTTGTCCGGAAGATTTCTCTTATGGAAGCGGAAAGAGGGTTTGGTGGCAGTGCGAACAGAAGCATGAGTGGGAGGCTACTATTGCAAAAAGAACGTCAGGGCGTGGATGTCCCTACTGCTCCGGGCACAAGTTATCTCCTGAACGCACCTTGGCTTTCCGTTATCCAAAGCTCCTAAAAGAGTGGCATCCATCAAAAAACGGAGAGCTCACACCAGACGAAGTGTCATTTGGAAACGATAAAAAAGTGTGGTGGGAATGTTACAAGGGACACGAATGGAAGGCTGCAGTTGGGAGCAGAACACGCGGGAGAGGCTGTCCCAAATGCAACGAGGGGACGCAAACATCTTTTCCCGAACTATGTATCTATTATTACATCCATAGCCTGCACCCCGACGCAGAACGTCAGTATCCAATACCTCATTCTCGGATGAGTATAGACATCTTTATCCCTTCCTTAAATCTCGCTATAGAATATGATGGGAGTTATTATCACCAGGACTTAAAAAGAGATCTGAAAAAGGATGAACTTCTGGCGAAACACATGCCTACAACCAAATTGATACGTGTGCGGGAACAGGATTGCCCTACATACAACCCTGTTGGAGAAGCCACACTGCTGTATTGTTTGGATGAGAACAACACTCTGTCCGACACAATCACCAAGATCATGGATGACTCGGTCATAGAAGGTCAATGGGTGCCCAAAGTAGATGTCACAGCAGATGAAGAACACATCTACGAACTTATCGAGGAATTGGCTCGAGCTAATTCAATCGTGCACACACATCCTCAGTTTGTTGAAGAATGGCATCCTTCGAAAAACGGGAAATTAAGCCCGGAAAATATCACGTTTGGAAGCAATCGGAAAGTTTGGTGGCAATGTAGCCAAGGACACGAGTGGAAAGCTTCGGCTAATAGGCGACAGGCGGGGGATGGCTGTCCGTATTGTTCCGGTCGAAGATTTACTCCGGAGCATTCCTTAGCCTCCCTGTACCCCCTCGTAGCAATCGAGTGGCATCCTTCCAAAAATGGAGAGCTGAAACCAGACGAAATATCCGCACGAAATGGAAAAAGAGTTTGGTGGAAGTGTGAACAAGGGCATGAATGGGACGCGGTCATCAGCAACCGAACAAGTGGTAGAGGTTGCCCCTATTGTGCAGGTCAAAGATTAACCCCAGATAGAAGTCTATCTTTTCTATATCCAGCAATAGCTAAAGAATGGCACCCAGTGAAGAACGGAACAATGCGAGCAGAGGAGACGCCCGCCAAAAGCAATAAAAAGGTATGGTGGCTATGTGAGAAAGAGCATGAGTGGGAGGCCAATGCGTACAGTAGAGCATATGGTGTCGGTTGTCCTTACTGCTCCGGGATTAAGTTGGTGCCAGAACGAGCACTAGCTGTCGTATATCCAGAAATCAGTAAGGAATGGCATCGGGAGAAAAATGGTCAACTGAGACCAAACGAAGTGTCTGTTGGTAGCAACAAGATGGTTTGGTGGCAATGTAAGCACGGGTTTAGTTGGAAAGCCCCAGTCATCCGAAGAACGAGCTCTGGGAAACTCGGGCACGCTGGTTGTGCCTCCTGCAAAACAGAACGCAAACAACTAAAAGCATCCTAATACCCAAGGTCTGCACACAGCTGCAGGCTTTTTTACGTGGGTTACAGCAGTTCACTTCCTAACCCGAAGAATTCCTCCATGCAGATGCTGTCCGAACTAGAACCCGCAATAATCTTTCTCTGCTCCGCTATCCATACAACAGATTATCCGACAGATTATATAAAAAAATTAAAATTTAAAACAAGCCTCCAAAATGAAAATAGTCCCAAAATAAAGTGATTGAACATCCCTAGAACAAAACAAACCGCATAATGTCCGGCTGCACCCCATATGATAGAGCAACAACAGTCAAAAAGGGGCTTTACGAGCAGCTTACACAGGAGCAACTGCTGGATTATTGTTGGACAGGCAAATGATATGAAAAGGGAGATGTTAAGATGACAACAGCAACTAAATGTTCGGTTATGAATGAACATGGCGTGGAGGTAAGAGAGGGTGATTTTTGGACAATGGTCAGTCCCCCTAATGATGTGTACCCAAGAGATGAGTCTTGGATTATGCAGATTGGCACGGTTCGAGAGAAATATCTGGGCAATGTTCGGTACGTGAATTGGAAGCGTAAAGGAGACGGCTATAGCTCTTCGAGAACCATTGAAGATTTTGGTTCTTTCAAAAACCTACGAAGATCCACTCCAGAAGAGATTGCGTACTTCAAGAAGCGATTAAACATCAAAGACTGATAACACGATGGGCCATCTTTCAGGAGATGGCTTTTCTTTTCGTTTTCTTTTCTCTGGTTCACTTCATAACATTAATCAATCCGTCTATATCACTAGAACAAAATCGTTTCATCGTCCATGAATTATTCTACCAAGCTACGACTATAATGCTAAGTCATAAATAAATAATAGGCGTTCTTCAGAACATCTGGAAATGGAGGGATTCATATCGAATCTAAATGGACTGGTATAAAAAGTGAAGTGGCGACAGAAACAGAAGGATTATTAAAAGGAAATCTAGATAAAACAGGAGGAATTCAAATGATTAATTATATTACAGACATTAAAGTAGAGGTAAAGAGCACAGTAGAGGAATTTAGAAAAGAAGTCGTTAGCACAATTGATTTTGCAGTGAGAGATAAAGAGTACAAAATAGGCTCTTTTAATGCAGACTTCATCGCAGAAGATATCACTGGAATCATGGGGGAACACGGCATGTCACAGGAAGCACTAGTTATCATTGAAGAAGAATTAGCAGCTTACAAAGCGAAGGTTGCTTCTATCGAAAACATAGAAAGTAAAATGTATGATTTCTTCGAATTTGAAAACGTACTGGTTACCATGCAAGCATTGGTGGATGATGCAGCTTCATCGAATAAGCATTATGGGGTGTATGTTAAAAAATCCGACTCTTGTACAAACGGTGAGTTCTCTAATGAAGAATCTTATCAATTTCGTGAAGGAGCATTTTCATTATCGAAATTCATCGGCTTCTTTTTATCTTCTGACAACAACTTCAAAGTAACTGTAGGCGAGAAGAAAGATTCGTTTGGAGTAGAAGTGATTCCTAAACAACAACACTTCTCTGTTGATGCGGATTTCCTATTCCGAATAGACCTGCTGAGTTAAGTTGATAGACTCTAAATGGTATTGAACGAATTTTATGATGAGGTCATCAAATACAAAGAACTCAAGGAGGAATTATAATGGGAGCAATCATACAAACAAACGAACTTTATCTAGGTGGAATTTTACTACAGAAAGGCTATATTTACGTTACTGTAGCTTTTGACAAAAATCTTCAGCCTAAAGAGGAATTGACTCAAACGCTGTACAAATTAATGCCAGAAGATTCGATGGTAGAAGGATTTGCTATTGCGGAGTTATTTGGAAGGACGATTGAAAAACATCAATATAGCTATGAAATATTAGAGTTTCCTAATAAAGACCAGATAGAAGAAGATTTACAAGGCTCTGAATATTCGTATCTGATAAAAGATAAAAATGGTCATCATTATTTTGCTGGTCATATCGGACCATGCGACCCACAACCTTACTTTTATATCGAAGATCCAACTGATGTAGAAAGCGTCTTTCGTGAGATTTTTGGTAGAGAGGATTTGTAATCCTCTCACGCTTTACCTAAGGAAATTAATTAAAAGGGGGACATACACATGTCGACAAAAATATACAACGGATATCGGCTACCAGCAATGAATCTTCAGGAGTTAAATCAATTTATTCTTAATTTCAAGTCAGTTTCAGAGAAATTAAGGAAGGACTTGTATGAGCGATATATCGCAAATCTAGTAGTTTCCGACATAGACAATCTCGCGATACTTGGCAAAGAGAAGTTTATTGCACAACATCTTCAAGACATCAGAGGAATGGAAGGAAAAGGAGAGAGTATCTTTGAAGGACTAAATCCGCTCCGGTTATCCTACCAACGTATCGAAAGCAGGTATCAACGTATGCAAGAAACGCAGCAACGAGATCCAGCAATTGACCTCGATTGCGAATTAATCTTACTCCCTGCAGAAGAAGGTATTTACGTACTCCTGTATGCAGAGCACAATGAGATCAGAAAGCTGTGGGAACAGACTCCTGGCGTTTCGGAATATGGCTATTGGAACAATGTCGACAGGCTGGAAGGATTAACGGAAAATGACTGGAAAGAACGAGAACAAAAATGGACGGACTTAGGCGTTATGGATAATCGACCAGTGGATATTGGCATGAGTATTAGCGTTACTAGAGGCGTTCCAAGTCTCTTTGAACTAAAGAAACAGAACATTCTTAGCCAAATTCGGTCATTTGATGAGCGTTTACAAAATCGTTCAGAATCGGCTGCATATGATGTAAGGTATAAAGCGATTGATGAAGAATCAAGTCCTAGCTATCGAAAACATCGAGAGATAAATCAATGGTTAACCACAGAGGAAGGACAAAAAGAAATCAACAAGCATAAAGGTACTCTTTCTTCTAAATTGTTAAAGGAAATCACTTATGAAACGGCTCGGTCATCATATAAGGAATTGTCAGAGCAACTAACGGTACTTTCCGAATAGATGCATAGATAAGGTTCTCGCAGATAATGCGGGGGCTTTTTTTCTGTTTCAGTAGTTCGAAAATATAAAAATACCCGAACCGCTTAAAACGATTCGAGCTTTTATAAAAACAGAAGGAATAAATTTAGTATGAATTATTATGCTGTGTTTTGCAATCAAATTATGAACGATTTCTCCTATATTTTTTCAATATTTAAAACCGGTCATTGATTTTCTTTCTCTACTTTCATCTGGATCCGCGTAGTGCTTTCTCGTCGTCTCTGCTGAGGAGTGACCAAGTACACGTGCGGTCAAGTACATATCGCCGTAATCGTTGTAGTGTTTGGTTCCAAACGTCCTCCTGAACACATGGGGTGTGACAGTCTTTTGGATCCCTGCACGCATCCTATATTTTTCAATCATTTGGCGTATCGTACGACTGTTCATCCTCTTTTTCTGTAATGAAAGGAAGAGGGCGTTCTCTGATTTTGGGATGTCTTTCATACTTTTTCTCACCTCTATAAACCCCTCAACATCTCCGATGATTTGCTCAGGCATCGCAATGGATTGCTCGTCTCCACCTTTACGGGTAACAATGATGTGTGACTGATCATCCTGTTGGTTGATTGTGACGTCGGAAATGTCTAGAGCAGCAAGTTCGCTTACGCGAAGCCCCATATAGGCAAGGAAAAGACTAATAATGTAATCACGCTCGACTACTTTGCCATGAAACTTCTGCTCTGCTTTTGTGAGTTCTACATCTCCTAGTATTGCTTGGAAATAGGACTGTATTTCATTTGGACTTAGCCTGTTGCGGATCTTGCTTTTGGACGGTATCTTGAATTCTACATAGACAGAAGGGTCTATCGACAGAAACTTTCGTCGGATTAGGTATTGATATAATGTCCGAATGCTGGCAAGTTTGCGTGCTTTTCCTTGAGGACCATTCTTGAATGTCTGTTCCGTAGGTTTCCCGCTTGCTGTTTCAAATTTTCTTACATATTTCGTAAGGCGGTCAAAGAAAGAAAGAAGATCACGCTCATTTACTTTTTCTAAATCTTCTACAGTTATATATTTAGAGGAGGGAGCTGTTACTTTTTTCATGTCTACTAAGTAATCGAAAAAGAGAAGCCAGTCTTTTGTATATTCATAAAGGGTTTTAGGGGACTTGGCTGCTTCTATAGAAAAGAGGCAGTCTACAGCGAAGTCTGGTAACAGTTCTGATTTTTCCCGAACTTTTTCCCGAACTTCTTGGTTGATTTCTTGATTCATGATGAATTCCTCACTTTCATTCGGGTAGTGGGGCAGGGAAGGGGGTCTCCTGCCTGTTTTAATTGTAATATATTGGAAATAATAATGCAAGTAAAATATTACTTTATAGTAAATATTTGCTATCTAATCCAAAAAACGAGTTTTTCAGATTAGTTAGAAGTGATTGAGGCACATAAGATTGCATACAATACTACATATTTAAAATTAAAAGGGGATGTCGTTATCAAATCGCTAAAAATGAAAGAGCATCAACAGTCAAACAATATTTCCTATTTGACAGAAATTCGTACTATTTTTACTGGAGAAAAAGTAGGCGGACTAAGTATCGAACTGTTGCAGACAATAAAAGAACTTCGATATCTACAATTATATATGCATGAGGGACTTTTCCCTTATGAAGAAGAGGTTCTAGAAAGTAAAGTTATCATGGCTACCTTGGACATAGGTAAACATCCAATTGTCTGTTTGGAGTTCAAGTTTCTATTTGGAAGGTTAGCTCTGACGAGAGTCATCACAAAATCAAAACGATTAAACATAAATAGTGAAAATGACTCGAGATTAATTTTATTTATTGCTCAGTTCATGCAGAAAAATAACATTTCGCTCATAACAGACAGTCTTATGCCAGCTGCTGAATGGGAAAAAATCCAAAGAGACCCTCAATAGGTCTCTTTTTGTATAGTAATAAGTAATTGAATAACGAATTCATGTATATAATGGACCGTTACAAAATAAAAAGGCGATGTCCAACATCGAACTATAAAAGGGGATAATTATCACATGTCTAAAACAATAAACTATTCGCCAGAAGTACGTGCCATCTTTACAGAACAGGAAAATGACGGATTTAAAATCGAACTGTTAAATACTGCAAGAGAAATTCAATATTTGGGATTATTAATGGAAAACGCACTAAGTCTACCAGGTTTTTATGACCAAAAAGCATTAGATGGAAAATTGATTTTGGCAACAATCAGTAAACAAAATAGGCCGATTGTTTGCTTAGAGTTTGAAGAATTTAACGGAACACTTGCGATTATTCAAGCAAAAACTAAACAAAATAAACTTCTGTATAAAGACAATGAACATGAAGATGCTCTTAATTTCCTTACTCGCTTCCTTTTGTTAAATAACATAAAAATAGGAACTGGCGATATCGGGATAGTTTGAATAACGTGACTAAAAAAAGACCTTTAATGGTCTTTTTTATTTGCTTTTCATTCATATTTTGCTAATGATGCGACTTCATAGACCATAAATAAGGTTTTGAGTAGAGAACCTTTGCATAAGATAAGACACTATGAATGGAAAGGAAGTCTTATCGATGAAAGAAAAAGAAATTGTTGCGGTTGGTATCCTGGTTAACGCAACAAAAGGTTTCGAACAAGAAGACTTAATGCTCTTGATGGAAACAATCAATGAGTTGCAAACGCATCGATATTTGTTGTATTCGACGCAAGACACTCGCGGCTATAATGACCAATGGCAAACAATCAATGGTGCCATCAATGAAAGTTATATTTCAATTCAGGAGGATATTATCAAATTATCCCAGAAGATTTGCAGATTAGAAATTACATTAGTAGATCAAGATGGCGATCATCTTATTCGGGATAATTTATATTTACGAGTGGTTCCAGGATATACGGTAAAAAACACTAGAACATTTCGAAAGTTAATTAATGATAGAGAACTTGTCTTAGTATAAAAATCTGGAGAATAACTCATAATGAAACCACATAACCGACAAACACTTCGCTTCCATGGATACACCAACCATACATCGGTTATGACAAACAGATCTGTTGAACTTTTCATTGGACTTGCACTCCAATTGAAGAATCATCAGGTCTTTTTTGCATAGTCAAATAAGTATACACCCAACTATTCCGAAAACATATCTTTTTGGAATAGTTAAAGATTTTGCAAGGACGCTCAAAATGTCCCCTTTTCTCCATCCGTTCCTTGCTAAAAACCAGGCAATTCCTAAAACACAGTAACAAATTTAGTCCAAAAAATTACGAATAAACATAGATGCCGCAAGGCTTTGTAGATTTTCGGAGACAGGACGAAAAATTCGTGATAAATCGTTGTCCAAAATCCAGACTTTGCAATCACGATGCTAAATCAATGGAATATTACCATGTTATCTTTTCTAAATGTTATTCTAATATAACTTTCGGGAATTTTCCCGAACACCATCCTATCCCTTGCATATCATGAATACAATATTTAGTTTTGCGTATTATGTAGTAAGTATATTTAAGGAGATGAAAACCATGAGACTAGTATCTATTGCTATGGATTTATTAGTAAAAATACTCGCTTGCATACTGATGTTACCCATGATTTGCATTGATAAAATAGAAGATGTTTTAGATGTGTTGAGAAAATATAAATATGTAGGAATAGCTTTGGATCTTTTAGACTCATTGATAGAGGCAGTCTCTGCACTGTCTATGTTTATCCTGGAGCTTATATTAGCCGCTGCATGGTTGATAACATGGCCTTTGCGTTTGATTCTGTGGATTAGCTTATCTTCATTATCCTATTTAACTTCCCCATTCGCTGACTTCTCCCTGTTTATCAAAGAAAATGCGAACTTTTTCAAGAGCACTTTGGTTTGGAAGAAAGAAAAAAAAGTTGAACTTTCTGATAGTGCAGAAATAGCTGTCGATATCGCATCCGGAATAGCCAGAATTCAGGTTGGCAAGGATATAACGACAGAAATTAATGCCCCGGAACAACTAGACATAGACCTTAATGTAGATTTATTTTGAATACTCTCCAATTTAGAAAAGACACCATTTCAGATTTCAGACTGATGGTGTCTTTTTATTTCTATTTCCACAATTTGCATGTGTTTATCTGATTTGCAAAGTTTTATATCGCATAAATCCTCTTTAACGCTAGTAATAGCAACGTTTTGACCAATTATAAGCTTGACTAATAATCGTCTCAGGCAACTCTACGTATATGTAGCTCCACCGTTCGACAAATATCGAGCTCTCAACGTCAATTTAAAGCACCCTAATAAATACCATTTCTCCATTGCGTTCTTATTCTCAGAACAAAATTGTCATGTTACGAAGCTCTGTATTTTTATCTAAAACACTTTTAGTTATTCTTGTTGCGTTTCGTTTCGTTTCCTTTCCTTTAGAACAAAAATCTAATTCCTACGACACACTCCACGATTAAATATTTTATTGGAGCATATTCACAACTAGACTCCATAAAAAAACGACCCTTATTAGAGGTCGTTTTTTTATGTGGAGTTTCGGACAGATGAGGTTTCCACAACCTAGCACTTTAAATCCATTCTGACATGGATTTGAGTAGGTGTGCCTTTCCCATGGCTATGTCTTGTAAGTGTTTGGTCGACATATTGATTATTTGTCCTTACAACAAGCCAGCTAACCCATCATATGCATATGAACTTTAAGTATTCTTCTTATCCGACGAACAAAAACAAGCTTGACAGTAGCGTAACACAATAGTAAAATATATTTTACAATAGGGAGCGTTTAACCTTGTGCGTCATTTAATGAAAAACAGAGAGGACAAAACAACATGAGTCTGCTAAAACGTTTATTTAAAGACGAGAAAAAACTTGATACGCTGGAGAAATTCAATCCCGACAACTTGCCAAGAAAACAGAAAGTTGACTATATCTTAGAATTGATTGAGAATTTTGAAGGGACGCCCCTTTCCTATGAAAGATTTAGAGCATTGCTAAACACTAACGCATTCAGTGATATGAAAAAGTTTAGCCATATGACATATCACCATATCCCGTTACTTTCATCACATACGATGCAGTATAAAGAACTGTACGGAAGAAAAACCGTAGAAAGACCATATGGTAATGCTATTATTACTATTGACAACGAAAACTTTCGAGTAAGTGTCTATGATGAGTCTATCTGGTTCTTCTATGAAAAAATAGAATCAGACACG
This sequence comes from Psychrobacillus sp. FSL K6-1464, assembly GCF_038003145.1. Classification (NCBI taxonomy): domain Bacteria; kingdom Bacillati; phylum Bacillota; class Bacilli; order Caryophanales; family Bacillaceae; genus Psychrobacillus; species Psychrobacillus sp. FSL K6-1464. Next base: position 74,235 of record NZ_JBBOOP010000002.1, read on the forward strand.
CCTTCCGCTTTTGAAAATGAAAATAAAGCGACTACTAGAACATCAAGCAATGATTTCAAGAATTATAAAAAGAGCCATGTAAAAAAAGTTCTTCTGAACGGTAATAAGTTGTTAGTTGTTTTCGAGAAAATGTTTACCTCGGTAGATGTTTATCTTTTTGACTTAAACATCTAAATAGTCAAAATTAGATATAAACAAACAGCACTAATGTATCCGGTGCTGTTTGTTTTGTTGGGAATGACGTATTTCTCCCCATAACAATAGGGATACTTTACGTTATTGTTAATAACAATCCCAATTAATCATCTATTATGAGTGGTAGTGTATCATTAACTAAAACAAAAATACTGCTTCTAAGTAGACTTTCTGTTGGTCTTATTATCCCCTACGCTCTTTCAACATCTTAAGGAGCTTATTGTTTTCCTTTTCCATCTTTGTTTCTCCCTTAAATTGAGTCACCTTTAATGGGGTAACTTTCTTCTTATCCGTTGCTTTTCTCATGGGGCATCTTCCTTTTTCTTTTTCTAGCATCATTTACCAATGAACCACAATTTATACAAAAAAAAAGAAGAAGATGCATGAAGTGCACCCTCTTCTTCCAAAAATTATTTATTTACATACTCTAAAATCTTCTCGTTTAAAGCATTTACTTTTCTAGTTAATCGACTAGCTGATTTTTCGGATAACTGAGTCGTTTGAAGAGGTCTAACGGAATTCCGACGTTTTTCAGCTACTGTAACATTACTGATATTTCTTCCTTGGGCAGTTTCTGTTGGTCTTTGCATTGTTTTCGTCATCTAAAACTCCTCCTTCATCTGTACTCTTTCTACTATTATAGCATATTTAGGTAAAATTATAATAGAGATACGTCAGATTTACAATATGCGTGGAATCTATCTCTAAAACCTCGCCTCTTCCAGATCTTAATACAGCTAACATTGCGTAACCCTGTGTTAATATCGGAACAATCATAATTCCATGTTGCTCAATTGAAACAATCTCTGATTTCGCAAGCGTTTTTTTGAAACTATCCTTCTTATTTCCCAAATCCAACAAATAATTTAATTCAATTGTGTCAAGAGACAGCTTAATATCATCCGCCAATGAACTGCTAGAACCAAAATTTATAAGAAAGAGAGAAACCTTAAGTCCAAAATGTTCAGTATAAACTCTTAGGTATTCTTCCAACTGCTCTTGGTCATTTGTAAGGACGAACCCATGAAAATAATCGTCTATATTTTGTATCATAGTAGACATGTAATTGGCACGTTGCATATTTCCGTTTCTGATTTGATTGTTGTTCTTAATTACTTCTTCCACATAACTCTCATATTCAAACTCGGTATTCAAGAATTTAGACACACTTGGAGTCAGGAGAACTCCCAAATCTGCCAAGAATACAAAACTCCCCAAAATCAATAGATCTTTCCAATCCTCTATACCCACTATTTCAAAAAACAAGGCAACCATCAATCCTAGTACAAATAGGGTATACAATCCTTTTCTCCACTTTCGAACATTATAATTGTACTTGTCAGTCATGAAAAAATACACTATATAACTAGCTAGCACAAATATAGCTAATACCCCTGCGAAAATCTGAATCATGTCATCGCTCTCCCTTCTTCATATCCTTCTCCTTTATAAGTAGCTATCGCTTCCTTTCTTTTCGAACTACTATATTGTAAGCATTTACATGCTTTCTATTCTATCATTCTTCGATTCTTTCGAACAAAATATTTTTATAAACAAAGATGACTAGACTTCCAGTCCGAACGAGACTTCATTCGTAGGGGTTAAGTATCCAAAATGATTGCAATTGGTGCTCTATGCATACAATGAACTACTACTGATAAAGGGGGAAGTGTTTTTGGAGAATAACGATAACAAAGTCGGTGGATTAGCTACTGCAGCCTTAATTCTTGGAATTGTTGGATTAGTGTTAGGTCTTATACCAATAGTTGGGTGGTTTTTACTTCCGACATGGTTTCTAGCCATAATTTTAGGAGCAGTTGCGTGGATGCGTAATGAGAAAAAAGGGGCTGCTATCACTGGAGTCATTCTTGGTTCGGTTACCATTATGTATAAGTTCGGATTTTGGCTATTGATTATAATTGCCGGAGCTTAATAAACTAATAGAAGAAGGCATCCTCCGTTTTAAATGGAAGATGCTTTTTAAGTCCGTTATATTTTCTGATGAATATAGAGTATCGGTTCCTTCGTATCGAAATTAATGAAATGCTGGGATTTATATCTGAATAACAATTGATAAGAGAGATATAGGTCCACAGAACTCCCGATGGAATTCAATAAAATGTTCGTCATAAGCAAGAATGGGAGCATAACTATCTGGTCAAGCATTAACAATCCACCTGTTATTATTACAAGAGGAGCTAGTAAAATTACTAACATCTCGTTCCGTCGATAATAGACCTCGGGATTGACCTGGTGCATAATGATTGCACCAACGCTACGCTCTCGTTTCACCTCTATCTTTGCCTTTCCTTTCCCATACATCAAGAAAAATAGGACATGTATACCCTCATGCACTAACAATAAAAACAGCATTGTCGGGATGATAAAAATCGTTTCAATTACTTTGTCAGGCTGTAGATAGGAACCAAACGATACCTGTTGAATACTAGCCGTAACCCACCAAATAACGATAGTAATAAAGACTCCGATAGCTAGAGCCATGGACATCTTACCATTCTCTCTCTGTATGACTCCTATTTCCTTAAAGGATCCCCCCATACATATATTCTCTCCTCTCATGCCCTTAATACTTAGGGATTCTCTTTTTATTTTTTCTTAAATATCTTGAGGAGTAGGATTGATGTGTAAAAACCAGCAGAAATTAACATGAATACAATACCATCGACATCTTTGGATTCCCTAAAGATGTACAAGCCACAAAACCCAATGATCGGCATAATCATAATTCTAAATATTTTATAGCGTTTCAAGAAATATTCACTACCATCTTTTGCCGCATTAAAATAATATGAACCAATAAAGGAACCAGAAGCAAAGAAAAATACCAATATAAAAACTCCAATAATCAATAAACCGTCCACTTCATTTCCCCCGTTCTTCTCTAATGTTTTTGCATTATATGTTTTTAAAGATATATTGATATGGATTTACAGTGATGCACCTAATATCAAGTCTCTCATAAGGAAAGATAGACAAGACTTTTTCGTATACAGAATAAGGACCTTCAAATTAAGCAGTTTGAACGTCCTTTTTTAACTACTTCTAGTTTTTGATACCACTACAATGATTAATCAGCTTTCTAGAGGCCGTACGCCTAAGAATGCGAAACCTCTTTGCATCTAAGACATCATATACAAATGAAAACGAATTATTCTTTTAAACAGTTCTATCTCTGTTTAATAGGCTATGAATATATTTCCCGAGCTTACTAAGGCAATCAAAACCTATAAAAAGACAGAATGGATATCCCCCACTCTGCCTTCTTTTTTTACTTCTATATACTGTAGTTTCTTCCTATCACAACGGTTTCTGGATACTCATAGATGGCCTGTAACCATTCATTGTAGTCGTAGGTGACGACAATGTCCGCACCTGGCATCCCTTGATGCAGAGAGTCCAACAATGTTGATAACTCCACATGATTTCTTTCCGTGTAATAGCAGTGGTACAAATCCTTCCCTTTTTCAACATATGGAGGGTCTATAAAGATGGTTGCGTTGCTTAACCAATAGGACTCTTCAATCAATTCAGCTGCATCCTCTTGCGTTATTTGAATCCGATCTGATAGCGAATGAATATGGTTAATCTTCTCGATTAGAGCTTTCGGATTCCAACGGGAGAGCAACGCTTCTTTCGTTCCATTCTTTCCACCTAGGGGGTTAGCTTTCACTATTCCGCTGTAAGCTGTCCGATTGACCAAAAGTGTTGCCCAAGCAGCATCCACTGCGTCTAATCCTCGATAATCCTGCTTAATCATTGCTTGTGCTCTAAAGTAATCCGCATGGGTTGGTTGAATTCGCTGAAGCTTATCTATTAGAGCGTACGGTGCATGTAACATTGTCCACCAAAGCGAATACACCCCGTAATCCAAGTCATTTAAGTGCAACTGTTCAACCACACCGGCATCCAACATCGCGAGTTCGAAAGATCCGCCACCGGTAAACGGGGAAATTAGGGTCTTTGAATTCTCTTGTTGCAAATGTTTGTAAAGATAGTCTACCAACCGCGTTTTACCGCCCGGATAACGAAGTGGTGAGAGGCTTTTCTTCAGTTTGATAGGCATTGCTCCGACTTTAGGCTTCTCAGCCTCTTTGTCCTCCAGAATCAATGTAAAGCGGTGTCTTTCCTTCATCTTTTCCTCAAAATAGGTGAATCCATCACACCATTCACACCAAAAGCCAAGTTTATTCACCGTATCCATTTCGAAATCTTCTAATGGCCCGGTTTCTCTACAAAAATAACAAGTTACCACCATGCTTGATTTTCCTTTTCTACCTTTACTCTAAGGCCAATTTGATATTTTACACCCTCTAATTCCGTAAATATTTCGACGCCATATAGACTTGCCTTTTCTGCAGCTATTCTCTCCGCAAACTCTTGCCACTCTTTAAATAATGGACAATCATCAATAACACCATATGCGTCGTAATGCTTTTCACAATAATCATCGTCTTCATTCCATTCAAAAGGGACTTCTTTTTCACTTGAGTCAGACTGTAGTCCGTAATCATGACTCCACCGGCCCTGATTTCTTCCATCTGATTCATCATAATGTACACGAATAATTCTTCCGTATTTTTTAAATGCAAGGATCTCCTTTGCTACATCATGGGCTATTTCTTTTAATTTTTCCAACTCTCTCTCATTAGCCATTTATAAATCCCTCCCTGTTTTTATTCATTCCTTTACTTTCTAACAAAACACCATTTATAAAAAAACATATATAATACATACCTACCTTTATTCTTCCTCACCTGTTATCCAATGGATTCTTCTTTCTCCTTTTTACACGCGAATGTTCGCTCCTATTTCACTTGTGCTGTTTATCATATGCATTCTCAACCATTTTCACTTAGGTTCTTTATTTCAGATAGTAGACAAAAAAAGAACCTGAATCTACCGAAGACGGTGTCAGGTTCTGTCTGTTATTTTAGTACGAACATTACTATTCCAGCGACCACAATAACGACACTGGCAAAAGCGTATAAAAACACTTTTTGTTTAAATGCGTTCTTTTCTTTTAGCTCAGATGCTCCATTCATTCTTCCCCAGTTGAAACACAACAGAATAACGAACGCGACTAACAGAACTATAGCGGGTATTAATGGGTTCATATATCTTTCTCCTTTAATTTTTTCATTTTGATGTTCTATTATATATAAACCTAGTTACAACTATTCCATTTGGAATGTTGAACCAACGGGGTACCACTTAATCTCATAAGTAGTGCTAGTTTTTAGTCAATAAAAATAGGAGAGAACTCTCTCTCCTACCTGGTTATTTAATCCATAACCGTGTGTGCAAATAGTTCAATACCCAACTCATTCCTTACAACTTGAGCGGCTACATCAAACTGCACTTTATTGAGCGTTGTACTCTGTGAATACAATGGCAGCGATATACTCATCCAATCTGCAACGTCTGAGAAGACATTCGATAACATCTTCCGTTTCTCTGTATACACATCATCTTTAGACCGGATGTTGATATATCCACAATCCAAGCCGAAATCATCGTTAATCTTAAAGTCAGCTGGTTGGTTAGAAAAATGAATCATCCGTTCTGGAAAAGCTTTTGCTACCCCTTCTAGGATTGTGGAAGAATTCTCTTGAATGACCTTCTGAATCTTCTCATCATACTCATTTATTTCTTGTTCGAGAGCATCTGCCTCGCCAGTTAATCTCATTGCCTTTGATTTAAGCATGGTTGTTAATTCTGTCGCTATCCCAGTGTGCTCACGGCCTTTAATTAGTTTGTTCACTTCTTCTTCTGACACACCTTCATTTACATAGGTGGAACTCCAAGATACCTCTACTAATTTAGTGCAAAAATGAGGTAGCGGTTCTCCTATCCAAGATAGTCCTTGTTCTTTATTTGAACTAAGTCGATAAAGATCTGGACAATCGTAATTGTACCAGTCTTCCACAAACTTCGGTGTTAGATTGGCAGATAATTTCGTTCCAAATTGATAGAATGTATCCAGACTTTGTTTATCTACTAAAATATCCTCATTCGCTACTCCATTTCCAGATAAGAAATCTTCGAAATAGGAAAAAGATATAATAAGTGGATACTCTGCCTTGTCTGTTCCTTTGTTTCTCCTTACTTCTTTTCCTCTTCCTTCTCGGTAGCTATATCCAGTCTTGCTCAACTTCACCTTAACGGATACACTTGTTCCAGAACGGTAATACAGTACTTTAACTGGTTCTTCTTCGAATTTAATGTTTATTCGTAAGAGGGATTCTTCGTATTTTGTCTTCCTGTACTTGTTCAACTTCTCTTTATTTTCCATAGAGAGCTTACTGTTGTCTATTAAGTATTGCATTTCACGCGATTTTCTCCCTATTTCCCGTTTGATTTCCACGACTTCTTGTGGAGTTGATAACAAGGCCGTAATCCCTTTTAATTGTCTCGTATGAGACTTGTTCATATTATAACGAATCTCCTCATATGCATCAGCTTCTTCTATCTCGGCATTGACTGCTTGAAATAGCTCAGGAAATGAATTGGATAAATCCGTCGCTACTTTGTCTTGAGTATCATTCCAAGAGAGTTGATAAGTCTTCTCTCCTAAATCCTTGCACATGGCTAATACCAATTTAGCAGTTTCTATTAAGAATGTACCTGTTTCTTCTTCCTTCAAATGTTTCACAAGCACACTTATTTTTTGCTTGCGGAACACACGTAAGTATTCAAGCACAGCATCTAGTTCCAACGCTTCAAATCGAGGCGGAATAGACAGTCCACACGCTTTTCCCATGGCTTCCTCTACTAAAATAACTTCATTCATAAACATGTCTTTTCTTTTCATCTACAATCTCTCCTTTTTAGTCAGCAGCACGAAAACTGCACCAGTGTTATCAAATCCCTATATCATATTCAAAAGACGCTCCATTTATCATTCCAGACATGTAGAGATTTATAGTTCTTGTCACACCTGCATAGAATAAGCGAATAAAAATATCAGGAAACTGTCATAGTTTACTAAGGAGGAATAAGGAAATGAACCGAATAGAAGCATTAGCAAAACTGTTAGGAATAAATCAGGAGCAGATATCCTCTCGTTTTATTAAGGAAGATGTAGATAGCGGAGTTGCTAATGAATATTATGTAGAAGAAAATGGTGAGAGCATCTATTACGATGTGTTGAAAGAAGATGAGATCCACGGCCGTCTGGAAAGCATGTTTGAAGCTATCTATTCAGGGGAAGAAATTTTTGAAATGTATGGCACAACTAACGCGGCAGAAGCTGCAGAAGAAGCTCATATTAGCTTGTATCTTTCTTTAGTGGGAACAATTGGAGACTACCAAGTATATACAACCGAACATGCTTGAATTGGACAGGCCTTAGCGTCTGTCTTTTTAATTGTGATAGAAAAAGACACCCAAATAGGTGTCTCTTGAAACATTTGAAGGGTGTCATATTGTTAGCTTCCGAACGACATGCCTAGTGAATTAATATTTTTTAAATAAGCTGACCTGGTCCAGTTGCGTCTTCCCTTCTTGCTTACCGCTTCTGAACTTTTCCATTAATTCTATCTCCCATTTTAATTGTTCTACAATAGAGTTAAGTTCTGATTGCTTAGTCAGTTTTTGATTTGTCTTTATAAGTTTCTCCATTTCTACAAATTCGAGGACAATGGAATCAATGAGTCTTGCTGTCATTTCCCAAACGACTTCTTCTCCAAGTAAATTGATTTTTATCGTACCTTCTACCGAACGCTTTATTAATAAAAACGATTCGTCATATTTGTCAACTAGTGGCTTATAGTAAGCCATCGTTTCCTTTCGTTTGCAGACATTTCTTAATACAGCCAACGATTTGTACACATGCACTAACTTTTCAGGAACTTTACTTTCCGATTCTTCCATTGTTTTAACAGCAGCTTGCAGTGTTGATACTGTATCCTCTAGTATTTTCAGGCTGTCGTATTTCTCTTCTAACATCTTCCCCTTGTTTCTCTTCATCTTCACCAAATGAATGACAGAACTTATGCCTCTTATAACCAGTACGCTCACAGCGAGGATAAACCCCAACTTTTCTACTGTCATGTATTTCACTCCCTTTTAAATACTTCCCATTCCTTTCAGGCTTTTCAACATGAACAGTTCTTGTTCTAGTGGATTTACCACATCTGTTCCTATTTTATTTCTATCCTCTATCAACAATTTTTCCATGTCTTCTAAAACAAACTGCAGTAAATTTTCTATCCGTTTACAAAATAGCGTATCTCTTGAGATATTTCGACCCCATGAAAGCTTCAATGCATCCTTAATGACATAAAGCGTTGGTTCATATTTATCCAATACTTCTATTTGCATGGATGGCTGGTCGTGATAGAGCTTGTTAATTTGTTTTAGCCTAATGGTTAACGCTAAAAATCGTGTATTTCGCGTAATTAACTGAAAACCTCCTTTTTCTCTAATTCTCTCTGTCAATTTATTAATTTCGTATAACTTCCTTACCGATTCTCCCTTTTCTGGATGACTAAACCATAACCTAACCAAGTGAGACCATTTAATATTTCCCATATCTAACACTCCTTTTTAATTGCGATTACTCGCTCCTGTGTTTGTTTTGCTGCTCTATGATATGCAGTCATAGTCTTTTTGATAGAAGGAATAAAATTAAAAAAAGACACCTCGATATGAGGTGTCTGCCTGAATGGTATTTATTTGTTTATTGACAACTTTACTTACTGATCTTAATCTGATATGGATGAAACGCCACCCACACAGTCGCTTTATTTTGCTTAGGATTATAAACAGGTCCTTCTTTATAAGTGATTCCATCATAACCCTGATCTATTAAATAGTCTTTGAACATGGATACGTGCAGCAACCGGTCTTGGACAAGGGGAAGCTTTCGTTCTTCACAAAACTCTATTAAATGATTAGTTAAAGCTGTGAGTGTTCTATACTTTTTCGGGTTCTGTATGGACAGATATACTTCTTTTACATGGCGGTTTTCCAAATTTAATTGCTTTGGATAAGAAGCCGCAACCTCTAGACTTTCGGAAAAACAACTACCAATAGCTGAAGCACCCATTCCATAATAACTTTTCGCCTTTAATGGTTCCGTTTCAAAAGCTGAGAATTCATTGTTTGTACCATGATAAACGATTAACGGGAGCTTATCGGTTCCTACAACTTTCGAATGCTTGAACCAATCTGTGAAATCAGTTGTTAGTATATTCATATCACTCATCCTTTAAAAGTTATTATAATGGAATTTATGCTCTTTTGATTAATTCTAATGGTGTTACAATGTTTCCTCCATATACTTCAAAAAGTTCATTAAATTCTTCCAAACTCCACTTATTCGATTTTGCCCAATCTACCCAATCGTCTGTATAAGAATCCAACATGTTTTGCTCGAAGTTTTGTTCGTCTTCGTACTTATCCTCTAAGAATGCATGGCTCTCATCCCCGTATAAGACTATTTGAGTTGATTTTAGCGATAATTGACTCAATAACAAAGGTAAAATGTTCGCTGCATTGCGAGCTTTTCCAAGACTATACACTTTTTTGGCAGAGATGTCTGCTACTCTAATTAAATTTGACATATTACAGCTCCTTTAAAATTCACTGTTTGTTTTCACCTTGTCTCCTCGATGATTGTAATGCTTGTTAAAATGAAATCTTTGGCCTTCTGCTAAACTAGCATATACCTCTTGTGTGATAATTCTTCCCTCTTTAATATCTTTTTCTATAAGTGCATAGTATTCATTATCAATGATAGAAAACATACTCTTGAACTCTCTTTCCCCTAAATCCTCTTTATATTCTGCCAAATACACATCTCTTGTTTGCATTAAAATCGCCCTTCCACTTCCGTTAATTGTTTTACCAGTTACTTCTTGACTCATTTTATTTCTCTCCTTTTTAATTGCGATTCCTCGCTCCTGTATTTGTTTTGCCGTTATATGATATGCAGCCGCAGTCTTTTTGATAGAAGGAATAAGATTCAAAAAAACACCTCGAAATGAGGTGTCGGACTGTATGGTATTTATTTATTACCTGTCAGTTGTTTTACATATCTAGCTCTTAGTGCTTCTTGAATCGATGGATCAAAAACTCCTGTACACTCCAAGATGTCTTTTATATCTGACGGAACATACATCGAGATGCGACATTTAAATAGAGGGAAAGAAAGAGTCTTTCCAGCTGCATTATGTCTTCTCTCGATTAAGATAAATTGATCTGCTTGTAGATAATGAGATAATCCACAACCAAAACTGTACTGAGCCATCCCAAGGTTATATTCGTATGGAATTATTAAAGCATACTCATTATTATCTCGCTTTTCCCGAGCTGCCTCATTAAAAGAATCGATTGACTCGCATAGTTCTAGAGTAACATCCTTCACAGCTCCAGTCTCCTGATTCAAATAAAAGTAACGCGTTTGGATTACTTGTTCCAATTTATAAATACACCCTATTAACATATTTACATTCTCGCCCAATTAAAACATCTCCCTTTTCTCATTCTTATTGTTTCCCTTACCTAAGCCCAAAAGCTCTCCTTGATTTCGATTTACTTACCATTATAGTTGTATTACTTAAGAAAAATTCCATTGTTGGATATATGCAAGTAGGAAAATCACAAAAATAACACCTCGATAAGAGGTGCTTACTCATATGATTCTAGTTAGAAATGTATTAGTGAATGTTTCGCTTCTTGAAGTTTCCACCTTTTACTTCTGCTACATCCGAAATCGTGATGAAAGCTTCTGTATCTAGCGATTTGATAATAGTCTTCATTTTCGATTCTTCCAACCTATTGATCACGCAATAAATCATCTCTACCTTTTCATTTTTATGGCCACCTTCACCGGCGATGTAGGTAACGCTTCTTCCTAACCTAGCTTGAATAGCCTCGCCGACATCTCTTGAGTTATTACTGATTATAGTCACTGATTTGGATTCATCAAATCCAACCTGTACTACATCAATCACCTTGATGGCGATAAAATAGGCTAAAGCTGAATACAAAGCTCCGTCTAACCCGTATATAGAACTGGCCACGGAGAAGATAACGATATTTAATACCATGATGATTTCCCCAACAGAAAATGGTATCTTTTTAGCAATCAAGACAGCTAGAACTTCTGTGCCATCTAAAGCCCCACCGTTCCGAAGAACGATTCCAATACCCACACCAATCATAATTCCTCCTAAAACTGTAACAAGAAGTGAATCTCCTCTTATCAACGTTGGAATATGATGAAGTAAACTAGTTGCAATTGCAAGGCTAGCAATTCCAACCACCGTTCTAAAGGCAAAAGTCTTCCCTAATTGCTTATACCCGACATAAACAAATGGAATATTGAGGATAAAGATGAACAAACTGAGCGATAAACCGGATAAATGTGCAATCATGATAGATATTCCTGTAATACCCCCATCAATTACGTCATTTGGAATGAGTACAGCTTCTAAACCGACTGCTGTGATAATTGCTCCGATAATAATAAACAAATTCCTCACAAACTTTTCAAGATAGCTAGCTGTTTCTTTTGGTTCTTTTTTCATTTCTTTTCCGCCCTTCTACTGCTTCCCTTTTTATCTGCAAACAAGTTGCTCCTTTTGGAAGTTTTCACCTATTCTATGCAAAAAAAGGCGAGTTGATAAAAAAAAGATGAAGTAAGAAAAGGAACAAAAAAAAGACTTACCGTGGTCCGCTTAGAAACGTGACAAGGTCTGGAAATCATATATTTATAGCAAGGACGTATATTGGTATTCAATGTGTTGGTTTCTTATGTTTTTTTTCAAACAGAACTCGATGAGAAGTCGAACCATTCTCGAAGAGATGTCGATAATAAGACCGCGAGTGACTCAGAGGACTTTTTTTCATGAAATTATAAGATTATTGTATAATAAAATTTACTAATTTAGTTTTTTTAGGATATAATTAGCAGGAATGCCACGATTTTTGTAGAATTATCCAAAGTAGAAGGAGGAAAATTATGAATAGACAATTACTAGAAATGATAAAAGAGCAAATGAAAGAAAGTATCGATTCCATCAGTTTTGAGAATATCGAGTTACAGAAAAAACTCTTTAAACACTATTGGCAGCTATGCGAACAATTAGAAGAAGTAGTTTCGTTCAAAACTAAACATAATTTAGATAACGAACTCTCTGTATTGGAAAATTGGAAGAAAGAAGAGGAGCAAATAATTGAACCGAAAGAGGAAGTATTAGTTGAGAAAGAATTGATAGATACTGAGGAAATTGAAACCCCGACTTATATTTTTGAGAGAAAATTAAGAGGTGGATATATTCCTGAAATTAATGGATTTGTTCCAGAAGGCATCGTTCGAAAACTCGGACTTGAACACGGTGATAGCGTAAGTGCCAAGTTGCTAAAAGAGTTCGATGACAATCATAAGTTCTATCAATATGAGCTAGTTGAAAAAGGAGTTGCTGAAGAGAATCCAATACGCCAACAATTTAATTATTGTGTGGTGAAAAAGGTAGCTGGAAGACTGGCGGTAGATAAAAGTGAGGAAACAGGCAAACCAATTCGTTCCGGAGAAGATTTCTATACCGTTTTGTTAGATGAACAAGATATTCATGAGCATCATATTCAAGAAGGATCCCTTATTGATATTGCTTTTTACAAAACTAACCCTCAAAAAGCAAAAGTGTTGTGGGTGCATAAAACAGAAGTCATTCCAGAAGCAAACGACAAGAATACAGGAAGTAAGAAGAAAAGCATGAAAGAGATAGAGATAGAACCTTTAGAACAAACCCTTACTGGACGTACCATCTTATTGATTGGTGATGAATCCAACCGAAATCATTACGAAGACCCAATTTATCAGCGTGGAGGTACTTTATTGACGGCAGATGCGAAAGATAAATTAATTCGTATCGAACCACTCGTGAAGAAAGCGGATCTTGTCATTTTCTTATTGTCTGTTTCAGGTCATGTTGGAGGAGAGCACATCAAACAGATGTGTAGAGAGAATGATATTCCTTTTGAAACAAAATGGGGTCTTGGCTATTCTGGTGTCATTCGTATCGCGGAAGAGATATTTACTCAGGTATCTTAAACGGAAAATCTATGTTCATTTCAAGTAAAGAAAAATAAGAACTCAATAGAATATGGCATGACGAAAGACATTCAGAATAGAATAGTCTAGCCCTGAATGTCTTTTTGTGTACAATATGCGAGCAGTTACAAACGTACTCTTAATTTATTAAAACTTCACTTCACATCTAAACAACTGACTTGTTGCACTGAAGTTTTGAACATAAAAACCGTGATCTCCTGTTACTTTTGCTTTTTGTACCATAGCTACACCTTCGTTGCTACCTGTCACTGTTGCTATTACATCCCAATTAGGTCCATAGACCACCATTCTTCTAGTTTCCGGTAATCCATAAGTAGAAAACTGCGTGCTCGTACCCTTTGAAATGGTATAATGTTTTCCCGTATTATGACCATTTTCTAATTGAACATACCACGAATCAGTAGCATATGTACCATATTTAGGAATGTTAATGTCTTTTACAAAAGTATTATCTTTTATGATGTATTTCTCATTATCTATTAGAAAATAGACATCGTCTTGGTGTTCTGGATTGACATAAACTTCTGCATTGACACCAAGGGTATCTATTTTGTTCAACTTATCAAAATCCAATTGTTCCTGTTTTGGTATAGATACAGATACGGAATCTGCACTTGCAACGGTTTCAACCGAGAAAATGGCAAAACTAATCATTCCTAAGAAAGCGATAGACTTTGCGAACTTGTTTAAATTCTTCATATATTTCCCCCTGTTTTATCTATCAATTGATATGAATACCACCGTATGTAAGATTGATGAAATTTGCATTAAAACCAATTACGCAAAATATATATTCTCCATCCTCTTCTACAGTAAAATCAGTTACGAGCTTATCAGTAATTTTTTCTGCAAATAGTTCTGTATAATTTCCATTTAAAATGAAACCAGCATTTGTTTGACTTGAACCATCTGGCTCAAAGGTGAGATTAATAAAAACATGATCACCTTTTTTTAAAGACAATCCTTCATTTTTCTCTCTCAGCAAAAAAATATCTCCATTAGCCAAAGACTCATTTTTTAAAGAATATACACTAGGAGAACTCTCTAATAAATTTATGTCAATTTTGTTCAAGCTGTTTAAATAATCGTCATTTTCAATGACAACTTCTGCTATTTCCGTCGTTTCACTTTTCATGAAATAATATGAAGCTATAATACCTAAGAAAATGACTAAAGTTATTGAAATTCCAAGGTAAATGTATTTTTTGATAAAATCACTCCGCTCTTTTTCTAGTCAATTTCTCCTCTCCTAATCTATTAGGGCTCCTGATTCAATTTTATCTAAAATTTAACATTTAGTCAATTCAATTTTCTGAAATTTGCTAATCTTTAATTATTATAAGAATGGAAGTAAAAACAGCCTTTCTCTAGAAAAAAGTATTTAACAACCAAAAAAGAGGAAGCATAAATGCCTCCCCTTCGTATATGGTTAATTTATAGATACTTCTACTCCAAAGTCGTTACATAGTGAACCAAGGCCACCTTGATAACCAGCTCCGATTGCGTTGAATTTCCATTCCCCGTTGTTACGGTAAAGCTCGCCTACGACTACTGCTGTTTCAATACTGAAATCCTCTCCTAGATCATAACGAATCAATTCTTCTCCCGATGATTTGTCCATGATACGGATATACGAGTTGCTTACCATACCGAAGTTTTGGTGACGAGTTTCAGCGTCATTAATAGTCACGGCAAAGGTAATCTTTTCAATCGAAGATGGAACTGCTTGAATATCAATGTTGATCGTCTCATCATCGCCGTTTCCCTCTCCAGTAAGGTTATCGCCAATATGAACCACAGAACCATTTCCGCCTGTTGGATTATTGTAGAACACGAAGTCACTTGCTGCTGACACTTTACCGTTCGCGTCCAATAAAAATACGGATGCATCTAAATCGAAAGAATGTCCTCCATCATATTTATTAACATCCCATCCAAGACCAACCGTTGCATGTGATAATCCCGGATTATTTTTTGTTAAGTCTACCTTTTGTCCTTTTGCTAAGGAAACTCCCATTTACAAAACCTCCATTTTTTTGTTTATTCTTACGTTTTTATTGCGAGTATTGTGTATTTATGCGAATCTCTGGCAAATTTCGTTGACGGTTTTGTCTGTTGTTCCATCACCAGTTGCTGAAAACTTCCACTCTTGCCCATGACGATAGATTTCGCCGACAATAAGAGAAGTAAGGCCTTGATAATCATCCGAGAGATTGTATTTAACCAACTCGTTACCTGTTGTTGGATCAACGATTCGAATGAATGCATTGGAAATCATGCCAAAGTCTTGTTTTCGAGAAACGCAGCTGTAAATATTTACTACGAAGACGATTTTATCGTAAGAAGCAGGAACAGACTTCAAATCAACCGTTATTACTTCATCATCGCCGCTGCCTTTGCCTGTTAAATTATCACCAGAATGTATAACAGACTTGCAATTACTTTTTTTATTCATGAAATAAATCAAATCTTTCTTCGATTGGAACTTTCCATCTTGAAGCATGATGACAGATGCGTCGCAGTCAATCTGTGGAGTAAGAGCTGCTAAAAAACCTTTCTTTTTTGTTGACGAAGCAGAAGCAGAATCCCATCCCAAACCGACTTGAATGCGATCGAGTTGTGCATTTCCTTTTGTTAAGTCAATACGCTGACCTTTTTGTAAGCTCACTGTCATATTCTTAGCCCACTCCCCTTATTTTTTTTTAGATGAATCGGTTACAGAAGGAATAAGAGGTTATCTCATCTCTACCATTTATTATATACACTGTAGTAAACAATGTCAATAAATAATATTGGTTAATTGAATCGAAGTCATAGAAAAAATCGACTAGAATCGACATATTAAACCATTTATAACTGCATTTCAATCATTACACATTTGTTACTATAGTACACAATAGTAACGTCATCTAAATTCGATGTAGATTCTGTTGAAAACCATTCGACCTAAAATGCATCTAGTTTACTTCTAAACGAGACAAAAACGCCATCCATTATGGACGACGCTTATCTCTAACTCTTTCTAGTATGTGACGTGAGGGGGTCGAACCCTCGAATAGACCATTCACAGTGGCCCGTGTTAACCGCTTCACCAACATCACCACAGTTTTATTTGGTGCCGAAGACAGGACTTGAACCTGCAGCCCCCTGATTACAAGTCAGGTGCACTAGCCAATTGTGCTACTTCGGCATGTATGGTGGACAAAAGTGGTAACGATCCACCCTCTATGGATTTTCAGTCCATCGCTAATCCATCTCAGCTATTTATCCGTTATGGTGGATCTTGCAGGATTCGAACCTGCGACATGTCCGTTATGAGCGGACCGCTCTACCGCTGAACTAAAGATCCATATGGTGCGAGAGGAGGGAATCGAACCCTCACCTCCAGCTTGGCAAGCTGGCATTATACCATTAAACTACTCCCACTGGTTACAGAACTACATCGCTCTGCAATAGTTGGCTTACCCGACAAGACTTGAACTTGTAACCTTCTCCTTAACAGGGAGTTGCTCTACCGATTGAGCTACGGGTAAATAATTGGCTCCGACAACAGGGCTCGAACCTGTGACTTCCTGGTTAACAGCCAGATACTCTACCAACTGAGTTATATCGGAATAAGAAAGGCAGTCGTTGCTGCCCGAATTTTAGGATATTAGATGTTTCACCATCTTCGAAATTGTTGCGTTTTCTGCTTTACCAGATAGTACAGGCATGGCAATCTTCATTGCATCTCCCATACTCATTCCAGCTACGACACCACTCTGTATGAGAGCTGCTCGCACTTCATCTTCTGACATCTGGTTCGGAAGGTAACCGTATAAAATGTCGATTTTTGCATTCGCATCCTCCACGCTGTCTGTCCGACCAAGCTTTTCGGCTTCTGCCAGATAGTCTTTGGTCTGCTTGATCTCGCGTTGCACGATCTGGATTTCTTCTTTTTCATCCAAAGGCGAACGTTTTACTTTCTCAGCATTCTCCAAGCCTGCCTTCACGAGTTGTAGCACGCCTTTTTTCCGTGCGTCTTTCGCTTTCATTGCTTGGATTAGATCTTTCATGATTAAGTCTTTCATTTTCATTGTTCTTCCACCGACTTTCTGTATTTTTTTCTTAATCTATAATTGCATTGCGTTTATCTTTTGGACAATATTTAACTCATCGCAACCGTACAGTCCTGAAGAGTTTATATTATTGTATTCAATCACTTTAAATCCATCATCTGTTTCCGCAACATCAATAACAAAGGCCTTTGAGAGAGGAAACAAATCAATCATTTCTTTGGTATAAGCCATCAATTCTTCAGATGGTTTGTGATTAATATTTGTAGACTTCTCGACTACATAGCTTGAGGCTGTCACGATTTGTTGCTCAACAACGAAAAAGCGATATTCGGCTTTTATCTCTTTGACAGGTGAGATCATTAAAGTCTGTCCCACATACGCACTATTGACATCAGATTCTCTTTCTTGCCATGAAAGAAAATCTTCTAATGTGATGGTGAAACCAGTAAACAACTTTGTGTTTCCCGTCGGTCGGATGAAAAAGGAATCCCAAATAGGTTTTAGCCCCGACAGCTCCCCAACCACGAATTCGTTGTTTAACAGTTCCTTGCCGATTTTTTGTTTAAACACTTCATACTCAAAGTCTTCGCTCCAGAAAGAACCTGGCTTAAAATTCTCTGATTGTGCAACGTTTGCAAATTGTTTTGAACCGTAGACCATTATGTTTTCATTTTTTGTAAATTTTTTCAATATATCTGCTGAATTATCTTCAGGTATTCTCGTACCTTTATGGAGGACAGTTAAACTATAATCTTTGTTCAGTCGTACTATTAAATAAGCAGTAGAACTCATTTCTAAAGCAGTTATGACTCTTTCCACATTCGAACTATTGTTTAGAAATTCTTGTACTAACCATTTCAACTTGCTCACTCCTTATCTTTTTTTCGAAATTTCATTTACTTTAATGGTGTCTGCTGAGGGACTTGAACCCCCAACCACCTGCTTGTAAAACAGGTACTCTCCCAGTTGAGCTAAGCAAACGTTTGGCAGGGATAGCAGGAATCGAACCTACATCGTCGGTTTTGGAGGCCGTCATTTTGCCATTAAACTATACCCCTATGGCAACCACGGCAGGACTTGAACCTGCAATCCTTCTGATTCGTAGTCAGATGCTCCATCCATTGAGCTACGTGGTTATTTTGGTACGGATGGCGGGAGTCGAACCCACACGCTACAAGAGCAGCGGATTTTAAGTCCGCTATGTCTACCAGTTCCATCACACCCGCAAAATAAATACTTAATATGGCGACCCCGACGGGATTTGAACCCGCAACTTTCCGCTAGACAGGCGGGCGTGCAACCGTTACACCACGGAGTCATTATTGGAGGAAACGAGGGGATTCGAACCCCTGGAACGCTTACACGCCCTTCGGTTTTCAAGACCGACGCCTTCAGCCTCTCGGCCACGTTTCCAAATATGGAGGAGATGGTGAGATTCGAACTCACGGGACACTTCCATGCCCTTCGGTTTTCGAGACCGACGCAATAAACCAAGCTCTGCCACATCTCCGTTATGGCGGGTAGTACAGGAGTCGAACCTGTGAGAGTATTTTACCCCTCTTCCGCATTAGCAGTGCGGTGCCTTCAGCCACTCAGCCAACTACCCGTAACTTTATTTTTTTGAAAATGGTGGAACTAAGGGGACTCGAACCCCTTCCTACTGCGTGCAAGGCAGTTGCTCTTCCAATTGAGCTATAATCCCATTTGGTCAAGATGGCAGGACTCGAACCTGCGACCCCTTGGATCCAAACCAAGTACTCTGGCCAAACTGAGCTACATCTTGAAATATTGGTACATCCTAAGAGATTTGAACTCCTGACTTCTCGGTTATCAGCCGAACGCTCTACCACTGAGCTAAGGATGTATAGATTGGTTGCAGTAGTAGGAATCGAACCTACACAATCTGCCTTATGAGAGCAAATGTACACCTGTTACCGCATTAATAAAACGCCCAAGAAGAGACTCGAACTCTTGACTCATCGATTAGAAATCGGTTGCTCTATCCTACTGAGCTACAAGGGCAAATATGGTTATTGTTCACTACCGAACCGTTTAAGGTAATCTTTTCTATACTGGTTCAATCTCTCTTGCAACTCTATTGCATCCTTCAGGAAGCTTTCACATTCCTCTTCCCATCCTTCTTTTTGTTTCTTCACTCGTTTTTGAATGTACTGGTGAACGAATTTAAAGTTGTTCTTCTGCATCGAGTCTGTAAAATCGATTAGTTGTTTGTAGTCAATTAGTAGTACTTCTGTCTTGCTCCCATCTACATCAGATCCCTTCTTGTGTTTAATTGGTGCAACCAGTGGGAATCGAACCCACATCTACTGCTTGGAAGGCAGTCGTCTTTGCCATTAGACCATGACCACAAATGAAATGCCCTCGATAGGATTTGAACCTACAACCTCGGTATTAAAAGTACCTTGCTCTACCGTTGAGCTACGAAGGCGGATTTGATTGCTTGCTGATTTTCTTGTCACTCTTATCACTCTTCATCGTTCTCACTTCCTATTCTTTTTGTATTGATGAAGCTAAGCTCGTTGAGGGATTTGAACCCCCGACATCCTGATTACAAAACAGGCATTCTTCCGCTGAACTAAACGAGCATGTTTGGTGCAGATAGGGAGAGTCGAACTCCCACGCCCGAAGGCATACGATTCTAAATCGCACGTGTATACCAGTTCCACCATATCCGCATTATTTGGTGACCCAGACGGGGATTGAACCCGCAATCCTAGAGTGAAAGTCTAGTGTGTTAACCATTTCACCACTGGGCCTTATTGTGTTGCCTTCCGAACCTTATCTCATCTACTTCTATTGTCTCGAGCATGTCGCTCACTCCTTCTTTTTATAAATTTGGTGCAGATAGGGAGAGTCGAACTCCCACGCCCATAGGCATACGATTCTGAATCGCACGTGTATACCAGTTCCACCATATCCGCATTGTTGTTCTAAAGTATGGTGAGGTGTGTTGGACTCGAACCAACGTACTCTTTCGAGGAGGGATTTACAGTCCCTTGCAATTGCCACTATGCGAACACCTCATATATGGTCAAGATGGCAGGACTCGAACCTGCGACCCCTTGGTTCCAAACCAAGTACTCTAACCAAACTGAGCTACATCTTGAAATGTTGGCGGTGCTGACGGGATTTGAACCCGCAACCTCTTCCGTGACAGGGAAGCGATCTACCATTGATCTACAGCACCGTGTGATTGGTTCCCCTTCCACGATTCGAACGTGGACTTTTCCGATTCAAAGTCGAATGCCTTACCATTTGGCTAAAGGGGAATAATTGGAGAACAGGACCGGATTTGAACCGGCGAATAAGAGATTTGCAGTCTCTCGCCTTGAGCCTCTTGGCTACCTGTCCGAAAAAAATGTTACAAAAAAGCACCCGTTCGGTTTCCCGACGAGTGCTTCAAGGGTGTCTATATCCTCCTATGCGAAGGTATGACAAAACATGCGATGTGTTCGCCTGTGCAAATATTGGTGCCCTGAAAAATAAGGGTTGCCCTTTTGCTGTCGGTCGTCCATCTTACGTTTTTCCTTGAAACATTCTTTCGGTAATGAAACCTCTCCCGCTAAATCCAGTAAATTTGCCGTATTTTGCGTATACTCAACAACACGTCCAGATTCCGGACATGTGAAACTAGGGCGATCAAATCCGCCTATTCTTGATTCGCTTGATAGTGTTTGCCAATGCTTGCTCATTAAATCTGCAATTGTTTTCATCATGTCTTTCCTCTCCTTTCGTGTGTTAGTTTTTTTGTTTTTGTTCCTTTTAGGCAATAAAAAACTCCCGGTGAGATAATCTCATCAGGAGCAGCTTCCTCAATCCTCTCGGAGTGGGAAAAGAATATACAACTAATCTACATTCGATTCGACACCAGTGGTGTGTAAAAAGAATACAAGTATGTCTGCATGTTCTTTCGGAGCTTTCCTAATGAGCGAGAAGGATACCATCCCTCTGCTGTTAGTTCGCGACTATCTAAATTTGTATGTGATGCGTCTGATGATAGGCGTGTTGAAATAAAGGGATTGTTCCCCTGTTTTGACGCTACGTTTAAAAAGTTTTCTATCGTCATTTTTCTCAACATGTCCATCACCTCTGCTTTCGTTTTTTTTGTTTTGTTGTAACATCATATTCTATAGTTCGGCAATTATTCCATAATCTTTACCAAAAATGGTTCTATCCCATTCAAAACCTTGGTGTATATACATTTCTAGCGTGTCGAACAAAAATGATTATTTCGTTTCTTTAACTTTATATTCTAAGTATACCACCCAATATCCAGTTTGTCAAATAAAATTTACAATAAAAAATGACGAACGTTTTTGTCCGTCGATTTCTCTATGCTTAAATTTAATAGGGATTATTCATTCTGCCACTTTTAGCACCTGTTTTAGCGTGTCTTTCTCTTGATTCCAGACCCATCCTCCAAATACACAAACAACTTTTGTCTTCCCAACCATGCTAATTTGATGTTTGTGTTGATGTCCATGAAACACATGAGTCGGTTGATGTTTTTCGATGTAGTTTTTTAGCCCGAGATACCCAAGATGGGCACGATTAGTTTTATCGTGAATTCCAAATGGTGAATTATGACTAATGATGATATCTGCTGCAGGCAAGTCATCACAAATGCGAATCATTTCTGCTTGTGTATACATCGGGAAACTCTTTCCTTGCTTGTATCTCACGCAGCCTTCGATGCCTGTTACTCGTTCAGTTCCTAACTTTGATTGTTCTCGGTGAATATTGACGATATTGTAATACTCTAGATCTCCTGGATAGTCATGATTTCCTAAAACGCCAATAATTGGTCTCCCCTTGAATCGCTCAGAGATGCTCTTCAAATAGAGAGTGTCGATGTCTCCAAGGACCACTACTCCATCCCATTCTGTATTGTCCATATTTATAAAGGTTTGCCACTCATCATGATATACCCCTTGTAAATCAGACAGAAAAAGCCAGTTCATCTTATATCCCTCCTGATTACTTCTTTTTTTATTATATGCTCAAGTGTATTATGTATATCTATAATTGGTCTAAAGAATATTAAGCACTCCGTTTTAATGGCTAATATTCCCATGTCTCAACCGCAGATGTATTACCTAAACTGACTGGGAGATGACTAAAAATAACGAATAAAGGGTGATAATATGATTCACTTGTTACTCATAGATCAAATGCAAAATTACGGTATCTATCCATTACGGTGGAACAAAACCTTGGTAGAAATGAAAGTCATGTTTGATCTACAGTTGAGAGAATTATTGGATATACCTATAGAAGATTTAGAATTTGTGGAAATAGACTCCTCTGATATTTGTATATGTAGGAGAAAGGATGAAATAGGATTAAATAAAACTCGACAGGTCTTTTTCAAAAAGATACAGTTTAATGGACATCCTGTTTTATCTAAATACCTTCTTCCAAGCCCGCTTCTTTCCGGAGACATTTCGAACATAAAACATTTAATTCGCCTTGAATATCAAGCGGTATCAAGCCCAACGATTTTTGACAAACAAAAAGAGCTGCTTGAATAAACCAAGCAGCCTTCTCCTGTTAATAGATATTGGTCTTGTAGATTTGTAGCATGTCTTCAACTATCTTATAATCTTATTCGCTTAAACATTCTTCACAAGCGTTACAGGACCAACAATAGCCACATCCACAATCATTTCCACCACAATCACAGCAATCATACATTTTTTCGCAATTGCATTCGTTTTCCATTTTATTCTCTCCTACCTAGAAGTCTATTTCATTTCACCCAATTAGTTAACATAATATAATTATTGTCTTATTAAAATATTATGCAGCGGCTTTCAAATATTTTTGATTAAGAAAAGCATACCAGTGCAATATCCAGCTCTCCATTTCTTCTACATGCATTTTCTCTAATTTGTCGAATTCAGCTTGATAGAACTCTCTAAGTGGAGTTCGACTCGAATGGAAATAAGGGATGCTACGCATGTTCTTCTTACCTGTCGCTTGTACACTACGGAGTTGATCATCGAAGAAACAGGCTTTCAAGAAACTGATAGGTTCTTCTCTTATAATTTCTTCCCATTCCATTCCAATTGCCTTCCCTTTGTCACCAGAGCAGTTAAATGGACAGAAATAACATCTAGATCGCTTGCTCGGAAAGTTATTTTCTTCTAAGAAGTGGATACTATCTCTTGTTGTCAGCCCTTCTTCTATTAAAGGATATGCTAGATATATATACTTGGATTGATGCGATACATAACCACCTACTCGGTTCACCTCGTCAAAAGAGAACCCTATATCCATGATTATCCCGATGTTTTTAGGCATTGGTTGGCTTCTTCTTAATCCCAACTCCTCTTTAATTCTATTTCGCACCGCTTGTTGCACGGGTACGATTTTGAAATCTCCGGTACATTGCCTTGGCATCAGTCCACCTGGAACAATTTCTCCGTTCTCAGTCACCTTGTTAAAATATAGAGGCATTTGAAAACGTTGATAATCCGTAAATATATACCTCATAAGCATTTCTTCGAGACCGTTTTTCATACTATTGTGGGTCGTGATAATAAACGGAGTCTTATTACTCATTTCAATTTGTCTTTTTTGCCAGAAAGCCACTTGTTCATGAATAAATTGAGGTTCTGCACCTGTGTCAGAAAAGACAATATAATCATATTTTACAAGATTTTGGAAATGAGCTTCTAATAGATGACTAGATTGTGTACCTCCTCCAAACGACAATACTCGGTAAATTTTATCCTTTCCTTCACTCTTGGCAATTTCCAATATTTCTTCTTTCGACTTCAAATACCCATTCAAATACTTTTTAGTTAGTCTATAATCCAGACGTTCCTCTGTCGTTTCTTCCTTTTTATGTTCTTTGACGTTTACCATGCATACCGTCTCCTTTTTTATGTACAGGCGAACCTGTCCTATTTTGTTTGAATCGTTCTATGATATGCAGTTGTTAGGAAGGTAACAACGAAGATAAAATTCTGTTCTTAAACAGTTACTCTTATGGTTCTTTTTTCATCTTGATGACCTCTTTTGTTATTTACTATTATTAAAGTGTCGGATAATCTGTTTTTATATATATAAAAAGACGCCGAGGCGTCTGCATATCACTTCTGTATTAATTTTATTCTGTCGCTTTAAAGTTATAAATTGGCTTTAAAATAGCCTGAATATCAATTGTATCCTTCGTGTTCTCGATGATTTCTTCCATTGGTTTGTAGGCAAACGGTGATTCATCCAGTGTTTCTTGACGCACACTCGTAGAGTAAACGCCCCTCATCGTTTCGGTGAAGTCTTCTATTTTCAAAACTTCTTTCGCTTTTGAGCGAGAGTAAATTCTTCCTGCTCCATGAGGTGCAGATTGGTTCCAATCAGTATTGCCTTTTCCTTTCGCAAGAATAGAGCCATCTCTCATATTAATCGGGATCAGTACTTCTTCTCCTGACTTAGCAGAAATAGCTCCTTTTCGCAGAATCATCTGCTCCAAGTCTACATAGTTGTGAATAGTGTCAATTCGTCCTACCTCTTTGAACCCCATAGCTTGGATAATTACTTGCATCATAGCAGCACGATTCCACTTAGCTAGATCTTGAGCAATTTTCAAATCATGCAGGTAATCATCCATTAACTTTCCTTCCACATAAGCAAGTTCATTTGGAATTTTCGGTTTGGTAGACTTGTACGATTGAATTGTTTGCTGTATTTCTTTTTGTCTTCCTTCTGCTTTCAACTGTTCAATAACCATCTCTAGTCCGTCCAGGTCTTTAGCTAATGCCTCAATACCTTTCTTTTGATGATAACTTGCTACTTTCACTCCTAAATGACGAGAACCAGAATGAATGATAAGAAATAATCTACCATCCTCTGAAACGTTCATTTCTATAAAGTGATTCCCTCCTCCAAGGCTTCCCACTGAGAGAATAGCTCTTTCTTTCGAGAATGGTGCAATAACTTCATCAAGTGGTATTTTGTTAACATATTGATGAGCAGTTTTTCTGTTCGTCTGTCCTGAAGGTACTAATTTATTGATTAAAGTATCCAGAAGTGCAAAATCAACTAATTGTTTTTCGACTTCTACACAAAGCATCCCACAACCAATATCGACCCCTACTAAATTAGGAACGATTTTGTCAGTAATTATCATTGTTGTTCCAATAACAGCACCTTTTCCAGCGTGTGTATCAGGCATGATTCTGGTATTTGCACCCTCAACAAACGGTTGATTTAAGAAATTGATAATCTGTCCAATCGTTACATCATCAATGTTTTCAGTGAACACCTTTGCACTATCATATTTTCCACTTAGAATAATTTCTGCCATAAAATATCTCTCCTTTTGAATACAGGCTAACCTGTCCTTTTTTTATTAATCCTCCTATGATATGCAGATATAAGTAGAGACACAACTAAAATGTAATATACTACACATCTATCATAATTTTGTTCACATTTTCTTAAGACGGGTCTCACAACCAAGTTGTATGAAATAAAAAAAGAAACGGATAAATCCCGCTTCTTTCGTATTTCAATTTTATGCATACTGCATGCGACTTTTAGCCGCACAAACCAAGTACATCTTCTACATCGCAAAGTTCGCAAGTGCCTATTTTCTGTTCTATCTTCCACCTTTCTGCTATACTTTTCCTTCTGAGCACCTCGGTAGCCAGTGTGGGTATCCATGTTCATCCCACATAGCTGTCCATTGCCTTCTTTCGTCTTCTAAAGGAGGCACAAGCAATGGTCTTTGTGGGGAACCCTCGAATCTCCATCCATGGTCTCTTATAGCAATAACGGCATCTAAGTGCCTACAACCTACAGTGACTTGTTTTTGTTCCATATTCTTTTTCCTCCTTTTCAAATTGCAAGCAGTGCTTGAACAGATTAGTTAAATCCTTCTACTATATGCAGATACTCTATAATCAACAACGAACCACCATATTAATCTCTTCTGCTCCTTTACATAAAAAACCACCAGTTAAATAACTGATGGTCTGTAAGTTTAATTTTAAGCTTTACAGTAATCTACTGCTTACAAATACGAAACAATATTAATACCTTGATTACCTTTTGTCTTCCGCAGTCCATTTCTCACTTTCATTCACGTAATGCTTACTGTTTAGTTCCAAACAAATCACGGGATAGTCATCGTAGCCAACCAATACCTTACGCTCTGTATTCACATCTTTATAGAAGATTCTTGTCGTTTCCCCTGGACCCACTACAGTATCATCTCTCCAATACGGTAATGTATCGCCATCTGCAAATTGTTGCATGTCTGGCAAGTTTTTCATGAATTCCATGAACAACTGAAAATGTTCCACTACCACCATCATGCATGTTTCTGGTAAGAGATAGTGATCATCCTCGAAAATATCACAAACATGATACTCTCTATCTTCCCCTTTTATCCGTACTATAGCATAGGATTCGGGCACTACCATGTTATCTTTTATCTCTTGAATAGTCTTTGCTGTTGGCATAAATTTTTCCTCCTTATGATTTCGTCCAATTGAAATTAACAACTTCTTCCTGTGTAGATATACCTTCTAACAAATCATCTTCATATAACGACATAGCCGTCTCTGCTGTGATTCGATTTGGAAGCGAGGGGTTTTTGACCACTAGATACAATTTCCCTGTCTTATCCCACAGCGTATCTCCAAGCTCAAATTGAGCAACTTCTCTTCCGAGGTTTTTCCAGAATTCCATCTCAGCAATAAAAGGTCTAATGTCGATCGTATCTTCCAGATCGGACAACCTACTATTCATCGCTTCATCCAGTAAATCTTTATCCTGGATGATTTCCTTCAAAGCAACATAGATTTTTCCCTTTAATATTTCTGGTAACTGATGAATATAAGTTGTCTTCATAACATTTCCCTCCTGATATAATCATTTTTCTAAATTCACTTTAAATGCTTCATACAGATACGATAGCTTTTGTATCACATATGGCACAATTCCATACATTATGCGTATCTGGCCCATGAACAACCTCTAAAATCTTTATTTCTTTCTGAAACTTGCCGTCTTCATCTACAACCCACTTTTGCGTTACATTTGCAATGGCAATAAATTGCTGATGGCTAGTGTTCCTTGGACATCTAGCTTTCATAAGAATCCTCTCCCTTTGTATATTCAGGCTTTGCCTGTCCTTTTTATTAGAATCCGTCTATTATATGCAAAATAGAAATAGCGACTACAATAACATAAAAAAGCCTTCTGCTTTTACAGAGGCTACGTTTTCTAAATCCAATTAC
This sequence comes from Psychrobacillus sp. FSL K6-1464, assembly GCF_038003145.1. Taxonomy (NCBI): domain Bacteria; kingdom Bacillati; phylum Bacillota; class Bacilli; order Caryophanales; family Bacillaceae; genus Psychrobacillus; species Psychrobacillus sp. FSL K6-1464. Next base: position 101,861 of record NZ_JBBOOP010000002.1, read on the forward strand.
TTTTGATACCCCAGATATTGATTACTAGTACTGTTTTGTTATGTCTGTCTATTTCTTCTATTTGACATTCTACTCCAAATGTTTTCTCGTACATCTCTATAAATTGTTTTCTTCTTTCATCTTCTATTCTCTTCTCATAGTTACTCATATCATCTTCCTTTCTCTGTCTTTTACTATATGCAATACGACATGTAACAATATAAAAAGGCAGCCGAGGCTGCCCATTAGTTCTTGAAATAGTTAACGATTCGCAACAAGTCCAGGAATAGATTAAGAAAATCTAGATATAGATTAAGAGCAAGTGATGGAACATCATCAACTGAAAGTTGTCGGTGTCTCAACGAATTGAAGTCGTAGATCGTGTAAAAGGAGAATAATAAGACGCCAAACCCTGAAGCTACAAGCATCCATGTCTCTCTCATAGGAAATATCATATTCACGACCATTAAGACGACAAGTACGATTAGAGCGATGAATAAATAACTTCCCCAACCTGCCAAATCTTTCTTCAGATTAAATCCAATTATCCCGTATATCGCAAAGACTATAGCAGTTGTAAGGAATACAGTGAGCACTAATTGCCCTCCTAATTCTCCCACATAATAAGAGATGGATGAATATAACACAATCCCACTGACGAGGGCAAAAAGCAATGCTAAGAACTTTCCTACAGCCTTGGATTTACGTGCAAACACAACGGCTATAACTAAACCCAATTCGACAATGATTAACGGAATGAGTAAAGATGAAGGCACGTATTGACCAAATATTAGTCCCACTCCCGAAACTAGCCACATCAAACCAAAGAAGAACATGACTTTCTGTAAAATTCTAATTGCATTTTCATTTTTATTCACTTTTGTTTCCATTTTTTGTCCCCTTTATTGTTATGTCCTTTTATCTTATGCATGACGGTTCCTTCTTATTTCTACTTCTTCCATTCCACTATGACGAATACATTCTCGAGTTCTTTTTCAAAGGAATCTGTCTTCCATTCGTCAAAATAACCAAGTGGATTCAACACAATTGTCTTCTGGTCTGATTCTTTTACTCCAGCACGCGTATGCGTATGTCCAAAAGATACATATCGAACGTTTTCATGGATGTCTAATAATTCTCCAACAGATTCCGAACCCATATAGGCGTTGCAAATGTTCCAAGTAGTATCTATATACCGAATGTTCGATTCATATGGAACGAAATGTGTCATCACCCATACCTGTTTGTCTTTTACCTTTGCAAGATCGTCTGCAAGTTGTCTCAAGAATCTTTCCGAGATGTCAATATCTCCATCCTTGAAATTAATATGACCACCATCGTACCAAAGACTTCCCTTCAAACGTGCTAGTAGGTCTGCTGTATGCGTATGAGGGCCATAGCTATAATCATACCAACCAAGTGCCCCCACAATAGCTATATCCCCGTAAATGGCGGGCTTGCCTATAGGTACTGATTTGTCAGCAAGATAGGAAGCTAACACGTCGTCACTCCCCATTGAAATCGTCCTAGCCAAATCGTGATTCCCCGGAACGAAATGAACTGGTCTACCAGTCTGTTTTTCTATTTCATGCAAAATGGACAAGGTATCATCCATATGATTGGAAATATCCCCTGAAATCAACAAGATGTCCCAGTCTTTCTCCTTGATTGTATTACACAGTACTTTAACGATATCTTCTTCTACGTGTTCCTGATTAATATCTAAATGTAAATCCGATAAGTGTCCTATTTTCATACAAATACGCAATCGCTCTATAGAAACGACTACTTTCCCTCCCTCTTAATCATTGAGTCGTTCATTTAAGACTTCTCTTTTCTCCAAACGACGTTGATATCTATTCATTTGTCGTTTAGATTTTCGTTTCGCCTTTTTTCCAAAGCGAGCTAGCTCCCAAACATTCAAGTTGTTTTCTGCTTTTAGACGAAATTCTCTGTCCGGTATTAGATTTAACCTCTTTGATTACTCCGTTCTCTTCCTGACAAGACAATTCTATGTCTCCTTTTTTATTTTATCCCTCTATTATATGAAAAACGCTTCATTTTAATAGCCTGTAAGAATGATAAGACTGTTGAATCCTGCATATTATGTAACAAATGAAGAAAAAGGGGTGTGACAGATTGAATACACAAGTAAAAAGGAACTGCAATTGGACAATGTACGAGGATGCTCCCGCAGAATTATTAGAATTGTTACCGATGCACAAATTTGAACAATACGGCTTTGCCGAAAGTATGAAATTGCAAGAAGAAGCTACCGAATTAGGTTGGGTTTGGGTTGATAAGGGCTATTATAATCGCGTTTTTCAACATGAATCATTACCAGGTCTCTTATTGAAAATTTATGGTGTAGAGCACATGAGCGAATTGTACAACTTAGAAAATGCTACGGTACAGGAACATGAAGTACTCGATGTATTAAAAGATGTTCCTGGCGTTCCTAAATTATTTGCCAGCTTTAACTATGGTTGCGTCGTGGAATTTATCAAAGGCGATTTACTAGAACATGCTTGTTCTGCCTACTTGAAAGAAAATCAAAAGAGTATCGAGGAAAATTTGTTCGAGTTTTCCAATAGTTGTATAGAACGAGGTTTAGTTCCAAACGACATGCACGGCGAGAACATCATTTTAAGGGAAGATATTCCTTATTGTATTGATTACAACCGATTCACTCCTGTTGCTAGGTTCCATTTGGCGAACCGTAACGGAGTCTCCAGAGATACATGGATAGATTTTGTATCGAATGATTGGCAGTATGTATTCTTAAAACGCAGAGCTTTCGCAGGATGAAATAAAAAGGAGCGTTACTATGAAGACATTTTCTTGGATAGGTAAATGGAAAGTATATGAAGATTTCGAAGGGGCCAAAGAACATCTACCGGATTTAGAAACTGCACAAAAAACATTTGATGAAAAGCGAGAATTAAATTCGAAAGGGAATGAATTCGATGACGAGTGGGAAGATGAAGATTTTTACTTCAACCTAATGATAGAGGCTTGTCACAAGGTTGGGTGGACTCCAATAAATGGCGGTTCCTATTCTGCTGCATTTACCCACAAAGAACTTCCTAATTCTATTCTTAAGTTATATAACGATGAACATTTTTCAGATATTAATGAGGGAGAATTCCCTACTATTGATGAAGAAGAAATTTTTTCGCGACTACCAGATGATGAACGATTGATGAAACGACTGGCTTCAAATGATTTCGCAATAATTGTATCAAAGGTATCCGGCATTAATTTAGATACTTTTTTAAAAACTAGTGGATATCCATCTCTTCAGCAAGGCATATTTAAACAGATTGAGGATTACATTCACATGTGTTTAGAACATCATGTTATACCTCTTGATTTGAATGGCTCGAATGTTTTGGTAGGAGAAGACCTCAAAGTTCGATTCATAGACTACAATCGCTATATGCTACTAGATCAGTTCTCAGAATTCTCGGAACGTTATCTAAGGGATGATAGAACCGCCCTGCATGTTGCATTAGAGGACTTGCAAGATAATTATTACAAATGGTATACGAATCCCCTGTTGACCGCTTAATTATGCGGTCTTTTTCTTATTTTTCTTATAGGACCTTCAATAATAACAACCTCCATAATTTATGGTTTACTTACTCTATTTGCCACGAAAAATCAGTTTGCTGTCGTGATATAATGGGAACGAGGTGATAATCATGTTTGTTTCCCCAATGTTACTACAAAAATCAACTGAGCCAATTGATGAAATAACGCATATCACAGAACTAAAGCTAGATGGAATTCGAACAATATGGACAAAATTTGATAATAGAGTACGAATATATACAAGGCACAACAACGAAATCACTTCCAAGTTTCCGGAATTAGCAAATTTGTCACTTCCGAATGGAACTGTGCTCGATGGCGAGATCATCGTCACGAACGAACTCGGAAAACCAGATTTTGAAGCCTTGATGGAACGTTTTATGTCAAAGAGCTCAGAACATGCGATATCTTTTAGTGTCTTTGATATTCTCTATTTCAATGGCAAACGAATAACAAGTTATCCGCTGTTAGAAAGAAAAGAAACGCTAGCTACTGTCGTCACCGAAGATAGTCCCCTTCTAAACAAAGTGCAGTGGGTGGAAGGAAACGGGACTGCTTATTTTGAATTGATCAAGCAGCACAAACTTGAAGGGATCGTACAAAAAAAATCTAATTCGCGATACCAGATCAACAAACGTTCAGATGACTGGTTAAAACTTATTAGTTATCAGTATGACACTGTTTATATAGCCGGACTAAGAAAAGATAAATTTGGATTGCTTCTTAATTTTGAAAACGGCAAATATGCTGGCGTATTAGAATTTATGACAACCAAGAATAGACATGAATTCTACAGACATTATAAAGACTTTATTTTAGAAGAAAATGAAAAGTATATATATTTAGATCCGAAAATGAGAGCAAAAATTAAATATAGAAACTTGACCAAAAACGGATTATTGAGAATACCTTCATTTGTGGAGTGGTCTTAACTCCACTTTTTTTGTTCTAATCTTCTTGCCTCTAAACTTCTTTATTAATTCTCCGATACATATAGTGAAAATAACAAGCATGTTCCTATTCATCACTTATCTAATTCATATCAAGATAGTAAACTACCTACATACATAACCCATGAACAAAATTTGTCATTTTCACATTTAACTTGAGAGGAATGGTTATTGTGGAAAGATGTTACACGTATTTAGCAGAAGTTGAGGAATTTTTCGATGAATATGTCGAAGCAAAATATAGTAGTGATGCAGATGTATTTGCTCATTCCTATTTAGACAAAAACGTAGTGGAACTTTCGAAGAACATTCTAGAAAAGTTGGATAAGCTTGTACAATCACGCATTATGGGAAGTGTCGCAAATTGTATTAGAATTGCTTCACCTTCCTTCTCTAACTCGTTGAATCGAATGAGAGATGGATTAAGCAAACGAGAGGAAATCAATCAACGAATTTACAAGGTTGTAAATCTATCGTACCAAGAGTTCTTAAAAAACGAGTATCTTCTGCAGTTGAAGAAATCAATCCTTCTGGAGACACGAGAAGCTTATCTGTTACATCTGAGAAACCTTTGCCAAATAGTTTTTGACCAAATCGTAGAATACCCGCAACGAGTAGATGGTGACGCCAATTATAGACATAGAGATTGCTTTCTTATTGAAGAGTCAAAACTTGCGAACATTGTTGACCAGTTAAATTCAAATATTACTTTTGAATTAGAGCCTCAAAAACAAAGAGATATTGTTTTCGAACTTTATGACGATATAGAAATATATCTAATGGATATCATGCATAATTTTGTAGATATGATTGCTTCTAGTAACAAATGAACATTTCGCCCTCCCTTTAGAACATTTCCGTTCTTAAGAGAGGGCTTTTTCTTTCCGAAGAATTATAATAACATTTACGACACTATATTTACTGAAAAGCAAACAAACTGTAAGTTCTTTATGAAGCAAAAAAAACCTGTTAAGGGCCTATGCTGTTATTGCTTAAACTTTTTCATCTCTGTGTGAACTTCTTGAACCAAAAAGGATACATTTGATTGTCCATGCAAGAAACTAATTTTTGCTTCTTTATCTTGTTGAAAAATGACTTTCTCCATTAATTCTACATCATCTAGATACTTATTCATAACCTTCTTGTACTTTTTTTCAAGTGGTTTAAAACGTTCTGTAGGAGCAGTTAATTCTATGGAAGCCTGTTCCTTTGTGATATCAAACCACTTTTGGGTTTCATCCTTCCAATCTTTTTCTTTACGAATTTCTTTTCCATATACATTGGTTAACGTTCCATTCTTTATAGCCAGTGAGTTAATCTCGCCCACTAATAATATCTGGTCTGTCACTTTCCCTATATACAATACCTCTTCTAAGGTGATGTCCTCGTATGGATTTTCTTGATAACCATTTGCAAAATACAAACTAACAAAAACCAGCACGACTGCGATGAGAAATAGTAATGTTTTATGAAATGGTTTCATTTGAAATGTCCTCCTTAAGTTCTTTTATATCTTGTTGCAAAATCTTATAAGCATTTTCCACTTCGTCTTTACGGTCGCCATCAATCAAATGAACCTCTGTAATGGCAGCTAGTTTAATGACTTTTTCGATTGTTTGATCTAGACGGTCGGTAGCTCTGTCTTGCAGAACTTTTAAGTTATTTCTTTCAGCAATCATTGCTTGTAGCAATATGTTTCTTTCTGATAAGTTAGATGGTTTGTAAACGCCTGCAGTTAAAATATTACTAATAGAATCGCTCATTATGAAATTAATATAAAACATAGAGTTTTCCTCTGCTACTGCTACTGGATTGTACTCAGTCATTGGCTTCTTGACTCTATCTTTATTGTCTAATGTTCCACTTCCTACCAAAATCAAGTAAACAAACAATACTGTTCCCCCTATGATATAGGAGAAGGTTTCAAAGACCTTCCAATTTCCTTTTGTATGCAAACATAACTCCCCCTTTTCTATACTTCATTGTATGAGTTATACAAAATTCCATTCGAAAAAGAATAGCGTATAAAAGCGAACCAAATGAAAACTCTATTGACTACAGAACACTTGTTCTGTTATGATGAAGGAAAGAAATGTGTTTTGTCGAAAAATTCTCATAAGCAATATTCTATATCTGAATAATTTAGTCTGGTTTACTTCCAAACCTTATCAAAAGGGATGTTTTTGCATATATTACGCCAATGAATGAAAAAAGGTGCGAGAATACTCGCTAATTAAAAAGGGAGCTGGCGTAATTGAGAAAGATTTGGATAGTAACGGGTTTATTTATGGCGTTTTTTATGGGAATGGTCGTTTCTGACGTGCAACATGCAGGTAGCTTAGGTCAAGTGTTTGCAAATGCTGCTGAGAAGAATTCGTATAATCAATTGAATGATTACGAAGTAGTCGCTCATGTAGTCGACGAAGGTCAAAGTGTATGGTTGTTACAACGCGAATTAAACAATGGTAAATATGTTGCTGATGCGGTATCGCTTTTCCCCTATGCAAACCAAGGAAAAGATGCTGGAAGTATTCAAAAAGGTGAAGTAATCTATCTCTTAGAGCGGAAATAATAAAAAGAGACGGTACGAACCCTCACGCTGGTTCTTTCCGTCTCTTTTTATTTTTTTACCTGTTGTAACAGCCTTTCTGCTTCCCATCCCAATTTTATTCGATTTATAATCGTTGTCTCAGGGATATTTAATCTATTAGCCCATTCACGAACAGAAAGAGTCTCACCTTCGTAATTAATCGGCCACTCATGCATCCTTTTAACATCAGGGTCTAAAAAGGAGGATTTGTTCATAAGGTATCGATTATATAATAAGTCAATACGTAAACCAGTCTCTTCACTCCATTCTCTAATAGATTGTGTTTTCCCATCATGGGTTACCTCTATGCTCATTTGCACTGCGAATGGCTCAAACTTTGTATAATCTATGTTTGCATAATATCTTGTCGGTCGGAATGACGCTTTCTTTTCTATCAAAGAAGCTTTCGGAAAAACTAAATTTGGGTCGATCCACTCATAATTACTAGGGGAAACTGGTTTCAGCAAATCTACTTGCTCTAGCCTGGCACCTCTAACATAACCATTTTGAATTGCCCAAGATTTAAACTGTTCAAAGTTATAAAAAATATCTAAATCATAATTGTCTATACCGGAATGTTGGTTACTGCTAACCACATCATTGTAAGCAATTGACCAATTAAGCAACAGATATAAATCATCTTTAAAATCACCATCATCATCATTACATATATAGCTCTCTGCTCGCTTAATATTTCTATCCATTAAACCATACATAGCTTTATCTTCAAGTTCCAAAAATAAAATGAACAACTCAGGACGTAAGGTGATACGTTTTTCGTTTGGAGTCATCAAATACTTCTTTGGCCTTTTTGTATTATTAGATTCTATTGTTATCGAGTATTCTGACAGTTGCAAGAATTTTTCTGGTTCCGTCGCCCAAATAGCTCCTACCAATAAAGCTTCTATGTTCTGTTCAAATATTGGAAATGTCAACTTGTATCGCTTTTCCTCATGGAGCAAAACAAAATGGTAAAAATAATCAGCTTTTTGACTAAAACGTACTCCAGGACCAATCTGATCAAAATAACAAGTGGCTGTCTCAGTAAGGTCTGTTGCACCTTTCTCAATTTCCGTCTCCATTATTTCAGGAATTTTTTTTCCTTCATAAATTATTTGAACCAGCTTTTTCATAAGACCTCTTCTTCTAATCAGGTTGACTTGATCATTTAGTTGCAGGTTTCCCGGTTGCGGCAAAGCACTAGCCACGCTGACAGCATCAATTAAAGTGGAAGCACATAGATTGACATCTCGCAAACTATTTTCACCTCAATTCTAGAATGTAACTTGTAAATTATATTTTACATTAATTATTGTTTTATGTATATCGTTTTTTTGACAAGGTTTATAAATATATTGTTCTTTTTGTCATTTTTTTGACTAAAGGAATGAAGTCCTATTGCTTGCGAGTTTACTAAGACCAAAGTTATATTTCTACTATAGTATACAACATTAAATGCTTTTGTCAATAGTAGCAATATTCCTAAAAGTAATTATTTCTTCCTCCATTGTACTTAAAGAAATTAAAAAAAACGAGGGGAAATTCCCCCCGTTATCCAACATTTTTATTTTCTCTCCATTTCTGGAAAAAGGAAAGGAAATCTTTATCCACAATTTTCCTGTAATCTAAATTCATTTTACCTCTTGCCTGTGTCAGAATTCCGTTATTCACCTCTATAGTTATCCATGGTTTATCAGGTGATTCTTTTCTACGTGCAAACAAAATGGTTGTATTCCCATTCGCAACACTTTTGGCATAAGAGGACACGCAATGTTTCAGCCTTCGTCCTTCTATTGATATTTCTTCCAGTGAGTATGGAGGACGTATCTCAAACTGGCTATTTTCATACCTGTATTTTTTTTCGAGTCTTTCTTTTAACTGTTGATACTGATCAGCGAGAATTTCATCTTCTACCATACTGAAATCTCTGACCAGAATATCATGAACCAGTTTTAAACTTCTTGGACGCTTTTCTACTTGCATGTTCATTTGTTTTGCCATTGACTCATAATCCCTTAACAATACTAGAGCCGATGTTACTTCAATTGCTTGCTGGTCATATATTCGCTGCATGTAATCAATCAGTTCTCTTGATGTGTAATTCGAATTCATTGCGATTTCCGCAAATAAACTCAGTGAATACTTACGGTCATGCATACCAACAAGGTACTGTGCTTCTTCTTCATTTAAGGTGCCAACTTCATGCATCGTTTTTAAATATTCAATTTCCATCGAGTCAAGTGTTTTTAAGTGCTTCATTATAGGTCGGGGCAAAGAGATTTCCTCTTTGACTGACTCACTAAGTTTTTCACCATTTTTCATCTTGTCCATCACGAAATTAAACATATCCATTTTCAAAAAACTCTCCGCTGCTGGATTATCTCTTCTATAATTCATATACATTACACAAGTTTGCATCGTAACCAAAGACCTTTTAGTCTTTTCAGTTCCTTCAACAAGTTCTTTTAATCCAGTCCTGTTATAAGCCGCATGATTTTCGAGGTCTGATCTATAAAACTCTTCGAATGTCCATGTCGTTCTTCCTGTGGACATTAACTTAATTGCTTCTGCATCATTTTTTCCTTTATCTGTATACTTAATACCATATTGCCCATTAATGACTGTGATAACTTTTTGAACTCCTTCAGAAGACATATAAATTTGCCCTCTTGGAACTAACACGAATTGCACCGTCTTATTGTATATCACATATCGCAGATCATAACGACGAATAACGATTAATTCCTCATCATACACATCCATTGTTACATGCGAACCATAGGTTATTGTTCGCTTGTTTGATTGTAAGAATTCGGTTCTGTTATATCCAGACTCATCTTGATATCGATGGACACAATCTTTGTTATGGGGTTTCAGATAATGAAGAAATTTATTAGAAATTGATTTACTATACTCATTTAAAGCAGTCTGTTTCTTATATTGTTCTCCTTTTCCATCTTTCACAAGCAATAGTAATTCTTTGTACTTGCGAGAAATTTCAGGTGACCATGTTGTTGAGTTGGATCTAAACGACTTCGCTCCACACGGGCAGTGAAATGTGTATTCATTTCTCATCCCACTTCCGTAAACTCTTAGCCCAGTTAAGCCATAAAATTTCCCAAATATCTCCAAAGAATTTACTTCAGGTAATTCTATAACCATTTCCTTTTTAGTCATACCTTTATCTTCTAGTATTTCTTTTTTATCCCTGTTAAGTGTAACCATCTTAACTCCTCCTTATATGAGCTAGTGCTCTCCTTTTTATTCATTCCTTCTATGGTATGCAGTCGGAAGAATGTCCATCACTCGAAGGAAGTGCAATAAAAAAGAGAAGGCGAAATGCCCCCTCTCTTAGCTAACTTTCTTCAACTTTTTCCACTCTTCAATGAATGACTTCAGTGGAGCTCCACCAACAACCGTGTAATGAGCATTATGCTTCCCTCTTGCTTGTACTATAGTATTGGAACTAGACACTTCTATAGTTACCCACGGCTTTTCTACTTCTCCTTTTTTTCTTACCAACAGTATGGTTGTCGTCCCCTGTGCTACTCGATCCGCATAAGATGCTACACAGTGACTCAATGCACTGCCCTCTATTGCAATTTCTTCGAGATTTTTTGGAGCACGAATTAAGAACTCTTTATTTTCGTAACTAAATTGATTTTCTACTTCAGGAAATCTTGATTTTTCGTACTGTTCATTTAATAGGTCATCCTTCACAAACTTAAAATCCCTAGCTGTCACATCATGTTCTCGAATAAGCGACTTTGGAAACTTTTCATATTCAGCATTCATCATGATATTCATATTGACATAATCTCTAAGCATAAGGACGACCCTTCCCGTTTCTATTGCTTGAGAATGCCAAGCACGATCTGCATATTGGAACAACTCTCGACACGTGTAATTGCCCATCTCAGTCAACTCGACCATTTTATTAAGTGTCTGACTGTTTAAACGTTGGCCGATGACCATTTGAGCCTCTTTTTCTGTCATTCCACCTTTTTTATTCAATTCTCTGATATGCTTAATACTCTCTGCATCAAGCGTCTTGATGTGCTTGATAATTGGTTTTGGCAATAGTAACTCTGCTTGAATCGATTCTTTTATCTCCGTATGCTTATTAATGGCGTCACATGCATAAGCGTAAAGTCCTGCTTTCCATATCCTTTCTATAACTGGATACAAATGAAATTGATGCATATATTTTATAAGTTTTTTTGCCATGGTATAACCATATAAAGAAGGTTCAAAACCTCTCACCGAATTTAAATGATCTGAGAAATCACCAAGTCCTGTTTTACTCCACAAGTCGTGTTTTTTCACATCCTCTGAAATCACCAATTTATCTGTAGATATTCCTTTTTCAAATATTTCATCCAGTGTATTAAACGCCGCTTCTACCTCTGTAAACTTATATTCCGATTTGTATCTTCTTCCGATGAGCAGGTTTTCAAATCCTGTTTTTCCAATATAGACTTGGAATTTTGGGGCTGTTTCAAAAATTACATCGTATCCACTGAAACTAAATTGCAAATCATAACGACGCAATCTTAGAAATTCCTCATCAAACTTATCTAAAGTGAAGTAGGAGCAATATTTAGTGGTAGCCTTCTTTTCCTTAAAAACATAATCTTTAAGAGTACCATGATGCAATTTTTTGTTGTCGCATTCTTTTTTGTGCTCGACAAGAACCTCTTGAATGGATTTCATTAGTCCTCTAGCTTCTCGTATTTGCAGATGGTAACTGTTTGCATCTTCAGATTCTCTATACTCAGTCATTTTCTTCGCAATACTAGGTGACCACTCAGAATAAACTCTATTCGATCTGATAAAACCACATGTACAATGAATGGTATATACTTCTCCGTCTGCACCGTAATAATTTGTAGATCTTGCATGAACAGAGTATCCTTTATAATCAACACCTGGCACAACTTTTTGCAAATCTATGAGTTCCATTTCTAATTCAAATTCCCTTTTCTCTTTAACTACCTCAAATATATTCAATTGACTTTCCTCACGCTGCATGATTACCATACATATTCCCTCCAGTTTAATTGAAACGTTTAGGTTTCTCCTTTTTAGTGTGTACGGTGCATTTTATGCAGAACCATACTCCTTTACTACTTGATGACTGGGGTGGGTGTGTATTGAGGTATGTATATGAGTTGGAGCAGAAATTTTATTTTCAATACTAAAGTGTCGGATAATCCGTTTTTGCATAAAAAAAAGAACACCCATTAGTTCAGGGATGTTCTCCATATTGTTGAGTCATCTTTTGTTCTTCGCAAAATTGGATCATCGCTTCTTTTCTTTCTTGACTTGTCAGGTATATCCTAAAATCAACGGTTCGTGCTTCACTAAGACGTTCCGGATACGTCTCTGGGGAAAGTACGCCGTAATACCCTAAATACCACTCTGCATCATGTAAAAGCTTTTCCATTCTACTTAATTTAGGCATAAAATTCTCCACCATATCATGGACGATGAATGATAAAAGAAAAAGTCCAATCTCCATGTCACCTTCGTCTCTCTTTTGATCCATTAAACATTTTATATCATTCTCGATCTTCGTATTAAACGAAACAAGCTCATTCATTTTATTTGTTAAATGACCTTCCTTTGAACGATTCCTCATGTCTATTCATCCCACCTTATCATGTATTGACTTTAAAAGCCTACGTCACGCGTATCCTTATATATGTTCCTCAGACTATTCTATGTGTTTCCTTGTTATTTTATTAGTTTATCCTACAATGCCTCTCCCTTCCACTATTATGAAGAAGGAGAAGACAGTATCTTGCTACTATTAAGTAATAACAATCCATTCATCTTCTCCGTAAATAAGTCCTAGACCTGAACCAGTATCCCACCTTACTTGAACTGTTCCCATATCATCCACACTTTCTACAGTACCCTCTGTCCCAGGTGGAACCGGTTGGTAAGGATCTTTCATTAGGATTAAACGCACTCGCTTCTGTGGGGAATGTGAAATTCTTAACGCATCTAAGATATCTTCGTCCAGTCTACTCATAAAAATCCTCCAGTTGCGAACCTATCGCTCCATATTTTTTGTTCTTTCTTTAGTATATGCAGGTAGGTTCTTTCCAATGAAAAAGACGCTCCAGAAGGAACGCCTTAAGCTGCAGGATTGCTAAGTATATTCGACATGTCGATATTGAAGTATCTACAAAGCTCATAAACAATGATAAATGATGGGTTTCCTCTGTCTCCTCTTTCAATTCTCGACAAGTACGCCTTCCCTATACCCGTTTCTTTAGCAACATTATCTAGCGAAACTCCTAGTTCGTTTCTCTTTTCCTTAATCATTTGCCCAAAGGCAATCATTTTCTCTTTATGTATTTCTAAGTATTTAGATTCTTCCATTTTAATAACCCCTTCCAGTTTATCTGTTACCTATAGTATACGTCATCTCATGAACTGTAGTCAACAATGATCTGTAAATAAAGTCAACTGAGTAAACAATACTTGTGGGAGAACGGCTATGCCGCCCACCCATTAAATAAGTAGTTGTCACCAAAGAATCTTTCTACATTTCCTCTAAAAAAAGGATTTGTTTCAGCTTCATCTCTACAAATGTCCAAAAGTGTACTCCAGTCAATAAGGTCTAACCAACCAGACCTTTGCAAATCCTGTTTATCTTTATTATCATTTCTTTGTAATTTAGTATGGATAATATCTAGTTTTGATAATCTCCAATAAGTTACTCCGTTCTCAAACTCTCCTACTTTAACCATTCTCTCCTCGTAACCCTTAGGAAGATGACATACTTCTTTAGCAGCGTCTCCAATTGAAAACATTTCAAAGTGTTCCGCCGCATCCTCTACACCGTAAATCACATCTATATCATACGTAATCTTAGATGTGCAACCATCTAGCACCATTGCTGCTCCACCTACGATAAGCACGTCTCGATGACTCCTTAACGACTCTGGCAGGTATTCTGCAGCAAGTGTTAAGTTCATTACTATTTCATCCTTTTCCATCTTCTATCACCCTCCTGACGTATCGCTAAAGCGATTCCATTTACGTTTCGTTTGGTGTATCTTATGCAAAAGAATGTCTTTCAATCGCTCACTTATTTTCTTTTAAAATTCTTTTCCACGTCAGTAGGCGGTAGATTGTCATGTCTTTCCAGAATGTGCGGACTTGATACGCAGTTGCCTGTCCCTGTTTCTGATTTAATTGTTTTTTCATTGATTCACGAAATGCTTCCGTCCCTTCTGAACTAGCAAGGTAAGCATTCACGATACCCAGGTGCTTTTCCCATATGTCCCCAGACACATTGCCGAGCACAGCATACATCGTTGCCCAGCGAAATGCTTGGTGATCATTAGATGCACGGGATAGAATTTCTTCTGGTCCGGAATCACCAAATAATCTTTGTCTTTCTGACTCTACATGAATTGCATATGATTCCAGGTCAAATAATATCTCATCGGGTCGTATTCTCATTTTGTACTCCTCCTGCTATTCCTTAATTTTCGAGTGTTCTATTTTCATTTTAATTGCGACTGCTCTGTTTCAAGCAGTTTATTATTATGTAAGTGAAAGACCCATTTAGGTCTTCCAGGGGGTTAACTCCTACTAACACGGAGAAAATCCTCGAGAAATCTATATGACATTCTACAAATTCCACAAGTAATTTTCTTTGAACTTCCGAACGAACGATAAATATTCCTTAATTGTGAATTTTGTATCCCATCCAGCAAGTCGATAAGGTTCATCTGACAAAAACCGTCTTATTCTGATACGTTTTAATTCGTCTCTATGTTCTGGACTTTCATCGCAATTGGATGGTTTATTTTCATTATACAAACTTAATAACTCTTTAATTTTCTCGCTTTTCTCAGCATGCTGACTGAAAAATTTGAGGAGCTCATCATAACTAAATACTTCCTCTTCATTTTCATAATCTCCCAGTACAGCTAATATATTATTTGCTTTGGTCGCGACGATTTGTTGCTTATATTTTCCCTCACTTTTCACAATTGCAACTAATTTATTCTCATATAAATAATTAAAGGCATCATAGATATGCTCGAATTCTTCAACTATTCTAAAAAGATAGCTTTTGGAGAAGTCTATTTGACAAACATAATACTTATGCCATTCGCTCCAGTAACGCGTATCGTTTCCTTCTATTCTTTTGCACTCCCTGTTATAACATACGACAATCCATTCTCCTTCTAAACACGGGACCTCTGTTGCATTAGATCTATAAAACTCTGGTTCATGGAAATCTCTATGTCCATAGGCTTCGTAGTTAGCATGCCCTATCCAATCAGGATCCACTGACAACACTTTTTCCACTAAGAGGGACGGTTCATCCTCTAAAAAAGAAAAACCCATCTGACGAAAGGCATTTAAAAAATTTACACGTTTGTATTCGTACGGTTTTATACCGCTAGGCAATCTTTCTTCCTCTTTCATTTTTGATTTGAACAATATGCCACCTCCTTCTATCATGTACCCACTCAACATCTTTATAATTATTCTTTAATACACTGAGCAAGTTCTTTTATTTTTGCTATAAGGTTGGGAATGTCAGCGAACTCTTCGGATTCTCTTCTCAACATATAATTCGCCTCCATAAGGAAACAATCGGTAGTTGGTATGTAGCTTATCTGTATTAATACCTGCTCCTTTGACGCTTCAGTAAGCTCTATCTCAAAAGGAATCTCCTTGCCGTTTAAAACGAAAGGTTGGCACACATAACCTGCCCTAGACATATCTGGTCGTGTTTGAAGCAAAGTATCCCATTTGTTTTCTTGAGCAGCCTTAAGCAGTTCCATAAGGTTATGCTTGCCGACAATCACCCGGCCAGAAAGGGCTGCTTTTATAAACTTCACAATAGATGACAACGACTCTTCCTGTTTATCTAGTTCTTCTCCTATTATTACTTGAAAAGAATTACAAACTTTATAAATCTCTACTTGGATTGTGTTAGAGAAGCCTTGAATTAATCGGAAGCCTTCGCCTTTGATCATGTGTTCTCCCTCAGTAGAAACTTCAAAGGGGATTTCGTTTAGTAGAAGCAGCTGTTCAACCCTCTCAAAACTGACCTTAAAGCCATCCTTTTCTGCTCTATTCTTTATTTCATCAAATGAATCAGTGAAAATAAAATTGGGACTATCAGAAAGATTCTGAATGGATACATACCAAGGACCTACTAACCTTTCTTCTCCTCTGGACACGTTCTGAACAACGATTAGCTGAGAGAACGGCTGAAATACTTCCCAGTCATTTAATTCTAAAGAGAATTCATAATTAACATCTCCTTTTGTTGCGATCACACAGGTACTTAAGTCCATTTTCTTCATCGAAACAATTTGCAATCCCAGCATGACAGAGATATTGTCCAGTATTAGCCTCGTAACATCATTCATTTCTACTAACCGCTTTTTTTCTTGCTTAATCATTTCGACTATTTTACTCATTATTCCTTCCCCCTTTATTTAAGGGACTCAGTATGTTCAACCAATAAAGTTGTCCTGTTTGAATCCTATGTATAGAAAAGAGAGGGTTTCCCCTCTCCTTTAGTTGAGCTGTTTAAATAATTTCTTTGAACAACTCTGCTATTTCTTCTTGTTTTTTCTTGTAAGCAATGACTCTATCTAGCCATTCTTTAAATTCTACTTCGTTCATTTCCTTGTCAACACCTGCAACGGAGACCGTTCCATCTTGCTTAATTGATAGACGATGTTTTTCGACCTTATCATTTACTTGCTGCAACAGACCGAATTGAAACTCGATTGCTGTTCCTTCCACTTTCGCAATGTACGAAAATTGCTTCTCGTTCAAAATGTTAATGATCTCTGCTTGGTTTAACTTCTTCACTGTTGTTGCCATTTGGCATTCCCCCTGAAATTGTTTTGGTTTATATACTATAGTATACACTATTATCCATCCGTTGTCAAGTATTATGCGGAAGTTGGCTGAACACGCGATGGTGCTGTTCCTACTTTTGCTTGAGACATCAACGATTCGCCCTTCATCACACGGACTTCAATACGTTGTTCCACACCGCAATCATAACCAATAATACTTTCTGCATTGTCCACAAAGAGGGGATATTTATATCCTTTGATATTGCTAATCATGTCTACTATTTCCATGCCAGCACGCATTTGCTCTGATAATGAACATACATGTACAGGCTTATCATCATAAAGAACGTTGAAACATGCACGAACTTCTCCAGAAGTTTGATTTACGGATTCCAATTCGATCGATACTCGTTTTAGATGCTTCGAGATCTCTGCATTTAGGATGGTCGTTTTCGCCAACACGAATTGCTTCATATGGAAAGCTTGATTAGCCATGTGCTCCATCGACTTTTCTTGCTCCTCCCGTTTCACAATAAGTGCCTGAAGATCTTCTGCTCGTTTTGCTTCTTGTTTCTTCGCTATTTCTGCTTCTGTTTCTAGTTTTTTAGCAGCAGTGAAGCGTTCTTCTTCCTTCACAAGTTCTTGTTTGAGTGAAATCAGTTGTTCCTCATAATTAGCACCACTCGTTTTGTTATTTGCTGCATCAGCTTCTAAAAGCTTTTTGCGTTCTACAAGTTTAGACAACTCTTCCTCTATTGATTTTTGGAACTGTGTGCGTTTTTCTTCATGAGTCTTCAACTTCTTCAAAACATCATCCAATTCAGCTTTTAGAACTTTGCGTTTTTCTAAAAGCTCTTTTTCGAAGTTTTTCTCTATTATGAGATTCGCTTTGTCCGTTTTCTCGATTTCTTCCTTAATTGCTTTACCGCTTTCGACCATCTCGAGTAGATCTTTATCGATAATCGCTTTGCTTGCCTCTATTTCTTTTCGACGCTTTTCAATGTGAGCAGGCGGTGTTTTTTGTCCACATGCAGAACATGTCGCTGCATCTAAAGAAGTTATTTCTTTATCGAGTTCCGCAAGCTTATCTTTTTCATAGCGATACTTTTGAAGCATCATATTTCGTTCTGAATGAAGGGAGTCTGTCTTTTTTGTGTCTGGTTTCAATCTATCTAGATGTGCAAGTTCGACTTCAACACGTTTGACATCTTTATTTAATTCTCCCACTTCGACAGCACCGGAATATGCACGAGATTTCACCTCACGTATATTGGATTCAATTTCTCTTTTTTGTGCTTCAGACTCAGCAGGTTTGTCATTCTTCGCTTTATCTTTGATCACTTCTTCGATTTTTTCTCGAATCGCATTAATACGGTCGTTAGACACCACTTCTACTTCTTTAATTATGATAGGCTCCGATACTTTTTGAATGTACCCCTCCATATGTTTCAATTCGTCCTCAGCATTTTTACGCTTCTTTGTTAATGCCGTTAGATAACTATTCGTGTCATTGACGTTAAAAGTTTCTTTTCTTAGAAACTCTTGTTCTTCTGACGTCATTGTATTTAACACATCGTCTAAGGAAGCTTCCGAGAACAACTTCGTAATCATTGAACGAGCTGGTCCTTCTGTAAGAGTCAAAAAGATCATTGGATTGAATAACATCAGGAACAATAGTGAATTAAATTCTTCCTCTACTGTTTTTTGTGCTACTTCGACACCGTCTACCTTAATGCGTGTAGATGTCGTCAATCTTCGTTCGATTTCTCTTTCACGTCCATCACTTTCAAACTTTAAAACAACGCGAGCTTTACTAACGTTTATGTTTTTAATGTTTAGGTTCTTTACGCTTCCCCCAAGTCCTTTCCCCGTCATAGCCCATGCAATTGCCTCACCTATGGTAGTCTTTCCTTCTCCATTGACTCCTCTAAATTCCGTTAGCCCTTCCGAGAATTCGAATGTTACTGAATTCTCAAACCCACGAAACCCTTCTACGAACAAACTGATTAATTTAATTGACTGCATTTTTGCTTCCTCCTTTTTATATGGTCGATGCGACCTCCATGAATTTGTGATTCATACTGTTATATGCAAGTCAAAGCTGTTCGATAAGTCGAAGAAAGTTTGAGAAACCAAAAAAGAGCCCCCAGAATGGAGACTCCTAATAAGAGTTTATTTTTCTTCTTCTATTTGATTGCTTCCATATGGACCTTTACGTAAAGTCCCCTTATAGACACCATACCAATAACCATCACGATTATACTCTAGCGTGGCCAAAGTTAAATAACCAGCATATCCGTTCACTTCTTTCCATAGTGTTTGAGGAAACTCAACAACATCTAATTTTTTCAATGTTACAGCATAAGTCATTGTATCCGCTTGTGCATTCATCGCCTCATCTAACAGTAATAAATTTTCAGGTTTTACTACAGTTGGTAATGGAATTGGGTTATTCATATTATACAAGTAGCCTTCGTAGTACGCGACGCTGTATCCAGGAAACGTCTTTTTGTCATATTGTGTCAGATGCCCACCAAAACCAGATTGTGTAAACCAGATTGTTAGTGGTGGAGCTTGTCCACCGTTGGTTGTTTTTGCTACTCCCGTTTTCCAAATCCTTGTTATTTCTGCATTCGTTTCAATTAGATTCTTTTCATTAATTTCATTGGTTGAACCCACCGTATTGCTTGCGGAAGCAGTAGTTCCCATTACACTTCCAAATACACACATGGCCATAATAAGATATAAAGCTTTTCTCAACATCCAAATTCCCCCTGTTTTAGGTTTCTACAACCTTTATTTGTAGTACAATATATTTATACCATTTATACTAATCTTTTTATATGCTTTAATTGTCGAACGATTACGAACGATTTCAATATTCTGTTAAATATGAATCTTTTCGGAGCTTGTTGCGTATTATGTAGTATGAATACAAAAAAGGAGGTACAGTTACCATGTCAAAAAAAATCAAATATATCTGGGCACTTGTCATTTTGACTCTTTTAACTTTGCTCGTCGCTTGTGAAGAGGGCATCGAATTTCCTGCGAAAGAAGAGCATCTGAAGAATGTAATTTTCCAAAGCGAAAATAATATGGACAACTCCTTATCATTCTTTGATGACAAACTGACAATCAGGGTAAACAGCCAAAAAATTAAACCTTTTATGGACGAAAATGACCTGGTTAATGCAGGTACTAAGTCAGAATGGATAATAGAAAAGTATAAAGTCAAAACGAGCGGTGATGAATACCATATCACAGGAGAAGGTGTGGATATCAAGCTTAAACGCATAGGAAAAAGGATTATTCAAGACACTGAAGGCGAACGTTATTCCACAGATAAAGATTTGAATTAAGAAGAAGAGGACATGTCTAACGACATGTTTTTTTTTGCACATAAAAAAAGTCCCCTAAAGGACTTCTGATGCGTTATATTTATTACGCAAGTGCAGTTTCTGGCAATAAGACAAATTCTTCGGAGAATCTTTCGGGAAAATATGCGTGTATATATTCCTTTATCTGATGTATTTCCTTCCTTCTCAGCCGGTGATGATAAGCCATTATCATTAAGCCATCTTCATCCATTTTGAGAAGACCACTCAACCTAGTTATTTTGAAACGTAATAACTTTTTAATCACTGGAGTAGTTAATCTAGAATCAAATATCCTAAGATTCACGAGCCTTCCATCTCGTTCAAGCAATTGTTTTTCTGACCCCTCGCGAACTTTTTCCGTTCCATGATAGCATTTTTCTGAAGACACTTTCGTCATCAATTCACCAATCCCTTCTAAATTGAAAAGCCAAACCCAAAGGGCTTGACTTCATCTTGTTAATTGATATAATTCACTCTCTATCTAAGCCGCGTTCTTCTGAAATGTTCACTAGCTGTTTTTTTAGTTCTTCGCCCGTCAATCGTTCTTTTAAATATACATGAGGTTCATTGACTTTTGCATTAGAACTTCTTTGATATACATAAAACAGATATTCTTTTTCACCTTGTTTCAACGTCAGCCACCCACACACTTCTGAATCGTCAAAATATAAACTTTTAGAGATGGGTTGTTCAGATGGAACAAGGATCATTTCAAAATTATTTTCACCAACTAATTCCTTCAATTCTGTCACAGAAATCTCGTTTAATCCATAGTTATTTGGCTCTTCGTTTGATTGAACAACAAAGGACGTTTCTTCATCTTGTCTTACAGCCCAAATACTACCGGAATCATACTCTTCTTCTCGTTCTTCATCATCCATTTCACTGTTTTCTCCTTCATCATCTTCAAAAATTGAGCTGTCTATTTCAATGAAAAAGACTCCTTCTTCGTTAGTATCTAAACCTTCTATAGTAGTACCAGCCTTCTCATAACTCAAAGCATCCTCCGGACTTATTATCGTACCGGAATATCCTTCGATTTTTCTGAAACCAGAACCCGCTTGATCAACATAAACTACTGTGCCTTCTTCTAACATAATAACTCCTCCTTTTAATGTTTGTGATATTGTTTATATCCCTTTGAAATTCATTAATACTTAAAGTGATTAATGGTGTTTAACAAAATTATCATTGAAGCGAATCCAATAAAACTCTCCAAGTTCTTTCATACGTTCAATAATCGGAAGTAAGATATCTTTTTGTAAAGATTCATAAATCGCTTGGTCTTCTTCACAGAAATACTCTCCGCTGCTATCTCTCACTTTTTCCATTTTGGATAAGATAATAGCATTCTCCTGAAATAGCCGATCTAGTTCCTCGGCATCTCCCATTACTGAAATCAAATTTTTATTCCGTTCAATTTCTTGATGCATAAAACATTGCCACATTTCCTCAATTTCGTCCGATGTAGGACTCGGTAGAATTTCCTGCTCAAAATACTCAACGGATTCCATACCACCACTCCTTTTTAATTATTGGTTTACAATACCTTTTAGATTGTTACTTTGCATCATATGCAGATGGAACAATTTCTACAAAAAAACTGCTGTTTATACAGCAAGCCCATTTCCTAATCATCTATCGTTGGTTTCATTTCTTTCATTACTTTTTTCACTTCTTGTTAAATAAGAGTTCTAATCTAGTTCTTACGAACAAAGAAGCCCAATATATAAAGGAGAACATCACTATTGCCATTATTAAAGCAAATGGAAGCCAAAACCATATGGAGAAATAAAATTCCATAAAATAGCTAGACACACCTAATTGCATAATTCCATATAGAATTCGACTAAGTGCTACACTTCGACCCTGTGGATTTGCGTGACAAGCAGCCAAAGATATGAATGAAGTAAATAAAATCACAAAAGATGAGACATATGCTAAAAAAACAATGATTTGTATCCAAAATTGGTTCACAATTAAAACCTCCCTTAAAAGTCTTCTTCTATCTTATGCAAGGAAAAAATAAACTATAAGAGAAGAACTTCAGGACTTTATAATATTTCAACAAAAAAAGAGCATGAACTATCAGCTCTCTTAGAAATAATTTATTCATCCTTAAAAACACTTTATTAATTATTTGCCCCCTTAATAGTTTGTATCGCTAAGTCTAGAACAAGAGTGAATATAGTCTTTTTTATCCTTATACACGCCAAGAAGTTTGCCCATTACTTTTAATACTTGTGCATTTGGTGCATATTTACCTTCTAGTATTGCCTTCTCTAATATTAAATCATTTACATACCAAGCATATGAAAGTGCAATAGCTGGACTCCTACTGACTCCTGCATGACAGTGTATGATTAGTTCCTCCTCATTATTAAAGCTCTTAAAGAACGTCAAAACCTTTTCTCCTTGCTCCTTATTAAACCAATTCCAATTACTTGGAAGAGTTGTGCTAGGTTCCACATCATAAAAGCACAGTGTACATTCTTTTACGTATTCCTGTTCTAGAGGTCGGAAATCACTTTCCATATCCCCGATACGGATAATACATGCTTTCTTTACTGTCCTATACAAATTTGCTCGACTCATACTAAGTACTTTTACCAACATATAGATTCCACCTTTTCAGCTTCAGGAGTTTCCTGACCTTTTTTGTCTTTCTGTCCCATGATATGCATTTAACCCGGAAGAAATTAGAACTGTCGTTAATCAATAAGCATCATTAATTATCACGGTGACAAAAATCAAATTTTTAACAAAAAAAAAGACCACCTTTGGGTAGTCTGAACCGTAATTAAGCAACAAAAAACACATGTTGATCAAAATAATCATCAATTTCAAGTGACTTGTATGAGTGAATCTTTCTTCCACCACAGTCTTTTGACAAAATACTTGATATTTCTTCAAACAATTCTTTCACCGGAAGGGTATTCATGCCTGTTTGTGTTTTGAATTCCACAAGCGTTTCTCCTTCTTCTGATTCAAACATATCACACGAGCTTACATGACCACTTTTCATTGTTTTTAATTCATATGCAGCTCTAACAACTTCGTACATTTTATCTTCTTTTACCACTAGTAAGTTTGTTATCTCTTTATTAAACATTTCTTTTCCCCCAGTTTTTTAGAACATTCGTTCCCTTTTTTAATGATACCATAGCCTATTCACTGCTGACAAGTTCAAGTGCTTCATTTTGGCTCAGCTTTTTGCACGAAATTATACCTACGAATGACACTAGTTCATTGTTTCTATCTGTACCTTTATAATATTTCATACAGTGTACAAAGTCAAGCTTTTAAATAAAAAGATTGTCGAATGATTTTAAGTCGCTTTTAAGATTGCTAACACTCGACCACTACATCCTTAAAACACTGACACATCAACATTCATAAACTTTAAATTAACAGTTTATGCTCAACGTATTGTAGTAACTTCCCTATTTTTATGACTTTGATTTACTTTGTTCGACAATTTACCACTGTTTAAAGTGTCTACTATTGTATACAATATCACACAACAATACACAAAATTTTTGGAAGAGATGGTGAGCTAACTGTGAGGAATTTCCTACTAAAGAAGTATGTACAGGCTAGAACAGCAAACACTGTAGCTAGTAGCAGTTTTAAATGTGAAGACTGCGGAGAATATGTGCGAAGTGTTCATCGACTTAGCATTTTAAACTTGATTCTTTACGTGATTGGGGGCGGAATCCTTACGTATACCTGGCATTACTTAGCAGGGATTGTCTTCGTCGTCGGTTGTCTTTGGATTAATAAAATACTTTTAAAACCTGTATGTTCTAAATGTTTTTCTCCGAACATACACGAACGTAAAACAAAAAAAGAAGAGGAGCAAAGCTCCTCCGTTGTGCCGCCTGTTGTCTAGGGCGGTATTTTATTTACTTAAAATTGTCAACACGACTTGTTGCCTACCGAGCTGAATTGCCTCTTGGGTACTTCCAACTAGAATATCGACTTTTTGTCCTTTTATTGCTCCTCCTACATCATCTGCGATTGCTGTGAAGGTCCCGTTCGGTGTTGACACGCTCACAAGTGTTCCTAGTGGAATAACCGATGGATCAACGGCAATAATACGGTACCCGTCTTTATAGATGGTTGAGCGGATATTCGTTCCTCCAGCCGTTATTCCAGAACAACCCTTACAGGTTGCCGTAAAATAGGTTGCCGTAAACGTACTTGCAGACGCGGATTTCACAGCAGACTTACTCTGTTTCTGTATGTCTTTTCTTTTTGCCTCGGCTTTCTCCTTAGCTATATTAGCTTTTTTTGCTTCTTCTACCTTCTTCTCTTTCGCTATTCTCTTCTGCTCGTTCGCTAACTTTTCTGCCGCAACTCGCTTTTCTTCAGCGATTCGTTTCTCTTCAGCAACTTTCTTTTCTTCTGCCGCTCGTTTTGCCTCAGCTTTTTCTTCTGCAACTTGTAATTTATACTTTTCTAGCTTCATGGATTCTAGTTCTTCTGTTTCCAAGGTCAATTCGTCATACTTGGCATCATAGTCATGGATGACGACTGTTTTCTTAGGTTCTTCTTTTTCTTCTGTTCCCAGTTCAGATGCTAACGCTAACTGTGTGATAAACAAGGAAAACAGTCCTGCACTCAAGATGAAGGCACTTCTTCTGTGAATGTTCAGTGTTTTCGACTTCTCCTTTTGACTTCTCTTCATTGTTTTTCTCACTCCTTTTCGAGTTATCCTATGCACCATTTGACAAAACACATCTAGTACCGCGTTTAACGTTACACGTTTGACACAGTTGTCATCTAAATGAAATATAAAATGGTCCCTACTCATTCGAAACGGAATAACGATTAGTTCTTTTTTTGATGAATAGAATAGAAGAAAAGGAGATGAAATTATTGAAAAACAAACGCCAATTAAATGCATTGATATTAGGTATAGCGATGTCGAGTCTCGTTCTGTTTGGTTGCGAACAAAAAGCCAATCAAATAGATTACACTATGCAAAGC
This sequence comes from Psychrobacillus sp. FSL K6-1464, assembly GCF_038003145.1. Lineage (NCBI taxonomy): Bacteria > Bacillati > Bacillota > Bacilli > Caryophanales > Bacillaceae > Psychrobacillus > Psychrobacillus sp. FSL K6-1464. The sequence goes on from NZ_JBBOOP010000002.1 coordinate 127,197, forward strand.
ATAGATAAAAACGAATCTACATCAACAAATACACAACCTTTAGAAACAGCCGGAGGACTTGGAATCGACTACGCAGAAATCTATGGAGAGAAAGAAGTAGAAGATGCTATGAAAGGAGTTATCGATCAACCATTTAAAGATTTTACTTTAGAAGATTCAAATGGAAGAGATGTCTCTCTAAAAGATTTCGTCGGGAAACGTATAGTGATTGAATTTGCTAGTACTATATGTCCTTATTGCATTGAAGTCCAAGATACTATAGAACAATTTGCAAAAAACAACCCGGACGCCGTGTTATTGCAGGTGTATGACAGAGAGTCAAAAGATACTGTTCTTGAACACTTATCTACAATAGAAGAAACGCCAGGAGTAATACCTTTAATTGGCAAGGGTGATTATGCTATATCAGATGTGTATGGAGCAATCTACACGCCTACCTTCTATTATATAGATACTGAAGGAATCGTTCGATTGATGACCATAGGGGCAGAAGGATTAGAAAATTACCAGAGTCATTTCGATCAGGTAAAATCACTGGACAATAAATAAGAAGGGTGCCACATGGCCCCTTCTCTTTGTTTTATGTCATTCTCAGCTTGATTGATTGCTTCCACCATCTAAGAACCAGACTAGACAATACTGCCAAGGCGATAGGTTCTCCATGACCAATGGCTGTTGCCCATCCAGAGGAAAACACAAGACCTATTGATAAAGACGCGATAGCACCTTCTAGACCCACGTTGTCTCTTCGCGAATGACACAACAGTAATCCGCACAGAATAAGAACTACCCCTACCAGTTGAGCCAGAGAACCTACTGCAGGGAATAGTGGGACGAATATTACTGTTCCGATTAACATTGTGCCAAGACCCCAATGAATAAATTGCTTACGATTCACGGAGAAAATGTCTAAGTCGCTTGATTGAATTGCAACTCGTATGATTGTACCCATATTTTTCGAATGTGTTTGCCATCTTTCAGAAACATTCTTTCTACGGTACTTAAGAGTAGCGATACACAACCCCAATGCAAAAACCATTGAAATGATTCCCATTAAATCCAGTCGGATAATAGAACCCAACATTCCAATTCCCAATGACACAAGCATCCCTATGTAGGCATGTTTAACGGAATAGAAACGTATTTGTTCTATTTTCTTATCTTGTTTTCTCCAGTGAGCTTGTTCAACATTCGGTATTACTCCTGGAGTTTGATCTTCTGCACTAAACAGTTTTCTTTCTTCCATTTTCTGCTCTCCTTTCTCAAGCTTTTGTCCTCAACCGAACAACATAAGACATGTATCACTGTCAAATATAATTGACTTAATTACCAATCCACGTTATGATGAGAACAAGAACTAGATATAGTGTTTCATTTTATTTTTATCCCTATATATTGTAAAACTAACAGAAAGGTGTGATTATCTTGATGAAAAAGATGATGAATGTAATTCCCAACTTAGCCATTAGCGTTTGTTACGATGTATTAATTATTTCTGTTCTTTGCATGGCTTCTTACTATGTGCCTTCATTTTGAGTTTTCCCCACTTCAACTATTGATATGGCAGGAAGTAGGGAGCTTTCAAACTCAATGAACCTAAAGGAACCTATGCAATATTTCATTGCTGTTTAGCTCTGTCGGCAAATCTCCAATATGTCTCGGAATACTTCATCTGATAAATCCTTGCTGGCATACGCATATTCGAGCGTCCCCACAGATGGCCATTCCACCACATAATCCGTTGGATGATAAGTGAATTTAGCTAGCCCTAGCCCAACTTTGATAGAATATTTATCCCCCTTAAAAGATGGTCCAGTTTCTATTAAGAAAGCAGCAAATTCAGCTTTTTTTAATTGACTTAATGGAAATCTCTTCATTACAATCCTTTTCTTTTTGAACCACATATGCGACACTCCCTCTATTTTCTTTATCGTATGCATAGCGGTAAGGACCAATTACTTTTTGTCTTTCGTACGTTGTTGAACAGTGATATACATGTCTCGAATATCGTCTCGGACAAGACTACCGTGCAGAACTAGTGAATACGCTGCGTTGTACAGCGTTCCAAGAAGCCTCGGATTAATCAAATATGGAACTTTTCTTCCTTGTGGACGGTGAACCCATCGATACCGAACGATTTTGCTTTCTCGCATAGAATCCAACAACTCCAGTAACTCTTTGACATCGCCAAGAGTTATTCTTGCTTCTTTCCATGTTACAAAACGAGTGATTCTTGCAGTGTTAGGAAAATCAATTAAGTCGAACTGCTCCAGATCAGAAAAGGAGACAACAAGCTCCTCTTCCTCCTGATAAAATAGACATCCTCTTTTTTTCGTTTTTACTTTAACTCGGTGTCTCCCTTCATCCTCCATCCATTCGAATTCAATTGTTTGACTCATGTAAGCCCTCCTTTAAGCTTTGTGACTACTTTGAATATTAATCCATCTTCTCCTACGCCTTGTAGACAAATGTACAGCTTTTCTCCTAAGCTATAGCGTTCTGTTCCGAACGACACGGTCTCATCTGTACTATCGTGAACAATGTTGTGATCCAGAATATAGCCGGTCGCTGCGTTTTCTAGTTGGACACTGATCTCGCCGTCCATGAGGGACATTACTTGTCCTAAAAATACGACCCCCATATGCTGCTCTCCCCATTCCTTGATAAGCGAATCGAGCACTTCTTTCTCAGCTACTTCCGCAATTCGTTCTCTGTTGGATGAACGGGAGGCGATTTCATCGAAACGACTCGACCATTCCTCTTTCTTTTTATCTAAAAGTGTATTTTCTAGAATCGCAGACAACACTCGATGACAGACAAGATCTGGATAGCGTCTGATTGGACTAGTGAAATGGGAATAGGCTTCCGAACCCAATCCAAAGTGATCAGCCACTTCCGCTTCGTAACTAGCTGGTAACATGGACTCCAATAGTAGTTGTTCTGCCGCAATTTCATGCTCTGTTTCTCGCATCTCGGAAAGGATAGACTGTATAGATTTAGAAGAAGGCTCTGTAAGATCGACTACATACCCTTTACTGTTCAAGTATTTCTCCAGCCTTTCTAACCGATGTTCATGCGGTACTGGATGTGTACGAAATAAAAAGGGAACCTCATGTTCCAATGCAATTTTTCCAACAGCTTCATTAGCAGCAACCATGAAAGATTCAATGATTCGATTTGCGACTCTCTTCTCCTCGGGTCTCACATCAATTGTCTCACTATCAACTTGAACGCTCGGCTTCTTATTTTGGAAACGTATAGCCCCTCTCAACCTTCTTCTGCTTTCGAGAATTGTCGCTAATTGGTGAGCGATTGTAAGATTTTCTACAAGTCCTTCTACTTCAAAGTCTGGACATTTTTCCGCACCTTCTAAGTAGTCCGAAACATCATCATAGATCAGTCTAGCCTTCGACCGAATAATTGATTTGTGGAAGGTGTGTTTCTGCACATTTCCCCACTCATCGATGTCTAAAAACACCGACATTGTCAATTTGTCGATTCCTTCTTCCAGACTGCATAGCTTATCCGATAATATTCTAGGCAACATTGGCACATTATGTCCTGGGAAATAAACGGAAGTCCCACGATAAAATGCCTCTTTATCTATTGTTGAATCTTCTTGTACGAAATGACTCACATCTGCGATGTGTACGCCTAGTCGAAACATACCGTTATCTAACTTCTCAATAGAAATCGCATCATCTAAATCTTTTGCATCTGCACCATCAATTGTGTAGATAAGTTCATTTCTTAAATCAAGGCGACGTCTTTCTTCTGATTGAATATCAACACGCAATTTCTTTGCATCTTTCAACACTTTTGAAGGAAATTCAATCGGAATGCCTCGTTCCTCACAAATGTCATCTGGTGAAAGGGTCCCGTGAGATGTAGAGCCTAACACTTTCACTACTTTGAACCTACCGTCCGACAGCTTACAACAATGCACAATGTCTAAATGTTTAGCTTGTTCAGGTGGGTTTACGATTTCCATTTCTGTCGCTCCTCCTTCTTCAGGCACAAAATAACTTTTCTCGACAGAACGCAAGAAAGTTCCCCGGAACGTTTGTATTGCACTAGTTAGAATTTCCAGATGCGTTACGTTCCCCTGACTGGTGAGTCCATACAAAACTCGGTCTCCATTTTGAAACTTCCCTGCCGATGGTTTCCCGTGCGTCAAGCCAGAATCCGTTAATATGTGAAGAGTTCCGTTGCTCCCTGGATAAACAGTTCCCACAAACCATGGCTTTGTTTTAGTTAAGCTAATTCGGTTTTTCATATTTCGAGTTAAGAAACCAATATCAGTCAAATCATTGATTGCTTTACGGAATAGTTTCTTTGCGTCTTTACGCATTTTCATCTGGCCCATAATCTCTGTCTGAAGCCTTGGCTTTGATTGGCTATTTAGCATATGTTCTACTAATCTCTCTTTGATTGTTTTCAATGCTGCTCATCCTCTCTTTACCTTATCTTATGCAGTGTTGATTTCTTCGATAAGTCAGATGCGTCCGACACTGCTCGACTAACTAAATGGCATAGGAAAGACAACCAGTACGTAGAATACAAAAACAAATAGGAGTGAACGACATGAAATTTTGGATTTTCTCATCAGTAATAATCGTAATCATTGCCTTTAGCAGTTACCACATAACGAATTCACAAGAAGAAATTGCCCCTGGGGACTTTGTAGAATATCCTATTGCGATGGAAGGTAAAAGTCTTATATGAAACCAATGACAAAGTTATTCATATTGATACCGGGTTCATTGTTTATCGCTACTCTAGTATTGTTATATGTTTGGGCAAATCATGAAGAACCTAAAGAGAAGAAAATAAATATACCCAAGATTGAAAATGTGCAAGTGGAAAAAATTCCTGTTGGTCCTGAAGCTATAAAAGAAGAACCTGCTATTAAAGGGGAATTGCTTGTAGAAAAAGAAGAAGAAATAACAAAGTTCGTCTATCTTGTTCAAAATACAACTCCGGAAGATATTGCCTTAATGACAGATCCTAGTATGGTAAACATTGAGATTATAGATGCAACTGGAGAGTCTGTATACAGCATCCCATCTCAAAACAAGGAATATACGCAGGTGATCATGGAATCAGGTGAAAAAATTAGATTTGTGTTCCCTTTCAATTTGAGTCCAGGTCATTACAAAGCAACCGCAAATCTCAGAGAAGCAAGTGGTCCGGCCGCAAGTGTCGAATTATCTCATGTCGAAAAATAGAAAAGAAGCAGTTAGCCCTCTTCGGCTGCTGCTTCTCTTTTATTTCATGCATATTAGTTATATATTCTCGTAGCTTACAATTTCATAGAGTTTATCAAACTATGAACTAATTGGTTTACATTTTTGACAAACCCTAATACTATAAGGCTTTTCTCCAACAAAAGCTGAACCGAACAGGTAATTATATTTAGTTCTTTTAGTAATAGGTTTTCGACAATCATCACAAATATAATCTCTTCTTGCTATTTGGACAACTTCTTTAATTACATTACTCAATACTCTCTCTCCTTTATAACACAAGTTTAGTCTATCTATTGGTCTCTGCCTTTTCGGTTAACCCTAAATCTTCCATGAATTTCGATAATTTCTGTATCTTATCCAAGTCTTGAGAGTATAAATCCACTTTTGAAAGATGCGATTTAATCATAGACACATTCCTTTGATGCTGAATATTCGCTTCGATTTCTGGTGTAATAGGTAAGATTTTTTTATTATTCTCTCCTCGAGTCATTCCCGTTATTGGATCAATGACTTCCCCACTGTTTAAGTTTATTCTTCCAGAGGGAGTTACTTTTACAATCACATGTACTCGGTAAACGCTATTCCTACTCCACCCCAATGCGTTTTGCGTGGCAACCTTATCTCCTTCTTTCAACCCTTTCAACCATTCAATGTCCTTTGTCAATTTGCCTCTATCCCTTCTTCCACTTTGTCTGCACATGCATCACAGATCAATTGGTTTTTATGAGTTTCCAAAAAAGCAAGATGTAAATTATCTTCGGCTTTAAAATTCGTGTCACAAAGATTGCAAGAATCCAAGTCTTTCCTGTACTTACGGAATTCCTTATACTTTATATAATTACGATGAACATTTGTGAATATATATTTCTCGGTATATACCTTTTCTATTGTAAATCCCAAAGTTATTCCTCCTTAAGTCTATTGACTATCCTCTTTCTTTTTGAACATTCTATTATAGTAGAAGCATGACAATATGATTCGCTTAGTAAGACTTTAGACCGATTTGCCTTGTAAATTACTGATATTTGTTTGATTCTGGAAAAAAAACGAACTGCTGACCGATAAGAATAATAAGTGGATGATATTTTTCTTTAAATAGTATATAGTTCCACTAATATAACTAAAAGGAGGAAGCATTTTGAACCCTCACTGGCAATTCAAAAAATTTATCAAAGTAAATAGGGAATTTTTATTAGAGTATGCACAATTTATAGATAGGAAGAAACGCAAAGCATGGAAGACTACAATTATTTCTATCTCTCTTGTCTCACTAGCACTTATTATTCCTATTATTCTCCAAGAATTTAGCTATATTTTGTTAATTAATTTTTTAAGTATTTATCTATTAATAGGGAATATCCGTCGGAACAAAAAGTTTTCAGAGGAAAAAAACGCCTTTCTTGTCGATTATGAAGAAACTATTAAACGATGGGAACAAATGCCGAGTTCTCACAAGGACCTAAGTTATGAAGAAATTCTAATGATATGTAGAAAACAGTTTTATGAATTTCACGAAAGTGAACCAGAACCGATTGGAAATGATAAAAATAAGCCGACTTAATATAAGCTGCGGTTCTTTTTTCGGCGAAATAATAATAGGTCCATAAAAAAAGCCTTTATCTTCGGAGACAAGGCTCATAATCTATGATGTCCATTAACAAGAATAGTTCAATCTACTTTCAGCTTCAAGCTGGTGTTCAGTTTTGTTATAGGTAAAGCCTTTATCTTCTAGAATGACACACAAGACTACGGTGATGAAGAATAGAAAAAGTAGCATATTGTCCTCCTTTCTTTTTGTATTATAGTAACCTTGATAAATTTTGATAAATGTCTTAATAGTTAGTGAATTTAGTTTTTTCGAGTATATTATTTAGTTTTTTAAGCAAAAAAACACGCCTCTTAAGGGCGTGTTCACAAAGGTCGGTTCAGGTAGGATTCTAATGGAACAAATTGATAACACCCTTACATCGCATTTTAAGAATGATACGGTGCTTATTTCCGATCCAATTTATAATCTGATTTATGAATTACTAATAAAATTATTCCTAAAATACAAGGAAATAAATATATTACTAACATCGTTTCATCTAGGAATTTAAGCATTTCGTAATCTAGGAAATTAATATTTCTCTTTATATATGCTATGAAATTTGGAATAAATAAAATCCAATAAATAACCGTCATTACTATCAATTGTATTTTTGACGCAAATATCAGGGTTAATACGAAAAACAAAGTTGTTAATGCTGCTAAAAAAATGAATGATTTCAACTCTTCCATGCTATAAGTGACTGGTGTATAGGTAGTTAATAATAGTTTCCTCAAAAAACAAAAAATGAGTAAAACTATTGAAAAGAATACACTGATTGTAAAAGATATAATTTGACTAAGTTTCATTATATGTTCCCCCTTCAATGAACTACACTCTTTTTCATACCTGTATGGGACTTTTTCTTAAAATAAAAAAACGCTTAATTACTTAATTTCTTCTTCACAAACTCGTTTTCATTTTAACATAAATATCCAGTTGAATTGAGTTTATTTTAAACAGACGTAGGGTATACGAAGGCTCTGTTAAAAGTAAAGGTTGATTAATCGTTAATGAAAGTGGAAAATGTGTTTCCCTATTAAGTATTGGCACTGGATATTTATGTTAAAATAAACGTAAGATTGTGAAAGGCTTCACTTAAACTAACGCGGCAGTTTAGTTGAATAAGGATTTTATTCTGATTGTAGGAAAAGAACCTATAAGGTGGTTGATATAGTGCAAACAAATGCTTTATTTTATAAAATACAAAAGGGAACTGTAATAACTAAGGACTATGTAAATTGGTCGATTAACTTATTAGAAAACGATGTGTCATCACCATCTGTAAATATAATTTCTTCATTTTTAAATGGTGAAAGTATTTTCGAAGTGGAAGAGTATTTTAATAGAGCATTAAATGAGTTGGAAATACAGAAACCAACCTTCGAGATTTGTGCTAGAGCCTATATAGGTCATCTAGCAAATAAAATTATTAAAGAAAATAATCATTCATTTACATTTGATTTTGCTTATAAGATTTATCGAATTGTTGCTTCGGATTTAGATTATCCTGATGATTTGATGGAGTGGTATGAAATAAGTGAAATGATTGATGAACAACGTAATGGTGATATACCTTTAGAGTTTAATGAAAGCCAAGTAATATCAACGATTAAAAATGAGGCAAATATCTTTTTAGGGTTGAATGTCTAGTAATCCATCTTCAAGTAACGGGTGCTTTACTTCAAGAAGGAGTAAAGCCTTTTTTCTTATTGAACTAACGAAGCAGTTTAGTTGAATAAGATAAATATAAAAAAAGTGGGGGATTAAATGTTATTAACTCCTTTAGGTGCTATTAAATTATTCGTTAATGATAAAGAAGTGGGATTTACTGCGAAAAAATTAGATTTAGAAATGCATTGTCAAGATGTAAATGGTAGGTATTTAATTCAATATGAATACAAAAGTGAAATCAAGAATCAAGTGATTAAATGCTGCATACCTTCAATAGATGTAAAGGGAGATATCGAAAGTGGAGAAAGGCTTGAAGCGATTTCTTTTTACCAAAACGATATAAAACTAACAATTGGAGTAGAAGGAGAATTTACCGATTTCCCAATAGATATTGATTATAGTGGGGATTATTTAAGTAATGGAATTCAATATGAAACATATAACACTACTGCGAATAAAATATTTTATTTTGGTGTTTGTTGGATTCAACCATTGACAGAAGAAAATGATGTTCAAACTTGGTTTGGTGCCGACCCAACTTTAATTCAAAATTTATAGTTTGTGAATTAGTACACTTAAACTAACGCCGCAGTTTAGTTCAATAAGCCAAATGGATTCTTACTTATTATAAATGTTAAGTGGAAAATTTATATAAAATTGGAACATCTATTTGTTTCGAACGTATTAAAGTAAAGTTGCAGTTTAGTTGAACAATGATAAACAACTACAAAGGAGTGAGAATATGACTTATGCATCTGCATACATAGGATTGTTTTTAATGCCTATCCTTTGCATTATATTTTGTTTGAATTTGGTTTCTATATTGAAAAAGGTAAAACACGAAGAAAAAACTACGGTTCATACTGTTTGGCTTACAATATCGTTTACTCTTATTATGTGGAGCATCGCATGGCTAGTAGCAGGCACTTATTAAGCTAACGGGTGCTTTAGTAAAAATCATCGTGTTACTTAGGCAACTCTTTTTTCTTATTGAACTAAAGCGGCAGTTTAGTTTAATAAGCCAAATGGATTTTTACTTATTATAAATGGAGAATTTATATAAAGTTGGAACATCTATTTGTTTCAGGCGTATTAAAGTAAAGCAACAGGTTAGTTCAAGAGTGTTGTTTAACTTATGTTCATGATTCGGACAGCTTGTGATAAGGTTGCGGTAAAAACAAACAAAGGAGTTGTATAAATTTGAAGCAATTTTTATTACTAATTTTAATTGTTTGCGGTATTCTGACAGGATGCGGAGGAAATAAAGTAACTATTTCAGAAATTAATTTAGAAAAGGCAAATGACATTGTGAAAAATTTTATTATGGATGTAGAAAATGATGAAAAAGGTACAGGAACTGGCATTTATATGTACAACGATTCCAAAAAACGCTATTTGTATCTTAATCAAGATTTTTTGGATGATGGAAAAGAATTTGGAGATATAGATATCAAAACAGATGAAAATTCGATTAACATTTATCTGAACGACATTTCTAATTCTGAGGGGGAAGCAGACACATATAAGTTGTACAAAATCAATGTCAAAGGGGACTATGAGTACCTGAAAGTTTTTAAGAATGGTGAAGAAACCCATTTTGAAGGGATAGGGGCTTAGTGGATGATGCCACAAAGGGGCACGATTTAATAGGTTCTCATTGTACTTCTTCGACTAAACCAGCCAATAGTTTGTCTCATTTTGATAGTGAGTTGAAAGTTTCATTTGAAAGTATGCCATAGTCAGTGTTTGTGAGTCTTCTACTTCAACTAACGAGGTGCTTTAGTAAAAAATAGACAGGAAAAAATGAGCTTGGAAATGCTTCTCCAAGCTCATTTTTCTATACAAAATCAACCATTAACTTTAACAAAGCCTTTTTTAAAACACCTCAATAATCAAAATATCTTACCCATACCTCTATCGTACAACATTTCCAAGGTTCTTGATGTTAATCCAACCTTATTTGTCAAGTTCCGATTTAGACATCTCCTCTACATATTGCAGCAAACTAAGAAGAGCCTTGTCACCCGCTTCATTTCGCCATTCTTTCCCGTATCGCAAAATAGATACTACTCCATTATTATTAATAAATGTATACTTTCCATTTTCGACTGTTAATTCAAACATATTATCTTCTCCTTTTGATTGCAGGCTGTCCTGCTCCAGTTTTTTAGTTAGTTACCTCCCATCATATGCACTAATCGTCCATTTCATATGTAAAACCTCTAATAGAAATGTGTATATTCCACATTGAATTTCCTTCTTGACCAATTATAAAAGGACAGCCTTCTATATGTAGAAAAAAGACACAGACTATGAAGTCCTGTGCCTTTTACCGCAATTTAATAATCGTGATCATAATGATGATCATTTGTATTGTCATTCATATCTCTATCCAAATTGTCTCTCGTTTCCTGATCTATACGTTGCTCCTCTTCTTGCCTAAACATGTCATTTAACAAACCACCATCGTAATCAAAAAAGCGGCTTGTTTGTTCATCTGAATATAGAGCTCCAGAAGTGCCCACCGTTACAGTTCGACTCCCTCGACTCTTCAATAATTTGACTGTAGAAGCATCTCTTTTCTTGATACGTCTGTACATCCTTTGTTCTTCTGCCTTATCTTTTACAGCCCGTGCCGAATAAAATGACACAAAGAGCAAAGACACAATTATGAATGTGATCATGTATTTGTCATTCAGCTGTATGTCTGCAATTACATCAACATAAGCTGCAGCAAACAAAATAATAAAGTAAGATACTAAAACGCCCACTCCTGTTGCATATCTTCTCGATGCTATATGACCTGCTCCTAACACGACAAATTCTAGTAGGGCAAGCAAAATAGGCGGTTGTCCTTTTTTCCAAAAGCTTAAAAATACACCGAATATAAGAACCATGCAAATTGGAATTAACCATTCCGTTATCATTAGCCACAACATCACTATAACCCCCTAAGACTACTTTCCCTTACTTCCCATTATAACTGAACGATACAAGTAATAGATATCAAATAATTTCGACAATAAAGAGCAACCATCGGCTGCTCCTGTCGATTATTCTGTTATTCATCCTTAATTTGCAGAACGTGAATCGAATACTCTACTTCTGGAGAAAATCCACAAAATTCGACAACATAACCTTTCGCTTCTGTAATAATTTCTTCTTCAGAAAGTAACGACTTCTCTTCGTGATAGACACTAGCTGACACTTTTACAGGTGTTCCCGTTTCGAAATGAACCTCATAGCTCTGTATTGCATAATTAATAGTTTTTTGAAGTTCTCCCACTTCCTTTGCCTGTTCCCATGTGTGGTGTGCCATAAAACCCTCTACATCATCAAACAATGTAGAAACTCGAAAGACATAATGTTCAAGTGTTTGGTAATCTACAGTGATAGTTTTGTATTTCTTATTGGAGTCATCATCTAATCCTGTTTGTAGTGCGACTAAAACTAATGGATTATTCGTCACTAATTTACTCTTCGATATGACCGCTGCGTTCTTTTCTGTTTTCTCCAATTCATAACTCCTCCTTTTAATAGTCACAAGATATGCCTATTCACATAGCTTTACTAGTTCATTTGCTTGATTCGCTAATTTTTTAACCAAGTAGGAAGTATCTTCAGAGGATTTCATACTCTCTTCGATTGTCTCCAAATTTTCTTTCATATTGTCCAATGTAACTTGTGCTCTTCCACTATCTTTAAAATCCATATAAAAACCCACCTTTTCATTTTAATATTATCAAATCCTGCTTAATTCACGCTCTAATTGGACAAATCGCACATTTGAATGAAAGTCAACACGCGAGATTTCGCCCTTCCAACGAGCTATTTCTTGTTTCCTATTCGGTGCAATCATAGATAATAGAATGACTTGTAGAATAGCGACATCCAAGTTTTCGAAATTATCTCTGTAACGCATCCCAAATAACGGAGACTGTACAAGTTTTCTTTCGATACACTTTACAACTGGTTTAAAATCTTCCTTCTCTTCATCGCTCAGTTTATGCCAAGCGTTTCCCAGAAGTTCTTGCATCCGCTGATTAATCAAGGTTGTGTCATTTTTTTCCCTTGCTTCCTTTCGCTTTTTCTCCTGCTGGTAATACCAGTTTAACTGAGCCTTGTGTTTATCCATTTTTAATATTCCCCTTTCGATGTCCATATCAAATTACTTGCGACTATGTTCGCTCCTTCTATTTGTAATCTTTACATCTTATGCAGGAGCCTTTCTTTTCACAAAGAAGTAAAGTTAGTTTGTTTACTAACGATCGGAATGTTGCCTACAAAAAAAAGAAAGCACATATAGTGCTTCCATTCTTCGCTTGAGTCGATTAATAAACTACTTAACCAAGCTTTCCATATCATAGTTCTTTCGAATATGCTCAATTAAGTCTTTTAATATTTCCACAATTGTCTCGTCTTCTTTTACCGAAGGATGTAATCTTATATTGCAAGAACCTTTTTCCCCTGTTTCTAGATATTTGTTCAAATCAAATGTAACGTAAAACAAAGGAACTTCCTTGTGACCGTTAGTCAATTTTTTAGTTGTTTTGTTTTTCATTCAATAATCCCCCTTTTTATTTATTACTTGTCGTCTCATACCAAACCTGCAATTATGCGAGATCCTCGCTCCTTCTTTTTGTAATCCTTACATCTTATGCAGCACACTATCTTTTCACAAAGGTCTATTGGTTTGTTTATTCACTCTCTCTTGTTTTTTAAAAAAAAGAAAGCACAGGTAAGTGCTTCCTAACAATCTCAATTTGTTTAATTTTTCTTGAATATCCTTACATGTTCACACTTTTCACACTTATAAATTGAAACGGTTTCATTAATATCACTACTAGGTTCTTTATAAAAATCCGTTACAGCAACAGCAAAGTAGTTATGCTTGCAAAAAAACTGTGATAATCTTTTCAGAAATGATATTTCAAACAAGGTCATGCTCCTTTCTAACTCTTTTAGAAAAGGGACGAAGCTGTAAAACTGAAATATTATCCATCTGATACACTCCATCAACTCTAAATTTCATTATGCCTTTTGTTCTACAATGTATTAACCTATTACTTCTTTCCATAGGGTTTTTATATACTCGCTTCGACTTCTTAACCATGCTTGAACTTCTTCGTCTAAAGTATTCTGGTCAATGTTTTCGATGAAAAGATGAGTGTATATCCCTTTACGCTGAAGCATCATACATAATTCCAATGTATATTCTTCATCATTCTGTTTGTAAATGTCGTATCGAAAAACAAAATGATAGGTATCATCAAATCCGTTAGACAAAAACCCTGCATGTGTATCTTTAAAATCTTGCCAAGATGAAAATTTTCCTGTGCAATCACTGTCGTAATAGTTCCCTACTAAACAATTTTGATAATCATGGTTTGTTTCTTTCAACTTTAGTCATCTCCTCATTAGTTATACCGTTCCTTAATCCAACAAAAAATAACTTAATCCCATAGGAAGTAAAACTCTTTCAGTATTGGTTTCCTTTTTCTCGGGGGCGTCACATAAAAACTTAACAATGTCCCATTAGGTTCAAATGCTATGGCCGATACCACATTAATTTCAGACAGGTTAATTTCTTGTCCTGCTTTAATTAATGGCGTTTCCTTTGCCGAAAACTCTGTTCTGACGCTATCCTTACTCAACACTGCATTTTCATTCGAGGCATACTCCACTTTTCCATAAATCTCTTTTAATTCACTTGTTTTAACCTTAATAAAATCCATTAAATCCATTTTTCATTCCCCTTTCTATTCCACCTATATAATCCTATAGATGCCCACACACCATTTGCGAACATAATCGCACCTGCATTATCTGTTCCCTTCATCATATGCAGCTCCCTTTCTTTTTACAAAAAGACATTCTGTGATTTGTTTACTTCCGATCTTGAAATAAGAAAAGACGCCTCATGAGACGTCTATATTATAATTAATATTTTTAGTTATTCTATCGATTTGTTTCCTATAAGTTCTTTTTGTTCTTCCTTGTGGATATGCCAAATTAATTCGCCAAGGTATTTTGCCTTTAATTCATCCCCACATTGATTCAATTCTGACAAATAGTCTATTATATCTGCATAGTTGCATTGAGACTCTTCTCGAATATGTTCCATTATTGTCATTGTCTTTGTGGGTCTCTTATTCAAAATTTCTTTTAATTCTGAGATTTCTTGTTGTTGTCTTTTGAGTTTTCTTTCGACTCCACAGACTACTTCATAAGCACTTCCAGCATAAGCCCCCACCAAATTATGTCCTTCATCGGATCCATAGTCATTTTCATCAAACAAATTATCCCTAATGTCTGCCAACTTGTCTTCCATCAATTCTTTCTCTGATTTCATACTAATCACTCCCTCATGTTTTTATATTATCTCGTGTTTTACTACGTAGTCACTTCGTTAAGAAGACTAGGGAGAAGTACAACCCTATAACTATAATGGGAGGTAGAAATATGGAAAGCAAAAAACTACATGCTTCTCTTTTATTCAATTTTAAAACCTCCTAATATGCAGCAGTACCGCTCCTTTTTAGTTAACACTCTTTATCCTATGCAGATTGGTTCCAAGCCATAATAAAAAGACCCCCCCTAAAGGACGTCTCTTCCAAATATGTTTATTTCCTTTGCTCTGAAAAGTGAATTGCATGGTTTCATCTGTGTCCTATATCCGCTGCTAAATCCACTGTCCTTTTTGACTTCCAACAAGTGTATCTCGTTCTTCTTGCGTAAGTTCCTGTTGCGTACAACCCGAACTTGCCACACGCTTCCGCATGGCTTCTGTATCCTTATCTTTTTGAATTCGTCTATCAATCAGGTATTGGGTGTTCCCAGACGTTGCTGAAATTAAAAAATATGGTTTATCCACTGCTTCACATCCTTTCCTATTTACCTTTCCTAGAAATATCGTTCCTCTTTTTTGTTGAACCGTTTGGTCGTAATGTGACACAAAATTTTACTCTCGGCTATAGCGTTTTAAGGATTCTTCTGTCTCTTTTTTGGCTTCACTTATCTCGTACTCGAAGGCGATTTTATATTCATTTGCAACTTGTAAGCATCGTCTTACCAACTCTCGTAGATTTGCTTTATTGTATTTCTCAGATAATAATATTTCATCTAATTCGGTTTCAGTTAAGGCTAATAATTCCTTTACTTCATCAATCATGCTTTTAGTCATACTAACGCCTCCTTATGTCGCTTTTTGTGTCTACTGCAACGTATGGTCGAACTGTGTGCTATTCGGAATGTCTTAAATTCCATCTTCCAATTAATTCCTTACGATTATCGTAAAGAATTGAGCCGATTGTTTCTCCTATGTGAGTCGCAATTGGACAACTCTCATTTCCATCAAAAGTATGAACGATTTTAAAGGAAAGCCCCGACCAAGGTTCTTGTTCGTATTCCTCGTTTCTGTCATTCCCTTCATCATCACTAACAAGTATCTTTGCTATTCCACCGCAAAATGGACATGGTTTTAATTCTTCTGTTTTGTTCAATATTTTCATTCTCCTTTTCTATTTCATCCCTTTACCATTGCATTTTTTGCAAGGTACTTTGATTTGGTCAAAACCCATAAGTCCGATGAACTTTTTACCTGAGCCGTTACAGAAATTACATCGTTTCACGCTATTTCCTACCTCCCTTTATATGTCAACTGCACAGTATGCGTTCGATCTGTTCAGTGTCGATTAATCCGATATGAGTGCCATCTTGTAGTTAGTCTTAGCTTCATAAAAGCAAACCAACTATTAGTCCATTCAGTTTTCATTTTATAATCTTCTGTATAAAAATTAATTTCATATTTGTACACTAAATAGCCTCCCTCCTAATCATTTTGTGTCAACAGCTGCAAACATTTGCCTTTGTTGCACAATTTGATCGTTGTTTATGTTGTCTCAGACTGTGTTTCTTAATAAATTCTTTCCCCTTTATACTTCTCGTCTAATAAAAACCTTATTTCCATCGGCTCGAAAAAAACTTCTCTGTTTGTCCTGTTACGCCTATTCAATGCTTGACTAAGCTCTCTTGCTCTTTCCTCCGATACATAAGACAGATACCTTTCGGTTCGTTCTCCATTTAAATAAACACCCCACCATTCCATTCGATTCCTCCTTATCTGCAAATAAACTGCTCCTTTTTAATTGATGCTTCCTATTCTATGCAGTAAGGCTCTAAGAAATAAGAAAAAGACGTCTTAAACGACGTCTACAAGATATTTGTTGTAATTGACGACCAGCTTTACGGTTTCAATACTTTTCACCATCCAAAATCGTCATCCTTACATGTAGTAGGGACTAAGATGATGAATGTCACAAGGTTTGGTTCCTTTGTAATTATTATGCACTCTCCACTTTTTTGCTTTTTTATGCCAAATTAATACGTCATATCCCAATTCATCAAGCGTCCTCTGATCATCTGTTGTCGAATATGAGTCGCAACTATACTTGTTCATCTTTAAATCCTCCGGTATGTTTACTCTAAGAGCCACTTCCCCATTATAAGAAGGTTTAATATTGTTGCCTGCGATAAGTCTAAAATTTCCAATTTTACCGTCCCCTAATGCAATGCCGCTCATGATGTATCTATACCTTTTCATCACTCGTCACTCCTTTTAAGTGTCTTAAAGTTCATGGAACTAACTTATGCCTCCTCATTTGCATGCACACTGCTCCTTTTCAATTGATGCTTCCTATTCTATGCAGCAGATTTGAAATACATAAGAAAACGAAAGTTCTACATTTCTGAACAAAAAAAAGGAAGCACCTAAGTGCTCCCTTCAACCTGTCTGTTATGACTCTACCTATATTTTTCATTAGGGTTAATTAGTTTTCCTTTTTAATTATCCTTCGTCGTGAATTTTTACTTCAGCTATGGCCACCCGCACCTTTTTAATATAGTCCGTTGCTTTTCCGGTACGATTAAACCCACCAACACCCTTATTATAAGAGCTCCAAACGTACTCATCTAACTCTTGTCCATTAATTCCTTCATCAGACCATTTATCATAAAGGTCATCCAGCATGAATGTACCCCATATGATATTTACAAAAGGATCTAATGGGTCATTCTTTGTTTTCGTTGCATACGCTAACCATTCATGATTGTTCGGGTTTATCTGAAACAATCCGTAATCATTAGTTACTCCTATTGCATTCGCATCAAACTTACTCTCATGCTTGATAATCGCGAGTGTTTTGTCATAATCAAGTCCTAACTCTACTGTTCGCTCATGCAGAAATTCTTGTTGTTCTTTGGGTAAAGGGATATCAGAACGGTAAATAGTCGATTCTGTTAGTTCTACCGATGCCTTTTCTACCTGAGCTTCCACAACAGGTGTTTTCTCCATTGTTTTAACTTCTTCTACTTTCTCACCCATCGACACCAATTGATTTGATATTGTAATCATTCCAATAATTAATGCTACCTTTTTACCTGCGTCCATCCATTTCGTATTCATATCTAAGGTCCTCCATATGATGCTAATATGCATCTCCATTTTTTTATTCGACTGACTATTATAAGCAAGCCAGATGAATTTATGCCATGTAGGGAAGAAGTAGAATCATTTCTCATCAATACACATATGATGGTTCGAATAATAAAAGGAGGAGCACATAATGAAGAACTATTTATCACTTTTGAAAGAGGTCCTGGAAGAGAATTCGCTAGAAATAGAGGCATATTTGCAGTCGGGGGACAAAGAACATGCACGTGCAGATCGAACTGGAGTCAGTACTTTCAGCCTGTTTGGAAGGCAACTGCGATTTGACTTAGAGAAGGGCTTTCCTGTAGTTACTACAAAACGTGTACCCTTCCGTTTAGTTGTATCTGAATTGATATGGTTCCTACGAGGAGATACCAACATTCGCTTCCTCTTACAGCACAACAATCACATTTGGGACGAATGGGCGTTCAAGCGTTACGTTGCCTCTACCGACTATACGGGTCCAGATATGACTGACTTCGGCTTGCGAGCGACGGAAGACCCACAGTTCGAAGTGCAATATAAGGAGCAGCTGGCATTATTTTGCGAAAAGATCCTAAAAGATGATGTCTTTTCGGAGCAATACGGGGAACTGGGACCTGTATACGGAAAACAATGGCGTGCTTGGGAAGGAAAAGAGGGAACATATGACCAGATTGCTTGGATTATTAAGGAAATCAAACGAAATCCGAACAGCCGACAACTGATTTTAAACGGGTGGAACGTTGCAGACGTACAGGACGGCAAAATGGCCCTTCCCCCATGTCACACAATGTTTCAATTGTACGTAAGAGATGGAAAACTCGACGGACAGCTATACCAAAGATCGTGCGACCTGTTCCTTGGCGGGCCCTTCAATTTTCCTTCTTATGCACTCCTGATACACTTCCTAGCAAAATGGACCGGTTTAGAAGTTGGCGAACTTGTCGTGACATTCGGCGATTCTCATATCTACTCGAATCACCTGCCGCAAGTGAATGAGCAGTTGAGCAGAGAAGTCCGAGAACTTCCAACCCTCGTCTTGCCTGAAGATATAGGAGAGCTAGAAGATATCTACAAGCTCAATCCTGCGGACATCACATTGCTAAATTATGATCATCATCCAGCCATAAAAGCACCCGTAGCTGTTTAATAAAATAAAAAAGACCTCGTTCAATTGAACGGGGTCTCTTTATGTCAATCCATACTGGATTGTTTCTTGATAGGTGTCACACGTGATTGTTTCAGATACCCCATTGCGATTTCCATTTGCTCCTTTTGAGAGAGCTTGAAAAAACCTGGAGTTCTAAACGCATCCATTGTAAACGAAAGCATCGCTTCTTCATCTTTTTCAGTGGGCTTAAACTCTTTCACGAAGCATCCTCCTCAAAACCAAGTACCTGCTGAATTCTATAAAAATGAAGACGTCTTGGGTCATTAAATACCTGCTGTACCTCTTCACGTATCGCATTGTACCATTCTCTATGGTTAATAATAAGGTCTACATAAGGGTTTTGTCCACTCTGTTCGGTCCCAATGAAATCTCCTGTTCCTCGAAGAGCCAGATCTTCACTTGCAACGACAAATCCATCATTCGTTCTCGTCATGACATCTAGTTTACGTTGTCCCTCCGCTTTCGAAAGGAGAATACAATAAGATGCTTTGTCGCCACGTCCTACGCGTCCTCTCAGTTGGTGAAGCTGTGCTAATCCGAATCTTTCTGCGTTACGTAATACAATAATTGTCGCATTTGGCACATTCACTCCTACTTCAATAATGGTTGTGGATACCAAAACATTCGTTTCACCTCTAGTAAACCGCCCAATGGCCTCTTCCACTTCTGAACCTTTCATTTTCCCTGAAATCATCTCCACCTTAAGGAGAGGTTCTTTTTTGGAAAGTTCCTGTAGCTCTTTAAAAGTTTCTTCGACAGATTTCACTCCTTGCATGGCTTCGGCATCTGATTCGTCAATTAGCGGACAAACTACATATGCTTGGTGTCCTTTCTCGACCTGACCAACAACCCCAGTCCACGCTCGCTCTTCTGTCTCTAATCTAACAGTACGGACGGGTTTTCGACCATTCGGCATTGACTTAATAGAAAACACATCAACCGCTTCACCAAGGACTGCAAATGCCAACGTTCTTGGTATTGGAGTTGCACTCATACCTATGTGATGAACGCCAGCTCTCGCTTTTTCTCTCAATGCTTCACGTTGTTTCACGCCAAAACGATGTTCTTCATCGACAATCGTCATAGCCAAGCTTTTAAAACGTACATCTTTGGAAATAACTGCATGTGTCCCCACGATCACCTGCACTTCACCTTCTGCAATTTCCTTGATTACTTTCTTCTTTTCCCTTACTTTCATGTCTCCCGATAAAAAAGCTACTTTATAAGGTGTACCGGTTAGGATTCGTTCTACTTCTTCAAAATGTTGCTTTGCTAGCACTTGTGTGGGAGCCATAATTGCTGCTTGGTGTCCGCTTCCCACCAATATACTCATTAATAATATCGCCACAATGGTCTTACCACAACCAACATCCCCTTGAACAAGGGCTTCCACTCGGTCTCCTGCTTTTAATTTTCGGTGAACTTCTGTAATAACGTCTTTTTGTCCATCCGTTAAATTAAACGGTAGTTTATCATGAATCGTATTAAACAAAGCCATATCCTTTACTCTGTACGGAGACACCTTAGTTAAGGTGCGGTCTTTTTCTTCCATTTTCATTGCATAAGTGAAGAGATCTTCAAACACCTTGGTTTTTTTCGCATGTTCAATTGCATCCAACGCTTTCGGACGATGAAGTGTTTCTATCGCCTTTTTTCCGTCCATCAACTGAAACTTGGTACGCACAGAAAGTTCGAGTGTTTCCGACCAAGCATGTACAGACAAGGCTGAATGTATGGTTTTCGTCAAATATTCTTCCGACATTCCTTTAATCTTGGAGTAAATCGGATAGATACGACGGGCAGATGGTGAGTCTTTTGTAAATAGAAAGGGAACCGTAAATCTTGGTCCATAACTAAACTTGTCATATTCGATGACCCCGCCGACAATTACCGTATCTCCTTCTTCATATTTTTTCAGCATATATTCTGCTCCAAACCACACCACTGAAAATTTCTTCCCTTGTTCATCAACCAGCTGAAAAGAAGATGTTTTCGGACTGCTTTTCTTTCCAGTTATTTTCCCAATTACCGCAACGTCTTCACCATATTTGACCTGACTGATCATCATTGGAGCTCGATAATCTTTGTACTTTCTTGGTATGAATCCTACTAATTCTTCCATGGTTTCTATTCCTTTTGCCTTTAATTGATTTTCCTTTGCCTTCGGCAGCTCTAATACCCCTATTGTCATATTGACACACTCCTTTTTAAGTGAGATTTCTCTCCTTTTCTATCATCTTCTCGTTATTGTATGGGAATCAGAGGAAATTATGAGTTCAACCACGTCCGATTTAGATAATAAAGCAATCTCTTTTCCCATATGATAAACAAACTAAGAAAGAGGAGTGAAGAGAATGGAGAAAGACGAGAAAGAATATATTGCCCCAGAAGATGACCTCCTAGATTTCCAGGAGGCAGATGACCACTATTCCGTGGAAGAAGAAAAAGAAGAGAAAGAACTAGATACAGAACCTTTGGAAACAGAAACACAGGAGGAAGAATCACCCAAACTAACATTCCTTGATAAATTAGAAACTTTCTATAGTAGCTATAAGATGTGGCTATTTGTCATAGGAGGAATAATACTCATGCTGTTGCTTGCAGTTTCCGTTTCTGGTCTATTGCAATCAACTCCTGACAAAGAAGATACTCCTCTGGTGGTGTTGGAACAAATAAATGAAGAAAAAGAACAAGTAGTAGCTGATGAAAAAGCAGCAACAGCCGACTCGCCAACTGCTCTCCAGTTGTTATTGACGTCCATTCAGGTATCTAACAATACAATGGTAACTCAATCAATGAGTAACATAACTTACATTGAGCAGTACCGAGCAAACCAAGCAAATAAAATTGGCTTAGAGTCGCACTTGAGAAAATCTTTACGTGAAAAACAAATCGCTCAGACAGAATTTTTGCAACAAGAAAATGCTTTTGACAAACAAGGGATGTCCGTTGTTTTTCACGAAACAGCAGAGCGTAACGAGTATTCTGTAGACTTCACTACACAACTAATAGAAGAACTTGTTGGAGGCACAAAGAATTTTGAGCGGGTCATCGAATCACATAGACAGATAGATAGTTTGCAAGACAGCAGTCAGCTTAGTGCAATTATCCGCTATTTAGAAAAACAAGAGATTTCGTACAGCGAAGAAAACGGTAAAGTATTCGTGCAATAAAACGTTTGTTATTGAAACCCTCCTAATTGTATAGAATAGAATGTTCTAAACACTAATGGAGTCAGTTATTACTGACAGATTAAGGAGGGTTCAACATGCAAGAAGTGGAAATGGTAAATGAAAAGGTAGAAAGATTCAGTAAAGAAGGGCAAGAAAATGAACGCTTTACTTCTATGATTAATTGGGCAAGCCGCATGATGAGTCTTACATTGAAAGAAAAACAGATTCGTCAGTTCCAAGCACCTAAGCGTGGGGAGATTTGGACAGTTGATCTAGGAGAGAATGTTGGTTCAGAAGAGAACAAAATAAGACCTTGTTTAATTATTCAAGATGATGAGACGAACCGTGTTGCGACGACAACGGTTATCTTGCCGATTACCAAGCGTCAACCTAGATTTTTCTCCCATGTTCGCATCAAGCCGGAAGACACAATGGATGAAAATTGTTCCATTGACGGTTCAATAATGACAGAGCAGATTCGAGTGGTATCAAAAGCAAGACTTGGAAAGCAACCAATTGGCAGCGTGAGTCAGTCGGTGCTCGACAAGCTAGATTGGACCATGAATCAAGCATTGGGTTTAAAAACTGGAGGTTAAGAACGAAGGGGTCGTTCCAATTGAACACCCCTTTTTTCAATTAAAAAGGAGAAGGTATATATGTTCGAACTATTAATCCCGCTGATAGGGATATTTTTATTAAATATGTTGTCCAATTCTATCGGCACACTAAAAACAATCTTTATTGCCAAAAGGCAATTAAAACCTGCCTATATCGTTACTTTCATGGACGCATTTGTGTTCGCTATTGCACTCAAGCAAATTGCAGAAGGTGATGGATTCTGGTTCTTGGTGGCCTTTTCCCTGGGTAAAGTTGCAGGGGTTTATGTAGGTGATAGAATCGACAGGATGCTCGAACTTGGTGTATTAGAAGCAGAAATATACTTAAGTAACATTGAAAAAGTATCATCTGTAGCAGATTCGCTTAGAGATGCAGGTATGTCTGTCAATACCATACCGATATTCGGAATCAACGGAAATAAACGCTATGCCATTCAAGTAACACTACCAAAAAAATGGAGTGGTAAATTGAATAGCATTTTGTTAGCTCATGACATCACAGATCCTACGATGCTTGTACGTGAACTAGACAAAGTAACCGGACATTTAGCATATCGCTAAGAGACCCCTGACTAGGGTCTCTTTTTTATTCAATTGAACTCGCGACAAACGCGTTCGACTAAGAATAGAGCCCCCATCAAAGCGAAAAGTCTATCGAAAGACATGTTTACGTAGTTGAATCAAGGGGCTTTGAAATAAACCTACACATATCACATTCATCCCTCTCGCCTTCGGAAAGAAATAGGGAATAATCTGCGGCGTTTCGGTATATAGGTTATTGGTTCATTATGTCAGAATATTCTATTTATTAATACTCCATAGTATCACTCTCCTATTACTAAATACTCGCATTGTGTGCTCGAGGGGTTTTAAAGCAAATAGAGGCGGATTAGTTAAGTATCCTTCTTAGAACAGATGAAGAACTAATGCATGCCCCTTCGAGATACTATCCCCTACTAAACCGGTCACATTCCATATGCACTTAAAATATTTTTGGATTAATGAAATCTAGTAAAAAGAACCGTTTGGTCCACTTTTAAAGACCATAAAAATATAAACAGAATATTCAAACTATTATACCTCCACTTTCTTTTGCATAAGATGCCCTGAATAACATAAAAATGGAGCAGTTAATCTGCAATGGAGGTTCAATATTGGAAAACGAAGTGATAATACAAGGTAAAAAAGTAGTTTCAATGTCTGCAACACGAGTGAAAGATCACGAAAAGGATCCGGATTTACATTATTACGACGTCCGACATCATGATGATGATCAACTTGTTGCTGTTACGGTGGAGCCATACGTGCTTGTGAACTTCTTAGGGACTATTTCCACAGAAGAAGCCCTCGATTTAGGAACAGAAGGATTTTATAGCCTTTCTGAAGACGAATCCGATGAAATTACGAACACTATTTAAACTACCTATCATACAAAGGGGGAAACGGGAATGTCGTTTCAAAAAATGCTAGAAGAAGAGTTGAAGAAATCACCTGCCGGAAAAGACGTATCAAAAGTTCAGGCAACTCGCTTACATCACCTACAACGGATGGCGAGTTTAAATTGTCATATACAGTTAGGAAACAAACTGTAGAAATCTTTTTGAAGATAACTTGAATAACAGAGAATAAACTGGAGGGAAAACATCATGAACAAAAAAACAATTACTATAAACGGAGTAAAAATAGAATACTGGCATCATCATTCAGAAGAAATGGACACTTCCTTGTTAGAAATGACGGAGAACAGCATAGAACATATTTCTAAAATGATTAAGGAAGGTTCTCAAGAAGGAATGCTTCTCGACACAGTTGTTAATTCAGAAGAAATAGAAGTTGTCGCATCTGGTTGGTGGAAACAAACATTTCATGAGGAACGTGCTCCTGGACTAACCGTGAAAATTGATTTGTACGGTAATGGAGAACAAGAAGACATGTGGGAAGGAATAATTTATGGCTTGACTAAAAAAGAAATATGCGATTTGAATGAAAAGTATGATGAGGAATTCGAGGAAGAACAATTTACGGGTCAATGGGAAGATTACCTGAAAGAAAAGCAAGTGAAATTCGAAAAACATTCATTCGATGTGGAAATTCTGTAATAGACAAGCAGTCTCAGTTGCTTCTTTTTGGAGTAGCTGTGTGACTGCATAATGAAAACTAATCAGCTAAAAAAGGGGAAATGAGAATGAGACATAAAAAGGAACTGATTGCTTGGATTATTCAAGAAGAACCAGGAATAACGAAGGAACGTCTAAATGTGTATATGTATTTTCTCAACACCTACCATGAGTCATTAACTTCTCATCCATTAGTTGACGAGGCTACAGGCCAAGTAGCTAGATATGAAGGTGAATTAGAATCTATGCGTCTTAGACTAATCAGACATTTCATCCGCCATCATATTGAAGCAATGGAGTGTGTATCAACAGAGGTCCTTTTCGCTCGTAAGAGCATTCGAGAGAGACATATGCAAAACGAAAAAGTGTTGGTATTAACTTAATACTATCCAAAATAAAAGAGGTCTCGTCATTTGACGGACCTCTTTCTTTTTGCTGTCATGCTGCTTCTTTATCTTTTAATATAAAACCGTAAAATTGCTCCAAAGTACCACGGAATGGTTCTTCCTCTTTTACTCCTGCCATTCGGTTCGTTAATCCATGTCCGATTAATCGTTGAATTTCATCAAATGAATAGTTTACTTCTAATCTCATTTTCAAAAAATAATGAAAGCCTTGTAAGAACCGTGGAGAATATCGACCCATGTCTTCTTCTGTCTTAGTCGTTACGTAAAAGGTTCCTTCGGAAGAACGATAAATCAAAATGTCCTCCGTTTCCTTTTTCATGCGTTGATTGTAGGCAGTAAGTATAGCTTCTACAGTTTCTTTATACTTCCATACTTCCTTTTCTTGATTCTCTTCTAAAGGGAAAGAATTTTTCCCTTCCTGAAACACTCCCTTTTTCCAAATCGCATCTTTCCCTGTTTCTAAACAATATCCTGTCACTTCATCTTTGAACACTCTGGGTTGCAACATCGTGAATGTGCACTTTTCAGAAGCAAATATTAACCCTGTACGGTACGTAGCCTCACATGAATAACTCATGTATAACAGCCTCCTTTTTATTTGTTTGATCTATCTTATGCAACTTTGTTCGAAACGATAAAAAAAAGACACCAATTAAGGTGTCAGGCTGCCACTTTTACGGGCACAATATCATTTCTCAGAACTTCTACTAACTCCGTGATGTTATCTTCATTAATTTTTTTTGTTAGACATACCTCTAATTTTAATATGTCTCCCTTGATTTCTCGAATAAACCCACGATATTTTACCTTCTTGCTGTATGCATAATCCACGTAATCCCCTACGATAATCTCTTGTTGTTCCATTTAAACTTCCTCCTTCTTAGTGTTAGAACTTTCCATTGTTTTGTCACTTTACAGTTTCTTCATCCCTTTTTCTTTTTGCAGACGAATTTTTTCGATTTCATGTTTGCATATTGCGATATCGATTAAGCTCCCCGATTCCTCCATGCGTGCATAAAGAGAAATCAATGGGTTCACTTTGTTCGTCTGTCCCTGTTGTCTGTCATATTCCATTTGTGTGGGATGGTTGACTAACAAGGGTAAGTCCTCCTTTCAGTTTCTTTGATTTATCATATGTAATATTTCTTTATAAATTCGATTAAACATGTCGGATGTATGTGGAACAAAAAAAGTGAGGAAGGTTTCCCCTCACTCACTGTCTGAATCACCAAGCATTCACGAATAAATCCTTCACACTAGGCAACTCCTTTTTTACGAGACGTACGCCTTCCCAAATGACATATAAACAGATTGACCATCCTAAAGTTCGAAGAACACATCCGATTAAGTATCCCATCGTGCCAGTATCGCTTACTACTAATGCCATACCGCATACAATAATCAGCCATGCTTTTCCGCTCCCCTTTTTTTCTCTATTCGTATAGAGTTCCAGGCAGTCTTTCAATCCGATTTGCCAATGGAAGTGATTTCTCAGTAACCCATAGACAGGGATACCGACCGCGACCAACATCATGATGATAGTCGTTAAAGAGATTATGGCCTTAAATACAGATGCAACAACCATAACCAATACCACGAACCATACGATGCTGCCAACAGCTCCGTACGCAAGGAACTTCATGCAAGTTCCTCCTTTCGCTCCTTTTCATTTCTCCATCTCTGTTTATGTCATCTCAAGGATGTCCTTTTTTGTTGGAGATGTTCTATTATATGCAGGTTCAGCGTGGACATTCGACACAGTTTTGGTATTCTATAGAAAAAGGAGTGATGAGCATGACATTGCATGAATTATTGCCTGCATTTATTCTCCATTTAGATCGTCTAGGTCGCTCGAAAAACACCCAAAAATCTTACCATTTTGACCTTCACACTTTTCTAGGTTCCTTAGAAGACAAGTCGATAGAACAAGCTGCTTCGGAATACCTTTCTCGCTTGCTGTCAGAAGGAAGGTCCGCCTCAACCTGTAATCGATTTCTATCATCCCTCAATTCCTTTTTACGATTTGCGGAGAGTCGAGGTGCCGAAGGCATAGAGCTTCAGATAAGATCTATGCCGAAAAACAGAAAGTCTCGTATACCCATTCCGCCGAATGCCATCCTTATTCCTTCCATGACTAAGAGTATTGAAGAAAAAGCAAGTGACAGAAAGAAATGGCTTGTTGCTAGAAATGCTTTAGTTGTTTCATTAGCTAAATCATTTGGACTAACACCAAAAGAACTTTCCAGCATTACGATTTCAGCAATTGAAGAACAAACAATCCACTTAGAGGCGGGTAGATCCATTCACTTAAGAGACATGACACTAGAGCTGTTTCAGCATTATTCTACTCTCATAGATGCCCCTAAATGTCGTTATCTCTTCTATAGACAAGGGTCTTCTGGACACTATCCGGTATCTACAAGAACAATTGAACGAGTACTAAAAGCCTCTGCTCAGTATGGTAGCCCGTCTGGCTATAAGAACTATCAAGTGTTGCGTTCAGAAGTAAACGAGGTAAGAGCTAAACAACTTGGGTATACACGTGCCTCTACAATGAAAGAGCAACAAAGGGAAGTAATACAGACCATGATAAAAAATAGTCGTTGACTACAGTACACATTTAGTGTATAATGTATCCTATACAGAAGAAACTTAGGGGGATCCATTATGCAAAAGAAAAACAAACTCATCGTAGCCATTGTCGCATTTATTGTCGTCATTACCATGACGCTGTCTATTTATATAGATGTATCGAACGACGCAAAAAGTGAAAATATGTCCTATCCAGACTTCCTTAATTTAGTTGAAGATAAGAAGGTCAAAGAAGTATCGATCGATTTAGCCAGTGGCACATTCACAGCAGAAACGGCTAAAGGAAAGTATGTAAAAGTTGATAATCCTAAACGTGATAATTTTAAAGAACAGCTACTCCTTGCTGGTGTAGAAGTGAGTGAAATTGATGGCAGAGCTGAACAAATTGCTAGTCAACAGATGTGGTCTTTCTTTCAATCCGTTTTCATTATGGGGTTATTGATTTTTGGATTTATGTATATGCAAAAAAGAATGGGTAAAGGCAAGGGGAATAAGCCAGTAGACATTGCCTCTACACCAAAGATTACGTTTGACCAAGTTGCAGGAAATGAGGAAGCTAAAGAAGATATGCGATTCTTAGTTGATTTCTTGAAAAAACCAAAGGATTTTGAACAACTTGGTGCAAAGCTACCTAAAGGAGTTATTCTATACGGAGAACCAGGCACAGGTAAAACATTGACAGCCAAAGCAATTGCAGGTGAGGCCGGCGTACCATTCTTCTCCGTTTCCGGAGCCGATTTTGTGGAAATGTACGTAGGAGTTGGGGCAAAACGTGTGCGTGAGTTATTTGCAGCAGCAAGAGCCAAAGCTCCATCAATTATCTTTATAGATGAGATTGATGCACTTGGTGGTTCACGAGACCAACAGCAGCATGCGGAACAACGTCAAACGTTAAATGCTGTTCTTGCAGAAATGGATGGATTCTCGAGCAGTGAAGGGGTCATCGTTATCGGTGCTACTAATCGCTTAAATGATTTAGATGCCGCCTTCATGCGTCCCGGACGTTTTGATAAGCATATATCTATTGGACTGCCAGATCAAAAGAGTCGGTTAGATATTTTAAAAGTACATGCTAAAAATAAACCATTGGACCCATCGGTGAAATTAGAAGAAATAGCAAAAATTACGATCGGTTTGGCAGGTGCTCATTTAGAGGCAATTATGAACGAAGCCGCTATTATTGCTACCACAAAGAAACAAAAAGTCATCATGAATGAAGATATTGACGATGCTTTTTATAAGCTAGTAATGAAAGGTCACAAACGTAACAACCAAAAGAGTCGTGACTTAGATGAATTAAAACTTGTAGCATGGCACGAAGCTGGACATGCTCTTGTTGCTAAATTATTGACGAAAAATGAAGTGCCGAAAGTGACGATTATTTCTTCTACATCTGGAGCCGGTGGAGTTACTTTCTTCACACCAAATAAAATGGGCCTCCATACAAGAAGTGAGTTGCTTGCTGAAATTCAAGTATTGTATGCGGGTAGAGCTGCGGAACAAATACTGTTTGGAAACGAACAAGAAGTAACGACTGGTGCTCAGCAGGATATTCGCATGGCGACAGGTCGAATCCGCTCTATTATTACTGATTTTGGGATGAGCAATGAGTATGGGATGCTAAATATCGACTTGTTAACTAAAAATGGTCAAGACATGGATGGTACACGAATGGTGGAGGAAGCAAGAAAAATCTCCGAAGACTTATTTCTAAAAACCTTCGAACTGTTAACAAAAAACAAAACCCTTTTAGAAAAAGTATCTATGGCGTTGTTAGAAAAAGAAACGTTGTCTGGTGAAGAGTTAGATGCCATATTACAACAACATCTGCACGTTGCAGCTTAATAAAACAGTACAAAAAAGACCGTCTGACAAGTTATATCTTGCATTCGGTCTTTTTCTTATTCTATTTTTTTTCAATAAACTCTTTCCATGACTCCATCACCGTAGACTCATGATAAAGTTCAAAAAAGAACGAAGGTGAATTCATATATTCATCCGGAAAATCTTTTTGAATGGTATTATGAATGCGTTTTGCAAAGTTTAAAGCGATTTCCTCTTGGAAGTATTCTTCAAAGGGTAGTGTAGCTGAGTAAGATAAAACAGTCTTTAGTAATTCGTGTACATTTAAGTGGTCAAAACGATGTTTCTCAAAATAATATCCCTTGCTATCGTTCTCTTCTAGACTGATTAAAAACAACAGACTATATTTTGACCTATTCTTGGAAAGTAACAAAAATTCTGCATAACCGATAGAACCACCATCTATTTTTTCGATACTTGTCAATCTTATAGGGTGTCCATCTTTTTTATTTTTATTTTCTACTTCTTGTTCAATCATAATTTGGTTAATCACTGTATTCATACTATCTTTTGATATGTAATGGATCATAATAATCCTCCTTATAGATGTAGCCTCTAGTATACAGGAAAAAGCGACCTCAGAGAAGTCGCCATTGTTTGTCTAGTTAGTTTACTGTTTCTATTGGAAAGAATTCATTTTGAAAAGTCGTGTATTGTTGATTTGAATTGCCCTCATAAATAGCAAAAACTACTTTTTCGAATTGATTTTTGAATCGTTCATCTTCTAAACATTCTCTGAACAAACGAGCAACCATCTCTACGTCATTCTTGAAAACTCCACACCCAAATGCCCCTAAGATTATCGCATCTTGCTTCTCTTCCTTAGCCAAGCCCAATATTTTCATTATTCGCTTCTTCATCACCGGCTCAATCTGATTAATTCGGTATTTCTCTAATAGATGAATAACCCCGGAATGGACAGCTGGTGATGTTATAATCGACAACAAATAAGGCTTATCCAGAAATGACCCGTCATCCCTTCTGAAAACCGGCACGTTTGGGGAGTAGATCACATGATCTGTGTACAATGCTGTTCTCCCTTTTTTGTTTTCATCATAGAACACTTTCTTTTTTACAATGCTGGGAAATAATCCAGAAGCTCTTGCGAGGCTCTCTTCTTGAGCTAAACCTCCTGCTAAAAATCCGCCTCCAGGAACACGAGCATTTGCAAAGTTTAAACAAGCAATATTCGCATACCCTTCGTTAACTAATCTAGTAGATGCTTCCAAAGTTGTCTCTTTTGTTATCTCCAAAATCGTTTCTCTTGCCTCTCCTGGTGTGATTTGTTCTAGCATGTTATCTAATATTTCTGGAGTGTAAAGTACCGTGGATCGCACACTTTCCTGTAATTCTTTTGCAATCTCCACGACTTGCATCTTCTCATTTTTATAAGAACCTTTCTTTAAGACCAACAAGGTCTGCATCGCTATTTTCATCGCTTTAATACCATTCATTTGTTTTTCCGCCTTTCTGTTCATTTGTATATGTCCTGAACATTAAATCTGTCTATTATATTCAACTGAAGGCACATTTAAATACATTTATTAACGTACTGATGCGAATGAATCAGAACTTGCAAAATGTGTTCGAACTCCTCACAAACACAACAACCAGTCGAAAAAAAAGTTTTTAAAAAAATAGATAAATTTCCGCTATTTCTGGTCTCTATTCAGATATCTGAAATGTTCGACAAATTAACAAGGAAGTTTTCGAATCAAACCATTTCAAGTTGAATACTATAGAGAAACACTGAAAGGAGAACGAACAACAAATGAACTATGCAGGTTTTTGGATTCGATTCGTTGCTAACTTTATCGACGGCCTCGTACTTATGGTTCCACTCATGCTATTACAATTTGCACTAATGCCTAAATTCCTTATGCAAGGTCAAGGCACTATGAATTATGGCACGACCAACACGGATATGCATTCCTACTTAGGTCTTTATTTACTGATTGGCTACCTGATAACTGGTGCGTACTACGTGCTCATGACTGGCTCTAAGCATAAAGGAACACTAGGGAAGATGGCGATGAGTATCGAAGTAGTTGACGAAGCAGGAGAAGGATTAACTTACAGAAAGTCTTTCGTCCGCTATATCGGTTCGATCCTCTCTGGCATCATACTCAACATTGGCTACCTGATGGTTGCTTTCCACTCTCAAAAGAGAGCTCTTCATGACTTAATTGCGAATTCTTACGTGGTTGCGAAGAGAAAATAACACAAAAACAGACCCGTTGTGTGCTCGGGTCTTTTTTATGTACAAAAAAAAAGAGGGATTGCTCCCCCTTATCTCATATCCTGTGGACCTAATAATCCCGGCTTTTTTGCAGGCCCAAAGAAATGCTTGATAGAATCACGCACATAGGATTCATCTACTTTCATTATCCATGCCCCATTCTCTTTTCTCCCACTGCTCCAATGACCATCTTCCGGTATACGTTTCTCACTGAATCCATAATTACCTGTTACATAGGCCATCCCGTAGTCTAGCAATTCCTCTTTCGACATCGAGAGTTCCACATTTGGTGCAATCTTCATCCAATATTGAACGAGTTCCAATTTATCTGCTCCTTTAATTGATGTCAGAAGAGATTCCATTAGGTTTCTCTGTCTTTCTGTACGTTTGAAGTCGCTATCGATAGAACGGATTCTTGCATAAGTTACCGCCTGCTCCCCGTTTAGTAATACATCTCCTTCGTTTAGAAGTTGTCCAATTTTATTGTTTGTATTCTTATTAATTTCCGTTTTCTCTTCAGACGTGATATTTACAGTTACGCCACCTATCGCATCTACAGCATTCGCCATTTCTTTAAAGTCTACCGCCACATAGTTTTTAATGGCGGTGCCAAAGTTTTGGTTTATGGTCTTTATTGCTAATTGCGGTCCGCCATATGCATAGGCATGATTCAATTTGTCCGTTCCGTGGCCATCAATCCGAACGTCCATATCCCGCATAAGCGAAATTATTTTCACGTCATCTGCAGCTTGATCGAATTGAGCAACCAAAATAGCATCTGATCTAGGCGTTTCGTTAGCTCTATTATCGAGACCAAATATCGCCACTTGTAATATTGGTAACGGTTCTTCCCCTTCAACATCAATAACATCTGGGATTTGCACCGGTACATTTATCTCTTTAATCCCTAGGGCTTCATTAGTTTTCTCTATTTCAACTTCTTCATATCGATTTACTTGATACCACAGCGTTAAAAAACTAACTAAACCAATAAATACTAGTAAAAGGCCAATTATCTTCCATATTTTTTTTGCATTCTTATTCTTTTTCACGTTTACTCCACCTTTCACTTATCCTATGCAGTCCTAACAGCAAGCAAAACGAAAGTGCAGTGGTAGCACGTCGAATACCCGTGAATTTTGTAAATTTGCATACGATAGATAGAAGCTTTAATGGAAAGGAGCAAAATGTATGAGTATAGATAAAAAACACCTGAAGATTGGCATGTTGGTGGAAATCAGAATTGATAAAAAAGAAGACATGACTAGCGGTTTTATTGCGGAGTTTAAAGGGGGTTCTGCTCAAAAAGGAGTTCGCGTGCAATTAACGAATGGCATTTTTGGCTATGTCGAACGCATAATTCCGAAACATGAGCATGAACTAGCGACGGCCAAATTCTATATTAAGTTGGTGCAGCTCGACCATGTATATTATCTGAGTGAAGGGAAAGGCATGTGGATCTGGAATCGTCGAGCTGGAGAAACAACACAGTCAACTTGTTTCTTGTTCACTTCTGAACAAAGTGCCAAAGAATTCTTAGGCAAGCAAAAAATAGACAAAACAGTTAGACGTTTCAAGGGAAGTAAGACCATTACCTCCTTTTTGAAGGATTCGTACCCAGATGTCGTGTTTATTGACGGGAATCGAAAGATCAAACGACGGCACTTGGAAGAGCAAGAGAAGATGTATCGGGTAAAAATGGGGTTGTAAAAGGCGGGCTCCTATGTCCGTCTCATTTTTTTGAAAAAAAATTAGCCTCCATAGACTCAGCTATGCAGGCATTTGCTCCTTTTTCGTCATAGCAAGATGCTCTTCTGGAGATTTCATCAATCTTACTTGAATTGACTTTATTTCCTCGATTATTCGATGATTTTGCACGGTGGCTGCAAGTATATCCAGTTGAGTAGATATGTTTTTCTTATGCTCCTCTATTTCTAATAGAACATCATTCATAAATGGCTCACTCAGGGTAGGATTCACACCATAATAATACTGAAAAGTTTCTGCTTCGACCATTTGGTCCACGGATTTGCTTATCTTTCTAATTTCTTCTTTCTCCGTTTTATGTGATCTCTTCAATTCTTCAACTCGATGGTCCCATTCCTTTAATTTTATAAAAGGAAACTCTGGAGCGGTATCCATCCAAGACATTCTTACTTGTGGCTCAATCTCCTTAAAAGGTATATCGGAAAATGACTTAATAATCGTTTGTATTTCTGCAGTGACAGAAACTTCACCGGTTTCCATCCTTTTATGCAATATTTGATAACCTCGTATAAAGTTCTGTTCCGTGGATACAAATATTTTATTTAACAAAAGATGTAATTCCTTCTTTTTTCTGTCTTCTATTAAGACATCACTTGGACTATTAAGAATAAGCGATAGCAAACTACAAATAACTGCACCCGCAATTGTGACTTGCAATACTACCCAAATTTCTTCCACTAAAACTACCCCTTTCCTTTATTCGATCAACTCTAATTCTTCCTCCAGTGCAATCACTTGATTAAGTCCAAATACATCCATAAATGAAGATGAAATCATTTTACCATCTGCCTCTATTGCGGTTACATTGACTTTGTAGACCCCTTTTGTCGCTCCTTCTTCTTGAACAACGCCTTCGCATTTTGAATAATGAGTCCCACTGTGAAATCTTACTTTCTTTCCAATCATTAATTAACATCCCTTCTTCATCGTAGTAGTAGCAATATCGTTTTGTAAATATGGAAATATATAGAATTTTCTGACTTCAACAGCATTGAACCTGTTTTTTAACGTCTTGAAATATGAATCAGGATTCTCATGCCTAGAAACATCAGCATGGTAAATACCCATGTTGTTAGTACAATGAAGAACGTTTCTGAAACCACCTCGCCATATGATTTAGAACTAGATACAAGGGAACCTCTAGCATCTAATAGCCATTGCGGTTGCGTTAAATTTAATTCCTCACTCACTAATAAAAACTTAATGCTAAAGACTATTGCAATATACAGACTTACTATAGCTTTTCCTACACCTAATAGTTGGATAAAAAAGAATTTCAGATATGTCAGTACCGATTTAATTGCAATTTCCCAAAATCCTTGTGTGTTAATATGTTCTTCTTTACATATCTTCCAACCGATTAACCAGGCTTGTACTTCCTCCCAAAGAACAAAAACAAAGCATATTACGCCTAGTAAGTGTTTCATCCTTCCTAAATTGCTAAAGATACGGAAAAATGAATTACCCTGTTGCCCTTGGTAGTGGTGTCCCAGTTCGTGAGCTAATGTAAAGACATTTTGAGGATTTTGTAGATTATCAAGTGCTGGATAAGTTATCATCTGCTTGTCTGCATGATAGCCATATTGATAACTATCGCTATAATGCTTTTGAAGTAAGATACCTTCTCTTGAAATTCGTTCGATTACCTTATTCATCATACCCTCCGCTGTTCATTAAAAGTTCTTCTATAATTTTTAAGCTTTTTGATATGGCTTACCGTCTTGATTTAACAAAGGGGTTACGGATAGACCTCCATCATATCCTCCGTTTCTGTAATTAATGAGATATTCTATACCTGTTTTACTATCCAAGAGAATATATGTTAAAGAATCTATTTCTTCCTTGGTAAATCGATTCTTATTATCTGAATCATCATCTAGATAAGGTGTTCCATCACCGTTTAATAATGGGGTAACATCAACACCTCCATCAAATCCACCATTTCTGTATAACTGCAAGTACTGTACTTTAGTTTCTTTGTCCGTCAGTATATGCGTTAACATATCAATCTTTGCGACTTCAAATCGAGAATTCGAACTAATCACATTGTCATCAGATTTGATTACCGCAGAAAAGAGAGACTCTGAAGGATCTGAGCTACAACCACTTAAAATAATTACTGCTAAAAGACCGACGATTATTTTTCCTCTTTTTTTCATCTAATATTTTCACCCTGTCGTAATTTAGTTATATTTCGCTTGCAGTATAAAGTCGGCCTTTCTTTCTTGGTATTCCACTCTTAATTGTTTAGCAATTTGAACCTCTCGTGTTAAGGACTCGGTATTCAACTGAAAATACTCATTCATTTTTTCCTCTAGCAGTTGGTAAATGACGGTGACCGCTTCGACAATTGATTGATGATGTAACGGAACGCCTTTTCTCAAACTGCTATCCACTTCTTGCAATAGATAAACCACATCTACTAATTTGGCAACTAAATATTCTGATGCTGGTTTAGAATCAGAATAGATGATACTCTTGCATTTACCAATCAAATAATTGGTATTCAAAAGAGTTTTAACATAGTCCATCGTTTTTGTATTGAGGTGGAACACTTCTTTATTACTTCTAATTTGGTGTAGATAAAACCATTCTGAATGAGTAGGGTCCTCCTCTATTTGTTTTATCCAGTTCAAAATTTTAGATTGTTTAGGACTCCACTCTGCAATATCTTGGATGCAGTCTACAAACATGTTCTGAGTTGTAAAAGCGGTCTTTGCAATTAATTCATAATTAGGTTCGGATATTTTGTTCGATTTGAACAATGAAAACATTTCTATTCTCCCCCTCTTTTATTTTTTATTTTTGTCACTTTCCAATTTGTTTAGATCTGAACAGAAATGCTTTTCGATTTATGATAGATAACTAGATTATTTTTTGTAAATATACGTATCGTTGTGTAAGACGTATTCTACTTCATTTTCTTTAGAATTAACTTTAACTGTATATAATTTATCTTCCGATTCAACAAGGTATTTTCCAGATCCTTTTATATCTTGTATTAATGCTGATTGATTTTTTGTTATTTCTCGAACTTTAGCTGTTGCTAATTTCTCAATTGTATCTAGCCACTCATCTATATTTTCTTTCGTTCCTTGATAGACTAATTCATAGGTTAAATCATCATTTCGGTAAATGCTATCTACATTCGTACCAATTTGGCTTAAATGAAAAATATATTCTACATTATCAATAATGACACTGTAGTGCAAAGGGCCTTGCCCTTTTTTGATATAGCCGGTTGTGGCATCCAAAATTTCTTCCGCTTTACTTATTACCATGTTTTCTTTGTCTGTGGTTTTTGTTATTGTAAATAATCCATTATAAATGAGTGTAAATATTACTAAACCACTAAGTAATGCAGAGGCTAATGATATTAAACGACCAGTAGGAGACGCATTCTCAGTTACCGCATTCATTATAGAAATCAAAATTACAAGTAGCAGGAACACTGCAACCATTAAACTAAATAAAAACCCCAAGGGTGTATTAAACATCCAGAACCATTTCATCTAATTCCCCCCATTTAGATATTTACAGCATGTGAAGTCCATTTTTTCTTCATCGATTTCTTCTAGGCACTCATCACTCTGGAACTTTTACTTTATAATCGAGCCCAAACTCGCGATTGATTTGTGTTAAATAAAGACTTAATTCATCCAAGCCATTTAGATACTCTTCCTTCGTATGAATTCGTTCAAAATTAACTTTCGTTCCTTTTCCATTTGGCTTAAGCCATTTTTTAGGCTTGTTTCCGTCATTAAGCATGTGTATCCACATATGAGCTTTTGCCTTTGCATATTCTTCCCCTGGTAATTTGTGTGTTAATACTGGATAGTTTATTTGTCCACCTAAAACTCCGACTTTGCTCATCTTCGATTCCCCATTTCAAACTATTTTTTTATCATCTTAATAGCAAACCTCTTTTACTCTCATAAGAGTTTTACATATTTCCCATCCTCTTTAATAAAGAGTTCCGTACTGTTTTTCCATTGATAAATATCGAGTAAATCATACATTTTCTTCTGTTTTGTCGAATCAGTGGACACGCTCAGGTTATAAATCACATGAAAATCATCTGGCAAGTTATCCCTGTCTCGGTAGCGTTCGTAAATAACCGGGACATGCTTTATAAGAGCAGATGCGGCTATTTTCAAAAAGGTTGATTTTTGACTTTTGGATAAACGTTTACCATTCTTGTTTTTTGCAATGGATAGTATAGTCATG
Source organism: Psychrobacillus sp. FSL K6-1464 (assembly GCF_038003145.1). Classification (NCBI taxonomy): domain Bacteria; kingdom Bacillati; phylum Bacillota; class Bacilli; order Caryophanales; family Bacillaceae; genus Psychrobacillus; species Psychrobacillus sp. FSL K6-1464. The sequence continues at coordinate 165,353 of NZ_JBBOOP010000002.1, forward strand.
CCACACGTAAATTCCATGTATGTGAAATTATTAGAATCCAGTTTGCTGTCAGGATTGTAATATCTCTTTAATTTGCGTTTCGTGTTAATAACAGATTGCAGCTTTTCTCTTTTCTCGTACCACCAGAAATTTCCTGGTTGAACCTCCATTAAACCAAGTTCCTTTTTCGCTTGTTTTCTTTTTTGCCTCAAATTCAATAAAATCACTCTCCTTTGTCCATTGATTAAACAATTCAAGACTCGTTCGTTGTTTTCTGACTCTCTTCTGCAACAGATATAAAAGATGCGTCTAAATTTGCCACGACATCAAAAGCTAACTGAATTCTCCCTTGATAAAACAGTTCTATAAAAAAGGCTTCTGTCATGATTTCCTTCATAAAAGTGTTAGTTAAGTTTGATAAGATAATCTCTTGTTTATGAGCAACGACAAACCAGACAATATCCTTATATCTTGCTAGGATCGCTTGATTAATTTTCTTGCCTTTTAAGTGCTCTGGCATTTCTACAGAATTCATCTATTCCACTCCTTAATCTTTTAACATTTTTTAGTTGTTTCTTAGGAAAAATTTGTCGTATTCCATTCCTTCAGCATTCAAAAAATCCATCAGGGATTCCATACTTTTCTTAGTTTTCATCTGCTCCCATTCGTCACCTTCGAAGCCAAATCCCACCTCTAAAGTTTGAACTGCCTCTTCAATATTTGTTGTGGAGTAAGTAAATCTCAACCCTAGTTTTTCGCTACTTGTAATAGCCATTAAGGATGCTCCTTCCCGACTTCTATTTATACTATAGTATACATATTTTAATTGTCGTTGTCAATACAAACAGAAAAAACCACCCCAATTAGAGTGGTCAAAAAATAGCGAATAAAAAAAGACCACCTTTTAAGGTAGCCTTCCTCTTTTACTTAATAACGACAGCATCCAAACGTGCTTGAAATGCACGTTTTACTTTTGAATCCGGTAGTTCTTGGATAGAACTCTGTGCTTTGTTAAAATAATATGTTGATTTATATTTCTCTGCGTAACCCAACCACTTCTCCACTATATTTATAACTGCAGGAGAGATAATAGGTTCCTTGACCTCTGGTTCTGTTGGTGTAGGTTTTGGGTCAGTTATGATTGGTTCTGTTGGTGTTGGATTTGTTGGTTCTGGCTGTGTTGGAGCTGGAGCCACTGGTGTTCCACCATTTCCATTAGATAACGGTGTGTCTAACATGAAATTTGCTTGATGCATCATTGTTAATAGTTCATCTTTTTGACCAGATGCTGGCATATTTAACAGTGCTGATTGTGCACGTCCTAAATAGTATGTTGACTTATATTTTACTGTGTAGTCTACCATTTTCTTAGCATTGTCTAAATCTTTAGGATTGATTTCATTTCCTACAGGTGGCGTTATAACTACTGGCGGAATTACTTCTTTTGATGGAACTAATGGATAAAACGAAGTTAGATTCGCTAACCCATATCCATAAAGATTATCTTTTCCTTTAGCCCCCAAATCTACAATGCCCATTCTCAATCTTAATTCAAATTGAGCAGGCTTCGTATATTTCTCCGATTCTTTCAAAATCGCAACCATTCCAGTTACGTAAGGCGTCGCCATTGATGTTCCACTTCTACCTTCATACGTCCCATTCTTTGCTGTGCTGACAATTCGCTCACCAGGTGCAGCAAAATCTACATTTGCCCCATTCGATGAAAACTCAGAAATTTTTCCCGTTTGTCCCACAGAAGAAACGGTGATCGATTCAGGATAATTACCTGGATACAGTAAATTTTCTCTCTGATTTGAACCATTGTTACCTGCAGCCGCAACAACCGTTACTCCTGCATCCATTGCTTTTTTCACTACCATTTGAAGAATTGGTGAATTATACGTTGTGCCAATACTCATATTGACAATATCCATATCGTTTTCAATAGCCCAGTTGATCCCTTTGATAAAGTTAAGGACATCACCTTTGCCATCGGCACTCATTACTTTTACTGCATAGATAGAGGCATCAGGTGCAACACCTATAATGCCTTTACCATTATTTTTAGCACCTACAATACCTGCTACATGCGTACCATGACCATTGTCATCTGAATAGGAGTTTGTGTAATCTACGAAAGACACTCCACCAGAAACAGTTAATTCCTCATGTGGGGCAATACCGGAATCTAATATAGCAATATTGACTCCTTTTCCTGTATAGCCTTTCTTATGAGCATTCACAATCCCAGCATACTGATGTCCCCAAGATGCTTGCTCTCCATTGTCTAAATCAATGACTTCCCCTATAGAGGAAAGATCCGGAGTCGCAGTTGCAACATTTGCGGTGATACTTTTTTCAACATATAAAATATCATTACTTTTACTTAACTCTACAAATTTCTTTTCATCTACTTGAATAACGAGAATTCCTAGGTCTTCCAATGAATTATCTTGAACTTTTGTTCCTAATTTAAGAGCTAGTTGCTTCCCTTTTAGATTCTTGTACATTACTAGTGCTTCAAATGTTTTTCCTGTTAAATCTGTTTTCAATGTCAGATTAGCGTTATTAGTGACTTTTCCATCCCCTAAATTTCCCGTAAGTTTAATTTCTTTACTCAATTCTTTTGTTTCTATCGAAGATGCAGATATTTCTCCAGGTTGAGCTACTAAACTGCCTAGCAGCACGCCAGACAACACTAATGCTCCCATACGCTTTTTCCATAACAAATCTGTCTTTTTAAAACCCAATTTTCTACCTACCATCTCAATTTCCTCCTTAGTTACTTTGCAGATATACTGCTCCTTTTTTGTGTGTTCCGTTCATTGTATGCGATTTCCTTGTAAACTATTATACGATAACGTGCGACTCCGTCCTACGCCCTTTATAACTAAAGGCTCTATTGAAAAAACAAAAAACATACAAACTAGTCCTACTATTGTCACGCTTAGCCATTATTATTGTAAATTATATTTTATTTTCTTGATTTCCTGAATAGGCAAAACCACCCCCCAGGAGTCGCTTATATCTTTGTTTAGTTCAAAGCTACATCTAGTCTTGCTTGTATTTCAGCTTTAAGATTCGACATGATACAAGTACTTTTAACAAGTATCTTTAAGAACCATTGCTATGACTGGTCGAACGCTATCAAAATTTCAAGTTTTCCCCTATATATAGTCGTACGAAAGTTGTTGCGATTTTAGGCATTTCATTATATGTTCATAACATAGTTAATAAATGAAACTATCAGGAGGTCATACATTTATGTTTAACAAGATAAAAGAGGTCGTTATACTTTTTATAGAGTTGTTCTTAGCTGTTATTGATATGGAGGTAGTAGAGGAATCTCCTTTACCTCCTTTAAATCCTGTGGCTCCTTCTTTGAATCTGCCAGTGTGTATTGATTCCCCTATTCTTCCAGAAACGGACACGTTACCAGTCAATCGAAAAACAGCGTTCCGAGAGTGGAAGCAATGCATTGAGGAGTACGATAGCTTGAGAAGCATCCTTGTATCTGCTTGAAAGTCTCTTTACACAATTGATGGCGTCGTTCCACTTAACTGTGTTATGAGTCTTAATGTGGCACAACCGCATGAAGACCTTACTATGTCGCACGATTTTGTAGTTTCTTTCCATACGACAACTTTCTAAATAAAACAAAAAAGGAGCACCCCCGAAGGAGTAGCTCTTGTGTTGTTTAGTTTATAACGGCATCGAGTCTTGCTTGAAGGTCAGTCTTAGCTTTCCCTTCAGATAAGACATCAATAGCAACTTGTGCTTTCGTGAAGTACGTTGCACGTTTGTATTTCTCTGATAGCTGGACTGCATTATCAGCTGCTACTACCAGTTTTTGCATTTCAAGTTCTTTCTGCATGTCTATGAAGAATGTAGAAAGCTTATTTATCAGCTCGTTGTGTGTTGCGTCATATTTGCTTAGAGCCTCTATCGCTTTAGAAGCTTTCGTCATATACGTCGATGTCTGGCGATCTTTCGCCACTCCAACTGCTGTGTACGCTTCTTGAAGGGCTTTCTTGATTGCTGCGTCGGTGATTGCGTCGATTTCGACCTTCAGGTCGTACGCAAACTGCATCGCTTCGGTTACTTCGATTGCATCTAAGCCGTCCACAAGTGCTTGTTTCGCATCGCCATCTTTCAGTCCGTTCACAAGCGAACGAGCTTCTTCGATAACGAACAAGTCACTAGCTGTTTCTGCTTTAGTAACCGCATCTGTCGCTGCTTTCAGTTTCGCTGTTTCGATTTGGACACTCGCTCCGTCGGATAGAACATTCAGTCTCTCCTGAAGAGCTGTTTTCACTTCGCTCGTATGAAGTTTGTCGACAGCTTCCTGTGCACGTGTTAGATACGGGTCACGCTTGTAGCGTTCTGCATAAGAAACTTGTGTCTCGGCTGCTTTTAGGAGTGCTGGGTCCACCTTAGGTGCCTCTGGTGTAACTGGAGCTGCACCAGCAATAACTTTCAGGCGTGCTTCCAAAGCTGTTTTGTCTGGGCCATCTTGCAACTTGGAAACGAGCTCTTTCGCACTTGAGAGGTACGGTTCGCGTTTATGTTGTTCAGCTAGAACGACATATTTAGTCGTTTCCTCCACTAGCAGGGCTTCTACTTCCGTAGAAAGTGCATCTTGGATAGCTTTGATACGATTCAGAAGCTCCGTTTTCTTGAGAGAATCTATCAGCTTGTTGATGCTGTCCATAGCATCCGTGATGTACGGTTCACGTTTCGTCAGTTCTGCTGATTTCACTTTGCTTTCTGCATCTAGCGTAAATTTGAGTTGTTGAATACGCTCCGCAAGGTCCGTTTTAAGCGGTCCGTCTGTCAAGACTTGGATGGCTTTCTCTGCAAGCGAGATGTTGTAGTTGGTCTGTCTTTCTTCTGCCTGAGCAACTACACTCATTGCTTTTTGGTTGGCCTCAATGCTCGAGATGCGGTCTGTAAGTTCCGTTTTTATTGTGCTGGCAGGTAATTTAGCAACGAGTCCTTTCACAGTTGCAATTTGCTCTTTTGTCGACTGATCGTTTAGATTATTTACAACCTCTTGTGCTACTTTTAATAGCTCGGCACCCTCAGGCGACACTGTAATAGCATCTAATCGTTCTGTGAGAGTCGATTTTTCGGAAATAGATGGCAATGAATCTACTAATACTCGAGCAGCATCTATATCTGCTTGAATTTTAGAAGTTTCTGCTTTTTTCACGGATACAGTCGCTTTACTGATTTGTTCTGCTATTAATTTAGCATCATCGATACCCTTTTGAACAGCATCTAAGCGTTCTGTGAGAGTCGTTTTCTCTGTGCTATCAGCAAGACCGTTCACAAGAGAACGAGATGCTTCTATATCTGCTAGCAATTTGGATTGCTCTGCTTTTTCAACAGATGCTACAGCTTCTGCTAGTGTATTGTCGTTCTGTGGCGTCTTCGCATCTTCTGCTTCTTGCTGCGTATTGTCTTTTAGCTCCGATTCTGGCAATTGAGATACTAATTCATCCAGTCCTGCTAGTTCGCCGCTTGCGATCTTATCCCAGATGACTTCGAGTAATCCGATGATGTCCAGCACATCCTGCACATAATGAGCTACATCTGTTCGGTGAGACGCATTTAGAAGGGATGCCGAATCAGCTAAGATGACATTTAACGCATCCTTCATCGCTAACACATCTGCACGTGTGCCTTCTCCCGTGAGCAAGTACGCTTTCATGTCGTCAAGTTCTGCCATCGCCTCTTCATAGGATACAGTAGACGCATCGATTGCCGTTTGTACGGTATATAAACGATTTGCTAAGCTTGATTTCTCTGTTCCAGATGGAAGATTGTCCACAAGTAAACGAGATGCTTCTACATCAGCTTGCAGTAATGAACCTTCTGCTTTTACTACGGATGTAGTAGCTATAGCTATCTGGTTAGCTAAATTGATTGCCGTTTGTACTGTATCTAAGCGAGATGTCAAGTTTGTTTTTTCGGTTCCATTTGGAAGTGTCGTAACTAATGTGCGAGCAGCTGTTACGTCGGCTTGGAGTGTAGAACCCTCCGCTTTTACAACTGCAGTTGTCGCTGTCGTTATTTGAGTTGCCAATGTTTTTGTATCGTCGATTGCTTTTTGGACCACATTTAAGCGAGTCGTTAAGCTGGTTTTCTCCGTTCCTGTTGTCAATGCGTTAACGAGCGTTAATGCGGTAGTCACATCTTCTTGTAGCTTAGATTCTTCTGCCTTGAGAACAGATGTGTTAGCTGTTGCTATTTGAGTAGCTAAATTAATAGCAGTTTGTACCGTATCTAAGCGGGATGTTAAGTTTGATTTTTCCGTACTTGATGGTAATGCCGTTACTAGCATTCGTGCTGCGTCTAAATTGGTTTGAGAAATGGTTTCCTCTGCTTTTTTTACAGCATCTGTGGCAGCATTAATTAGCTGAACATCCATTATTAAAATAGGAGTGGCCATATTCACTTTTGTGCCATCTCCAAGTTGTCCACCTCCATTATGTCCCCATGTATAAACTTTGCCATCTGAAGTGATGGCTATAGAGTGATTATTTCCGGCCTGTACTTTAACAACATTTGATATTCCTTCTATTTTTTGTGCAGATAGTCTTTGAGTCCATGTTCCATCCCCTAATTGACCAAAATTATTAAAACCCCAGGAATAAACATTCCCTTCCGAGCTAATTGCAAGAGAATGATTATTTCCAGCAGACACATCAACTATATTGGTTGGAAGTCCATTCACTTTAACAGAGAGTTTTCTGTTTATTTTCGTGCCATCCCCTAATTGCCCATAGTTATTCATCCCCCACGCATAAACAACTCCACTTAATATCGCAAGAGAATGATTAGCACCAGATTCTATAGCCTTAAAACCATATAAACGACTTACTTTAGATGGAATCAATTTATCAATATTTGTATCGTCACCCATTTGACCGAAATAATTATCTCCCCATGCATATACCGTTCCATTAGATGTAATGGCAAGGGAGTGATACTGTCCGGCCTCTAACGCGACAATATCAGTTAAACCGTCTAATTTTGTCGGGACAAGGTTATTAGTCGTAGTTCCATCGCCAACTTGTCCGTCCCCATTACTTCCCCAAGCATAGACATTTCCATCTGACGTGATAGCTAGAGCATGTGTCTGACCAGCTTCCATCGCAACAACATCCGAAAGTCCATCGATTTTTACAGGTATACTCCTAGACGTTACCGTCCCATCTCCCAATTGTCCGCTCCCATTATTTCCCCAAGTATAAAGACTTCCATCTGACGTGAGTGCCATAGAGAACCCGTTTCCTGAATCCACCGCTACTACATCTGACAATCCATCAATTTTTGTAGGAATAGTTTTATCTATTGTTGTTCCATCTCCAAGTTGTCCGGCAGAATTTTGCCCCCACGCATAAACACTTCCTCCTGGTGCAATCATAAGAGTATGAGAAGTTCCTCCCGCTATAGTTTTAGAATCTTCAACTATGCTCGCTGCATCGGCAACCTCAAATATGGACAAGTCCGAAATCGTGCCAGTCGTACCAACAACCCCTGCGAATCCTGATAATAATAAAGATGCAGCTAGCGTGGAATTCATTATAGATTTTGATAGTACATTACGTGCTTTATACTGCTTGTTTTTTACTTCGTTCATTGAGTATTCCTCCTGTGTTTGATTTAGTAGAACTATCCATTGTATGCACCTCAGGTTTCATGATTCGAATTAGGTAGCTTATGAAGTTCTATCTCATATAAAAAAGCCACCCCCGAAGGAGTGGCTCATATCTTGTTTACTTCATAACTGCATCGAGTCTTGCTTGAAGGTCGGTTTTTGCTTTCCCCTCAGTCAACCCATCAATAGCAGATTGTGCTTTCGCAAAATACGGTGCACGTTTGTATTTCTCCGCTAGTGCAACTGCATTATCAGCTGCTACTACCAGTTTTTGCATTTCGAGTTCTTTCTGCATGTCTGTGAAGAATGTAGAGAGCTTCTCGATCATTTTGCTGTGTGTTTCTGAATAAACACCAAGTGCTTGAATGCTTGCAGTTGCTTTTGTCATATACGTAGAGCTTTGTCGTTCTTTTGCAAGAACAACCGCTTCGTAAGCAGCTTGGAACTTCTGCTTCATGTTCACATCTTCAATAGAATCAATTTCGACTTTTAAGTCATAAGCGAACTGCATTGACTCCGTTACTTCAATTGCATCTAAACGCTCAAGAAGGGATGTTTTTGATTCGCTATCCTTTAGTCCATTGACTAGGGAAAGTGCATTCTTTATAACAGTCAAGTCGCTAGCCGTTTCTGCTTTTGAAACAGAGTCAGTAGCAGTTTTAAGTTTCTCCGCATTGACTTCTTCACCGGCCGCGTTTAAAAGGACATTTAATCTAGCTTGGAAAGCCGTTTTAGCTTCACCATCAGTCAATTTATTAATTGCTTCTTGTGCACGTGTCAGGTAAGGGTCACGTTTGTAACGTTCTGCAAATGCTACTTGAGTCTCTGCATCTTTCAGAAGTGCATCGTTTGCTGGTGCACTTAATTTGTCTTTCACTACTTGTAAACGTGCTGCAAATGCAGTTTTCACTTCGCCATCTTTCAGGTTAGCCATAGATGTTTCTGCTTTTTTCACGGTTGCAAGTGTACTATTTTTCTCTGCATTCGCCACATCTTGCTCTACTACTAGTAGCAATGCTTCATACGCTTTGTCTGCATCTGCTTTCATGGCATCTTCTACAACTTTAATTCTTACTTCCAAAGCTGTTTTTTCTGAACTCACTGGAAGTTTAGATACTAATTCTTTAGATTTTGCGAGATATGGTTCACGTTTGTGCTGTTCTAAGAGCTCCACTTGAGCAGTAGCTTCTTTAAATGGAGCAGCTTGCTCTCCACCTGCAAGCTTATCTTTAATTGCTTGGATTCTCGCTTCTAGCTGTGTCTTTTTCGGTCCTTCTTTTAGTTTTGCAACACTATCAATTGCATTTTGTAGATACGGATCACGACTTGATCTTTCGGCAGCTTGTACCTTACTCTCTGCGTCCATTGACACTTTCAGTTCTTGGATACGTTCTAACAACGCTGTCTTCTGTGGGCCATCTTTTAGCTTCGCAACTGATTTCTCTGCTATCGAGATGTTGTAGCTAGTTGGGAATTGTTCCGCTCGCTCGACATCTTTCGTCGCTTTTTGCGTGCGGTCGATTTCTTCAATCTTCTCGACCAACTCTTCTTTGTCAGGACCATCAGGAAGCTTATCGATTTTATCTTTTACGACATCGATTTCTTCTTGTGTTGGATTATCTCCAATTTCATCAATCGCTTCTTTTGCATCTTCAATTGCTTTTGCGTCATTAATTGCCTTCTGCACAGCATCTAAACGGTCTGTCAAATCAGTTTTGATTGAACCTGTAGGCAGGGGATTAACAAGTAATCGACCAGCATCTACATCCGTTTGGGTAACGCTAGCTTCTGCTTTCTCTACAGCTTTTGTTGCAGCAGCATATAAATCTGCTAACTCTTTTGCTTTTTCTACGTCTTCTTTCGTTTCATCCTTCAGTACAGAATCAGGCAATTGATTCACTTTGTCATCGATACCCGTAACATCTCCACTGTCTATTTTCTCCCAAATCTCTTCCAATAGAGCAATAAGAGCACGAATTTCTTTCACACGATTATCAATATCTGTACGATGAGCTTCTTTCGAAAGCTTCTTTCCGCTAACAGAGATAGTTATTAAATCATCTTTCATCGCAAGGATGTCGTCTTTTGTTGCTTCACCAGTCAGAATATAAGCTTTCATCTCCTCCAGTTCAGCTACTAATCCATTGTAAATAGCTAGTTCTCCGTCTTCATCTACCAACGGATCTGTTCCATTTTCAATTTCCTCTAAATCTGAATCTCCATCACCATCTGTATCTGGATTCATAGGGTCTGTGCCATATTTTTCTTCATCTTCATTAGACAATCCGTCACCATCGCTGTCTTCATTAGGATCGTACTCACTTTCTCCCGTTTCTCCAGCTTTTACAGGAACTACTTCTAAGAAGCCTTTCGTTCCATCAAATGGGAAAGCATATGTGTAGAACGGACTACCATCATGTGGCACTTCTTTTAGCGATACGCCGTTACGGTACACGATATATTTCCCTGCTCCTGAAACAGATGACCACTCGATTTTTATTTCTCCGTCGACAATACTGATTTTAATAACCGGTGTTTCTAATTCCCCTGGCTCTTCTGGTTTCGTATCACCAGGTTTTGTCGGGTCCGTTCCGTTCTCGATTTCTTCTTTATCGGGAATACCATCGCCATCACTGTCTGGGTTTTTTGGATCTGTCCCATTTTCGATTTCTTCTTTATCAGGAATGCCATCACCGTCACTGTCTGGGTTTTTTGGGTCTGTCCCGTTTTCGATTTCCTCTTTGTCAGGAATTCCATCACCGTCACTGTCTGGGTTTTTGGGGTCAGTTCCATTCTCGATTTCTTCTTTGTCCGGAATCCCATCATTATCGCTGTCTGGGTTATTTGGATCTGTTCCGTTTTCGATTTCTTCTTTATCTGGAATACCGTCATTGTCGCTGTCTTTCTCAGGATCTTCTGGTGTGACCGGCTCTGCTTCGACATCTGGAATCACCGGTTCCCCTTTAGATTTGTCAGCAAATACAGGGACGACTTCATATCGATAGCTCGTGCCAGCAATTACTTTACTGTCGACAAAACGTACAGCCGGTGCGTCTACAGAACCAATTTTTGCTCCGTTACGCATAATGTCGTAACTAACTGCATCTTTGATTTCAAACCAGTTCAATGCAAACTGTTGTGGCGTCAGATCTACTTGAGCATAGTAAGCACCATTTGTTACAAGCCCAGATATATCCGTTACTCGTACATTGATTGCTGTGTTGTCATTAATGTTAATCGAGTCTGCAACGTAAGGGATCCACTCGCCGCTGTTCAACTTAACTTCCACTGTTTTAACCCCAGAACCAACGTCTGATGATGTAATAGCAAGTTTGCCGTTCACAATCTCTACCTTAGAAATTGTAGGCTTGTTTTTGTCGATGTTTGATACAGTGAATGTCGAAACTTCACTTTCGTTACCTTCATCATCGTAATAGACAGCTTGAATCAAACCATTTTCTGCTACTTGTACAGGTCCTTCATAGATCTGCCAAGGGGCATTTCCTAGTTTCACTTCTGCATGTACAGATTCTGCTGGGAAATCAACCGTTAAGGTGATTGGTGTAGATGACCATTCAGTAGTATTTAGGCTAAATGACACATTGGTTGCAGCACTTGCTTGTGTAGTACCAAATAAATCATGAAGCACCCCTTCCTTCGAAGCGTCTCCCATTACTGCAGTTCCCGATAAAAGTAAACTTGTTGCTAAAGCCACTTTAGTAGCTCTTTGACTCAGTACATTTCGTGCTTTGTATTGCTTGTTGTTCTCTTCTTTCATTCTTTTTTTCCTCCAATATGATTTCAGTTTATTAAGCCGTCTATTATATGCGTGCGATCTTTGTTTATTCGAAGAACCTTAGGAGCGAACCTTCGACTGTATTCGAATCTTATTTCCTAATAACTTTTTTATTAATTGAATATGATGTCATATCAAAGAGGAGGAGATTTACGATGAAAAGAATGAAAAAGAGTCCAATAAAAACAGCAAAGGCCTATACTAAACAGCGAATAGACGTTATTAAGCCCTTAGCAGAAAATGATGCCGCTGCGATGTTCCTATCTCTGCACGAAATGAACCTTGATAACATGATGATGACTATCATGTTGGACCAGATTCAAGTAGATCCCAAGGAAACAGCAAAAAAACTAGTACCCTATTTCATGAAGAACCTGAAAAAAGGTACTAGATTTGGATATTTGCATGATATGGAGATAGAAGGGATCTTACTCCCTGAAGATTATAAGGTTGTATTTTTACAATTATTAGAAATGGCAACGGAAGAAACTTTGAAACGCAAGGGTGTTCATTTATTTGCCTATCCAAAAGAAGAGACACATGCAACTCTATTTGAACAGGCTGGTTTTACCGTATTATTGGAAGCCAATTCAGAGGTTCCAGCTCTGTATGTAAAGAAACTGTAATTTTCTAAAAAGAAAGATCCGCAATTACCGCGGGTCTTTTTGCTGTATCAACCAGAAAACGCAAAAAAACACCCTATAATATTAACGGGTGCTTTTGTAGAAGACTGAAGAAAAGAGCTAGTGAATCGAATCACTAAGCTTTATTTATGCCAATGTTACAGCTACGGTAATTGCCCCATTTGTAATAGCAATAAATGTGGCAGGAACACTCTTCATATTGCGATAGGCTTGTACAGTAATAACCGCTAAGGACCCAACGATTGCTGTTGTGAGCATATGAAACCCTCCTTTGTTAACACTTCCGTGGCCAGCGATTTCATTCATCACGAGGGAGAAGGTTAAGTTGATTTGGGCTATTGTATTCAATTTGCTGGGTATTTATAAATTAAATACTGCTTAACATTGCCGAACCAGTTTTGGAGTGTCAAAATTTCATTTTGAGTCATCGTTACTTCTTTTTTAAAAAGCATTGTTCGCTTCTAAACAAAAGAAGAGCCTTGCACAACGCAAGACTCTTACCAATAGGCATTCAAAGCTATTAATTTCTGTTTCGACCATTCTTCATATTGCTTCCTGGCGTCTAAAAATTGATTGCAGTCGAATACAGACATAATGGAACCGCATGCTATCGCTTCATCAAGAGAAGCAGAATTTGTCAGATTCTCTCTATTTCTTGTAGTTACGAGTATTTGATATTCTTCAACGCTGTATGCATTTCCGTTTTCTTTTTTATTTAAACGTACCGTAATAAACCCTGATTCATCTACGACCAACTCTGAAAAACTAGACAATATCGGATCTTTCGCCCATTCTTTTGCTGGAGAAAAAAGCTGAGTATACTTCCCATTTCTTACAAGAAGAACGATAATATTTGCCTGTTCTTGAAAAGAAGCCACTTTGACCATGGTTGTCATCTGAAAGGTATCCAACCACAAAATTCCTGAATCTTTTCGTCTCCCAATAGTAATCACCAAAAGGCCCCCATTCGTTCCTGATATTTATTCAATTCAAATCCCCCACCATCAAAAATTCGGAAGGGATAAAAACCTTCTATACCTTCTACTGCATCCTGAATCCTTGCAAAATCTTTCCTTTTTAAATTATTCATCTCTCCAAATGCGAGTATGAATTCCGATTTGTTCACGTTGTTTGATCCAACAATGGTCATTAATGTCCCATCTGCTGTTACAAACATATCGCCAGATGTCATGATTTGCTTTATATAGGTTAAAGAGTTTTCACTTACGTCCGTTACTATAACGTTCCTGCCTCCTTCCCTTTCCATCATTAACAGACGGAAGTCAGAATGAGTAGTCCAGGCATGCATAATCACTTCGCCTAACGAATTTTGAAACCGTATTACCTCTTTGCGATTTGCATGAAGTTTGAATAAGTCCTCCCCACCATACAAACAAATTCGTTGGTCTGTCATGTTGATTTTATGTTCTTCCATGTATTCCCCTCCTTACATATCTCACCAGAAACATCCAATCGATTTCTCCCATCTTAAGAACAAATGTTGAGAAAATGTTGTATCTTGGTTCTCAATTGTAATAGATTTCCCTCTCTCACTTATGTGAAGAATCTTTTCATTGTTAGATAGGAATTTCACTGCTTTGTCCCAGGTATTGAAATCCACCTTTTTCACCAACACAAAGGTAGTCACACCGTTATATTCACCGACTGCAGCTAATTCTCCTAATTCACTAACCCACCACTCAAAATTATTTCTAAAAAAATTAGAAAGGACTTGAAATGTAGCATCCGGTCGCATGGAAATTGCATATCGTGAAATTTCTCCTCGAATATTAGAGATTAACATTCCAATAACTTGCTTATCAGAACCAATTAATGCTCTTTCCAGGTGTTCGTGAAAATTTCTTACTGCTTCACTGTCCATTTCTTTTGACTGTGTACAAGAATAATAAACCTTACCAAACAATTCAATTTGATTCCGATTCATTGGAACACCCCATCCATTTAAATAGTAGAAGCAAGCTGGGGACTTACCAATATACCCCAACCGCTTCTATCACCTCGTTTTCTGTTATTGTTGGAACTTGAAAAAAATCTTCGGCATCATTTGCATTTAGCATATGCTCATCCATATTTTCGTGTATATGCTCAAATAACTCGGAACCTTCTCCAAATTCTTTCACCATTCCTCGGTACAAATTATGACTGAATAAATAAATTTTCATCCGATGCGTTCCATCATGATGATGACCCAAAACTGTTACTTCCCCGTTGCTGTCTACTTCTAATTCTACGGTATCGCAATTACCCATCGCTTCTAAGGGCGAATTATTCAAATCGATAAGCTTCCCACCGATTGGACTTCCATTCCATAAACCCAATTTGCCTGCTAAAACCATTTGTGCTACTGGCTTGTTAAATTTTTTCTTATATGCTTCTTTACACTTCTCCAAAAAGCTAGTGAAGTACTCTTTTTCATCACTCCATCCAGACTCAGAATAAATAATTGTATCGGAATTGACATTTTCGAGTTCTTCCAGACTGCTATAGTCTCCTAAAACCCAACATTCTTCTACATTGTCGTACCCCTCATAACAATTATCCGAACTTAACACGATAGCCGATTTCAACATAACATCGTCCTCCTTTTTAAATAGGTCAGTTTGACCTTCCATGTTTTTCGTATCATTGTATGTTATGCGAGAGGGTAAAAAATAGTCGCGACTATGTGTGAGAACTAATCGTTTTTCTGTTAATCTATTCAACTGGCTTCACTATAAAACAACAAGTTTTGCTGGATGATGATTGACAAATATATATTTTGGGTATATTATGTAAAATATATTTTACAAAATGAAAGAGGTGTTTAATATGGTTAGTTCGTTTTCTTCTGAACATCTTGTTACAGCCATTCAAACTGTAGGAAATGCAAATATAATTAGCAAGGAGCAGCTTGGTCCTTTTAAGCCTATTTCTCCCGACGAAATTTTCACGACGAATCATCAAGAAGTCCGTGTTCGCATGATTGTGGACAATGGCAAAGAGGTCATGTTTGTTTCCGAACCTTATGATTTATTATTACCATCCGCAGAAATACATAGTAAGCACATATGTGAAAATGGACGAGTTCTAGATTTGAATGGTGCGGTTAAACATGCAGCCGATAGTTTGCTAAATATCACTTCTGCGGAAATAAAACAGATTGAATACCTTGATTTTCAGATAAGTTCTTCCAGTTTGGTTGAATTTGTCGTTCGTGTGAATGTAGAAAACGTGTTGAGAGATTCTTCTTATTTCTACTGGATACCGCACAAAAAAGCAGACGAACATATTGCTCGTCTACTCCAATAGATACCTATAGGGTTGCCATCCACAAGACAAAGATAATTGCCATATGAACGGGATAAAACCAAAAGAAGAAACTCTTTGGCATTTGTGGCATAGGGGCTTTAATCGGAAGTACTAACAATACGAGACCCATAATTGCACCTATTTGCACATACCAACCAGTTTCCCATGCGTAAACCAATGTCAGTGCGGAACCAATGACCCAAGCTAATCCCTTATGTTTCCTCAAATAATACCAAGACAGACCTAAGATCACACCATACCACCCATAATCGACATCAAACATATAAAGGAGAAGTACGGCTAAACCAATCATCCGAATATCTCGAATGACCATTAACACGAGAATCATTGCAAAAAGTACATTCAACTGATATGTGTTAAAAAGAAGTGTGTACGGAACTTGTGAGAGGAGTGCGAATAGCCAAATACGGACTGCGTGTGACTTAGGATTCCTTGTTCTGACTGCTCCTTCGACAAATAAGATCATAAACAAAGGAAATGCAATCCTCCCAATCACTCTCATCCATGTTTCTTCCGGAAAAAAGAATATGCCCACATGGTCAATAACCATTGTAATCATTGCTATCCATTTCAAGATCTCAACTCGGCTATCGAATGTTTGTCGTTTACTTCCGAACACCATATTCCCTGTCTCTTTTATTAAGCTCTCGCTCATCTTGCCCACTCCTTATAATTCAACTCCTGCTGTATAGCCGCCTCTTCTTTTTCTATTTGTACTCGTTCCATCCATCCCATGAGGGATCCAAATAGCAATAAAAGGCATGCTATTCCAACGAATAAGTAACCGATAAATTCATATTGCCATTTGTCTGATTTCTTAAAGACTAAATACACACCTAATATAAAAGTAATGATTGAAACAAAAATATACATTTAGAATCCGCCTTCCTGTTTTTCTATGGTATGCATATCGGAAAGAAGACAAAACAAAAGACAGGCCGAAGCCTGTCTTATGCATGTCTTAATCTTATTCTTTCGCCGTAGATGTCGAACAGACCCTTTTGCATACCTGCATCAAGTGATGCTGGCAAACGATAAGTTTGTCCTCCCATGACAACGAATGTGTCAATGTCTCCCGGATTTGCTTTTACATACTCTAGAAAATTTCTAGCTTGACCCTTATCTTCTGTGACAAGTTCCACACCGACCGATTTAGTTCCACGGTCCATCTCAGAAATGTCTACCATCGAACGAATTGTAAGAGAAGCTCCGAAATCGTCTACTTTCACGACTCCCTGAACCATCAATACACGACCCTCTACGAACATATCAGCATTTTGCTTGATTGTTTCCTCGAAAGCCACACAGCTAAATTCTCCTGAACGGTCTTCAATAAGGATTTTCTTGATCGGTTTCCCTGATTTTTTCGCATAAAATGTTTCTACTGATTCTACAACACCAGCAATTTTCACCACTTGTCCTTCGTAATCAGATGTCCCTCCAGTCGCATAACCATCTTCATCCTCTGATTCATCAAACAGGAATCCTATATCATATACCCCTTCTTTATTAAGTACGTCGATATAATCGTCAAGCGGATGAGCAGTGATATAGAATCCCGCTACTTCTTTCTCTAGAGTGATCATGATATTTTTCATCATTTCTGGTAAATTTGGAACCGGGATGATATGACGCATTTGATTTACCTCATCTTGATTCATTAAGTCAAACATACTCATTTGTTCTTTGTTTAAGCTTATTTTTTTCATCTTATCTGCATGTTTGAACATCGCTTCCAGTATATCTATCTTCGCTCGGCGAGTTCCTTCCATTGAATCCAGAGCACCAGCTTGGATAAGGCTCTTCATTGTTGATTTGCCCATCTTTTGGTTCACGACCATACGTTCAATCACATCCTGCATATCACAGAATTCGCCACGCTCTTTGCGTTCTTCCAATATTTGTCCAGCTGACTGACCAAGACCTTTTAAACCCATTAGTCCGAATCTAATTTTCTTATCTTCTACTGTAAATATTGCTTCAGAACGGTTAATATCTGGTGGCAATATTTCAATATTCATGCGTGAAATGATCGACAGGTACAATTTTAATTTGTTGTACTTTCCAAGGAAACTGTTTAGCGTTGCGGCCATAAATTCCTCTGGATGATATGTTTTGAACCAAGCAGTTGCATTCGATAGCATTGAGTAAACTGCCGCATGCGATTTATTGAAGGCATACGAACCGAACTTCACCATCTTGCTCCAAATTTTTTCTGCAATTTCTGTAGAAATATTATTCGCGATACAACCAGCCACGAATTTCTTTCCAAGAGGTTCAATCATTTCTTTTTTCTTTTTAGCAAACGCCTTACGCACATTGTCTGCCTCACCTTTTGTGAACCCTGCTAAAGAGCGAACAATTTGCATTGTTTGTTCCTGGAACACGATAACGCCGTATGTTCCTTTCAATGGCCCTTCTAGTAGAGGATGATCATAACGTACTTTTAATGGGTTACGCATACTATCCAAGTATTCTGGAATGTAATCCATTGGGCCGGGTCTATAGAGGGAAACTCCTGCAACCAGACGTTCAAACAACTCAATGTCATTCTCTTTAAAATCAGATGCGTCTGCAAACAGTTCCTTCATAAATGCACGCATACCTGGTGATTCCAACTGGAACACACCATACGCATCTCCTTGCGAGATATTTTGGTACACTTTTGGATCCCCTAGAGGAATATCCAAGTAATGCATCGGTGGAAGTCCTTCTAATGCACGTTTTTCATTGACTAATTCTGTTGCACTTGCAATTACCGTCATCGTACGAAGTCCCAAGAAATCCATTTTCAGCAAGCCGATTTCTTCTACTTCACCCATTGTATATTGGCAAGTAGCTTCCTTCATTTTGATTTTCTTGTTCATCATTAAGCTCGTTGGAGCATAATCAGAAACCTCTCCAGGAGCAATAATTAATCCACATGCATGAACCGATGGGTTACGCGGTAAGCCTTCGATACGCTGTGCTGTTTCCACCACATTTTTCAAAGCAGGATTTCCATTTACGACATCTCTAAATTCAGGAGACTCCTCTAATGCTTCTTTCAACGTGATATCCGGTCTAACTGGAATCAATTTAACTGCCTTGTTTACAACATCTAACGGGAATTCTAGTACTCTAGCTACATCCTTCACGGAAGAACGAGCTGCCAGAGTTTGGAAAGTGATAATTTTCGATACTGCATGTTCCCCGTACTTATTACGAACATAAGCAAGTACCTCTTCACGACGGCCATCTGGAAAATCGATGTCTATATCCGGCATAGAAATACGGTCTGGGTTCAAGAAACGCTCGAAAAGTAATCCGTATGGTATCGGGTCAAGATCCGTTATGTGTAAACAGTAAGCCACAAGGCTACCTGCAGCACTTCCTCGTCCTGGACCAACCAATATCCCTTTGTTTTTAGCCCACACGATGAAGTCATTCACGATTAGAAAATACCCTGGGAAGCCCATCCCTTCTAAAACATCTAACTCGTAAGCAAGACGCTCTGTATAAACAGGGTTAGTTTCTTCTGGTTTTCCATCAAATCGCTCTTTATATCCTACTTTTGTCAGATGACGAAGGTACTCGATTTCCGACTTAAAAGGTGCTGGGAATTCAAAAGCAGGTAAAAAGTTCTTACCAGTTTGTATCTTGAAATCTGCACATTTTTCCATGATCTCAAATGTATTGTCGAGTGCTTCTGGAATATCCGAGAATAACTCTTCAATCTCATCTGCTGTATGAATGTGGTATCCTCCACCTGGAAACTTAATACGGCTTTCATCACTCATTAGTTTTTTTGTTCCTATACACATTAATACTTCTTGTGAAGGACGATCTTCAGCATTTTCGTAATGAGCATCCGTAGAAGCTACTAGTTTTAAATCAAATTCTTTGGCGATCTGTTGCAGTTGAGGATTAACAATTAATTCTTCTTCTGCTCCATGTCGCTGAATTTCGACATAATAATCTTCTTTTCCAAATATTTTCACCATTTGTTTTACCACATAGCGAGCTTCTTCAAATTTTCGGTCAGCTAGAAGCTTGTTCACTTCTGAACCAAGGCATGTAGTTGTAGACATAACGCCTTCCGAGTATTCTGAAAGCATTTCATAGGAAACATGCGGATACTTGTGGAAGTTTTCAAATGCTAGACTCGTCAGCTTCGTTAAGTTTTTATATCCTGTTTCGTTTTTAGCTAATAATAACAAGTGATTTCCTTGTTTTGACCCTTGGATATTTTCCGCGTATGCTTCAAATCCAATAATCGGTAGTTTTCCCGCTTTTCGCATCGCATTGTAGTATGCTAATGATCCGTACATACCTCTATGGTCTGTTAAAGCTCCTGCGTATTCCGTCTTACGAACTAGAGCATCAATACTGTTAGAACCGTCTAGAAAAGAGTATCCTGAGTGTCTGTGTGGATCCACAAAACGCAACACTAAAACCACTGCAAACTCCTCTACATTCTTCAACACGACTGCTTTTAATTTTTTACGACGTCCAAAAGCTCCAATAGCTGGTGCAGCACTTGTAATCGCTAACGTTTCTTCCTTTAGTGAAAACGTTAATAGTTCTCCGCTTAACGTTACGTCTACAAATGACCCTTTTGGTAAGTTCAAATTAGAAACCGTTACTACATGTTGTTCTTCCATATCTGCAGTTTCTAGAATCATGACCTCTGATTCTTTTCCAGTATTAGAAAGTACAACCCCTAACATCACTTCTCGAACACTAAAAGCATTTTCATACCCTTTGGATTCACATACCAAGAAAACTTCTCCTGACGTACGATCCGTAATTGTTAAGGTATCTGCATTTTTATTGAACGTTGCGATGACAAATGTTTTTGGTTCTAGAGCAACTGGTAAAGTTACTACGTGTTTTGCTTTTTCTTTACACATTTTTAACATCCTCCTTTTTAATAGTTCGGACTATCATATGCCGAACACCCCAATAGAATGAAGTTCCCTTCTGAACAATAAGCTCTCATTGGCTCTACTTTGTTTTCCATCTGAAGTATCTTATTCAAAAAGGAGGGAAAAGATTCGATAAAACAAAAAGACCACGCCCGAAGGAATGATCTGGTGGTTCCATTAATTCGTAACAGCATCTAATCTAGCCTGTAAGTCAGCTTTTGCCTTCCCATCAGGCAAGCTGTCAATTGCTGCTTGTGCTTTCGTGTAATACGTCGCACGTTGATACTTCTCAGACAGCTCTACTGCTTTGTCGGCTGCTACGATTAGTTTTTGAACTTCTAACTCTTTTTGCATGTCCGTGAAGAATACTAAAAGATTTTCTATTACTGGTTGATGCGTCGTATTGTATTTGCTTAGGGCTTTAATGCTAGTTGACGCTTTCGTCATATATGTTCCTGTTTGACGATCTTTAGCTGCACCAACTGCTGCGTATGCATCCTGAAGAGCTTGTTTGATAGTCGAATCACTCACGGAATCAATCTCTACCTTCAAGTCATACGCAAACTGCATGAATTCTGTTACTTCGATTGCTTCTAAGCGGTCTTGGAGTGCTGTTTTCGCTACACCATTTTTCAGTCCGTTCACAAGTAAACGAGCTTCTTCGATGACGTTCAGGTCGCTTGCCGTTTCTGCTTTAATGACAGATTTCGACGCAGCTTCTTGTTTGACAACTTCTATCTTGTCGTTCGCGTCACCTAGTAGTTCGTCCAGTCTAGCTTGCAGACCGCTTTTCATTTCTCCGTTAGGCAGTTTGTCTATTGCCTCTTGTGCACGCGTTAGATACGGGTCACGCTGGTAGCGTTCTGCGTAAGAAACTTGTGTCTCCGCATTCTTTAGCAACGCTGGGTCCACCGCTGGGGCCTCTGGAACTACAGGAGTAGCATCTTGTATCGCTTTCAATCGTGTTTCCAGAGCTGTTTTTTCTGTACTGGTTTGAAGTTTCGATACAATGTCTTTTGCCTGTGACAAGTATGGTTCACGCTTATGCAGTTCTGCAAGAACAACGTACGTTGTCGCTTCTTCTAATAGAGCGGCTTCCGCTTCAACTGCTAGTGCATCTTGAATCCCTTTCATGCGGCTCAAAAGCTCCGATTTCTTCGTGCTATCTTTTAGCTTGTTTATGCTCGTCACCGCTACTGTAATGTATGGTTCACGTTTTGTGAGCTCGGCCGATTTCACTTTACTTTCCGCATCCAATGACAACTTGAGCTGTTGAATCCGTTCCATAAGTTCTGTTTTAAATGGGCCATCCGGTAATAGATTAATCGCTTTTTCTGCTAGCGTGATATTGTAGTTTGTTTGCATTTTTTCTGCTTGAGCAACGGCATTGGAAGCCTTCTGCTTCAATTCAATTTCAGCAATGCTGTCAAGCAATTCTGTCTTATCGGTGCTGTTAGGTAGCTTCGATACAAGTTCCTTTGCGGCGTCTAGCTCCACTTTAGTTGGATTATAGCCTAGATTATTTACAGCGTTCTTAGCTTCTTTTAAGAGAACGGTATCATCGTTTCCTAATTCAATAATTTCTAAGCGTTTTGTTAAACTCAACTTCTCTTCTCCATTTGGTAAAGCAAACACTAATGTACGAGCATCATTCACATCTGTTTGTAATTTGGAATTCTCTGCTTTCACGACTGCTGCCGTTGCTTGAGCTATTTGTTCAACTAATACTTGTTCGTTATCTCCTTGCACGACATTTAAGCGTTCTATTAAGCTTGTTTTATCCTTCCCTGTTGGAAGAGCGTTCACAAGTAAACGAGATGCCTCTACGTCAGCTTGCAGTTTTGTGCTTTCTGCTTTCTCAACCGATAAAATTGCAATAGCTAAGTCCGTTTGAGGTTCCGGCTTAATTACTTTCGCTTCTTCTACCTCCTGTTGAGTGTTATCTTTAAGGGCTGAATCTGGTAGTTGGGAAACGAGTTCATCCAACCCTGCAAGTTCTCCAATTGAGATTTTATTCCAAATCATTTCGAGTAAATTGATGATATCTAGTATATTCTGTACATAGTTAGCCACTTCTGTTTGGTGTGATTTGTTGAACAATGACTTAGAGCTGTCCAAGATATCATTTAAAGCATCTCGCAAAGCAAGTATATCTTCACGCGTTCCCTCTACTGAATACAGGTACAATTTCATCTCTTCCAATTCGGTCATTAATTCCTGGTGCAATAAATCGGAAGCATTAATTTGTGATTGGACCGCATTCAACCGCTCTGTTAGACTTGTTTTGTCTGTGCCCTGTGGCAACAAATTAAGAAGTGAAAGAGCTGCATTTACGTCTACTTGCAACTTAGAACCTTCTGCTTTCACAACAGCCACTGTTGCTGTATCGAATTGTTCTGCCATCCCTTTTGCGTCATCAATCTCTTTTTGTACAGTATTCAAGCGATTCGTTAAGATTGTTTTCTCGGTTTGAGATGGTAGAGCTTTCACAAGTGTACGAGCAGCGTCTACATCCGCTTGCAACTTAGAATTCTCAGCTTTTTCGACAGACTTGTTTGCTGCTTCAATCAGAAAATTAGCTTCTTCATCATAGCTACTCCATTCTCCAGTCTGTTCGCTATGGCTCATTTTAGATGGACTAAAGGTTAGATATGGGAGAGTAGTACCTTCTTTAATTGCCCATACTGGTATATCATCAAATTCGCCAAAATCAAATCCTTTAAATGAATAAGTTGCCTTGTTTAAAAATTGCGAGACCGGTAACTCTTCCGTTTTGTAATTGCTATGCCCATTTGTTTTGGTTGTGTTGAGTAAGCTTATAGATGTTAAATTTCCTGTGTTGTTTCCAGCTACCCTTCCAGTCAAGCTCAGATTCCCTCCAATAACTTCAGGATTCATTAAGAAAGCGTTTTTCACAAGTATTTTATTGTTAGAAACATTTCCAGTTAATCCTCCAACATAATCGGATGTTCCCTTTACCTTACTCGTAGTGTATAAATTTTCAACTGTAGAATTAGTGCTTGAATACATAATCCCTGCAATTCCGCCAACAAATTTAGTGCCACTTACGGCCCCCGTAGAATAAGCATCAGCTATCATTCCACCTTGAATACTACCAACTAATCCTCCTACATTTGAGCCTGCACTGTTTACAGTTGAGTCTGAATAAACTTTTAAGAGTGTTGTGGATGAAGCTCCTACTAGCCCTCCTACGTTAGCCCCCCCTGAGAGTCCTTTTACACTACCTTTTGAGTAGGATTCGACTATTGAACCATTTGACATCATCCCTACTAAACCACCCACATGGTTCTTGCCTGTCACCTCACTCTCTGCTTGCATTTTTTTTAAATTTGAATTTGAATTCCCACTCCAACTACCTATTAATCCACCTACAAAGTCGCCGTTGGCATAAACCTTACCTTTACCTTTCACATTTTCTACATTCGAAGAAGTAAGGATCCCTGTTAGCATTCCAACGTAATTAATACCCGAAATGTCAAAGTCCGTCAAACGCAAGTTCTTCACAGAACCATTTGTTATGTTTCCGAATAAACCAGTAGGAGTTCCGGATGTGTTGTTAATTTTCAATCCTTTTATCTCGTGGTTATTCCCTTCAAGTGAACCAGTAAAATTAAGTTGGTCATATGAACCTTTGTTTGTATCTCCTATCGGTGTCCATGTTCGTGAAGTTAAATCAATATCACTATTCAAGATATAATGATTAGACAATCCATTTTTAATTTCATTGAAGCTTTCATAATTAGAAATTAATGAGAAAATCACTTTGTTGTCTTTTTTATATGTCGGGGAATTCTCTAAGTTTAAGGTATTAGTGCCAAGTGGATGCGGATTATTTGCTAGGAACGGTAGTCCAGTCTGACTGTCAAGCTTCCACATAGAAGTGTTTGTCAACTGCTTGAATGCCTCTCCGTTTAACAACGCTTCAGTAGAGATTAAATCTGTTGCATATTGTTGCTGTCCTGTATGCTTTAAATTTGCTGGAAAGAAAATATTAGAAATATCAGCTACTGTTGAATTCGACTTTCCAAGTACTAGACCGACGAAAGACTTGTTTACATCTCCTGAAACAATACCTTCATTCAATGCGTAAATGTTTTTTAAAGTCGCAGGAAATCGACCTGTATCGAATCTCCCAATTACACCCCCAATAGCTACATCTTGTTTATTATTAATAGAAGTAATTTTCATTGTTGAAACCAGATTTTCTAACTCGGGAGAATTAATTACTTGCCCGACTATTCCTCCGATCGCCTTGCCACCATTAGATTCTAATGTTCCTGAAGAAAATGAGTTTTTTAAATGTGCCTCAGACTGACGTGTATATTTATAGGAATCTGCATTGCCGTATATCGTTCCCACTAATCCACCAATGGCAGCTTCACTTCCAGTAGTTTTGATGTTTACATTTGCATAAGACTCCAATAATTTAATCGGTGCATGATAATTCGTCCCCATTGGAATTAATGAACCGACAACTCCACCAACAGATTGCCCATATGGTGCTCCGACAGCAGTTAAATCACCTACAAAAGATGACTTTTCAATTATAGCGTTATGTCCAAGTCCCACAACTCCTCCTAATTGAGTTACGCTAGTTCCTATTATTGTTCCTTCCACAGATACATTAGCTACAGTTCCAAAACTCATTTTCCCTATTAAAATACCGCCGTTCTTTACTGCTGAAAGGGTTACATTGGCATTTTTTATTTTTACGTTTTTAATAGTAGCGTTATAAGTGAATCCGAAGAATCCAGCTATTTCGGATGAACCGCTATTTATAGTCATTCCTGTAATAGTGTGTCCAGAACCATCGAAACTTCCGCCGAAAGCTTTAGAGGTGTCTGTGTTAATAGTTCCGTTAATCCCTACAGGTGACCAGCTGACGCCAGACAAATCAATATCATCCATTAATTTGAAATGGCTTGTTAAATAATTTCGCATTTGATTTAGCTGATTTTTATCTTCAATTAAATACGGCTCCGCTACCGTCCCCTTACCACCAGCAAATACCCCAGCCGCTTCTGCCTGCGTCGTCGCAAACAATTCCCCGACTATTCCATTGTTTGATGCGATTGTGCCTATCGCCCCTGTTACGCCAGATAAAAAAAGAGATGCTGCTAGAGTTGATGTCATTAAAGTGTTAGATAATACATTTTTCGAACTTTGCTGATTTTTATTTTTCACTGTTTTCAATATTCATTCCTCCTGTATTTTTTGAATCCGTTCATTATATGTACTTGAGTGTTGTTCACTACCGAACTATATTTTTTTCTATATATTCAGACTATCATCTGTTAATAAGGAAAAACCTAAGGGGGAAAAATTCGTTAAAGCAAAAAGACCACGCCCGAAGGAGTAGTCTCATCGTTTATTTAGTTCATTGCTACGTCCAAACGTGCCTGTAAGTCCACTTTCGCTTTCCCATCAGGTAAGCCGTCGATAGCAGTTTGTGCTTTCTCGAAGTACATATCACGTAGGTATTTCTCAGACGGTTGGATCTTGGATGACTTTAATACGATTCGCAAGTTCGGTTTTCTTTGGAGAATCTTTTAGCTTGGCTATGCTATCCATAGCCTCCGTGATGTACGGTTCACGTTTCGTCAGTTCTGCCGATTTTACTTTACTTTCAGCATCTAGAGTCAGTTTTAGTTGTTGAATTCGTTCACTCAGTTCTGTTTTGAGCGGGCCGTCTGATAGCTGATTAACGGCTTTTTCTGCTAAAGTAATATTGTAGTTCGTTTGCATTTTTTCTGCATGAGCTACTGCGTTTTTAGCTTTTTGATTCAACTCAATGCTAAAGATTCGGTCATTTAGCTCAGTTTTAGTGGAGCTATTTGGTAATTTAACAACGAGCTCTTTTGCTATGGCAATTTGCTCTTTTGTTGACTCGTCATTCAGCTTGTCGACAGCATCTTGTGCTTCTTGAAGAAGCTCCGTACCTTCTGGAGATACTACGATAGCATCTAGTCGCTCTAGGAGAGTGGTTTTCTCCAATCCGTTAAGTAATGCCTCTACTAAAGTTCGAGAAGCATCTATGTCTGCTTGCAACTTAGAGCCTTCTGCGATTTCTACGGAAGCGGTTGCTGTGGTGATTTGCTCTTCTAGTGCAGTGTCAGTACCTATCCCCACTTTAATATCCACCAATAAAGTTGGCGTAGTTTTATTTGTTGTCGTCCCGTCCCCTATTTGCCCATTTCCATTTTGTCCCCAAGCATAGACACTTCCGTCGGATGTGATTGCTAGGGAATGACCATACCCACCTTCCACCGACACCACTTCAGACAGGCCATTAATTTTAGTTGGCGTTTTTTTTTGTGTAGTCGTTCCATCGCCCAGCTGTCTTCTTGAATTATCTCCCCACGCATAGACGCTTCCATCCGAGGCAATTGCGAGGGAGTGTAAAGTTCCTGCCTCAACCGCTAACACATTAGACAAGCTATTTATTATCGTTGGCGTATTCCTTTGTGTAGTCGTTCCTTCGCCCAACTGTCCATAATTATTACGTCCCCAAGCATAGACACTACCATCAGAGGAAAGTGCTAGCGAGTGTTCTCTTCCAGCCTTCACAGCCACTACATTATGCAGACCGTTTATTTTCGTTGGCCTGATTTTCTGTGTGGTCGTCCCGTCCCCAAGCTGCCCTTGTGCGTTATATCCCCAAGCATAGACGCTCCCATCGGAGGTGAGTGCTAGCGAGTGAGTCTGACTTCCCGCTACTGCCACTACATTAGACAAGCCGTTTATTTTCGTAGGCGTGGTTTTGTTTCCTGTCGTCCCATCACCCAGCTGTCCATATGCATTCTGTCCCCACGCATAGACGCTCCCATCGGATGTGAGTGCTAACGAGTGTGACCATCCAGGCACAACAGTCACTACATTCGACAAACCGTTTATTTTCGTTGGCGTGGTTTTGTTTCCTGTCGTCCCATCACCCAGCTGTCCATATACATTCTGTCCCCACGCATAGAGGCTTCCATCTGAGGTCAATGCGAAGGAGTAAGCCTCTCCAGCCTCCACCGCCACCACATTCACCAGACCGTTTACTTTCGTTGGTGTTTTTCTGTCCGTTAACGTTCCATCACCCAACTGTCCACTTTTATTATATCCCCACGCATAAACGCTCCCGTCTTGGGAAATTGCGAGGGAATGGAATTCTCCTGCTGATATTGTGTTCAAATCCTTTGCGAAACTCTCAGCTTCCGCAACCTGCATAATCGACAATTCCGAATTCACAAGTGACGTACCTATTACCCCTGCAAACCCTGATAACAACAAAGATGCTGCTAATGTTGATTTCAACAAAGACTTAGATAATACATTACGTGCGTTATATTGCTTGTTTGTTTCATTCTTCATTCTTTCAATCCTCCAGTGTTTTGTTTAGCTTTTCATCATATGCAAATAGAACTAGTTGATTCGATTAAAACCAAACCTTTAAGCAATCTTCGAAATGACAAAAACCACTCCCAAAGAAGGAGTGGCCTAATCATTTAATTACTTTATTACTACGTCCAAACGTGCCTGCATGTCCACTTTCGATTTTCCATCAGGTAAGCCGTCGATAGCCGATTGTGCTTTCGCGAAGTACGCTGCACGTTGGTATTTCTCCGCTAGAGCTACTGCATTATCAGCTGCTGCTACCAGTTTTTGAATTTCGAGTTCTTTCTGCATGTCTGTGAAGAATGTCGATAGCTTCTCGATTACCTTGCTGTGCGTTTCTTCATATTTGCTTAGAGCCTCAATAGCTTTAGAAGCTTTCGTTATATACGTCGAGGTTTGGCGGTCTTTTGCCACTCCAATTGCTGTGTAAGCTTCTTGAAGTGCTTTCTTGATTGTCACATCGGGGATAGCGTCGATTTCCACTTTTAAATCGTAAGCGAACTGCATCGCTTCAGTCACTTCGATTGCGTCTAAACGCTCGACTAGTGATTGTTTCGCTTTGCCGTCGTTCAGTCCGTTTACAAGAGAACTAGCTTCCTTCATAACAAACAGGTCACTTGCCGATTCTGCTTTCGCAACAGCATCGGTCGCCGTTTTTAGCTTATTTGCTTCGACTTGATCACTCGCTTCGTTTGTAAGGACATTTAATCTTTCTTGCATTGCTGTTTTCACTTCACTTACAGGAAGCTTGTCGACTGCCTCTTGTGCACGTGTTAGGTACGGGTCACGCTTGTAGCGTTCTGCGTAAGAAACTTGTGTCTCCGCAGCTTTTAGAAGTGCTGGGTCCACCTCTGGTGCTTCTGGTGCTACAGGAGCAGCATCTTGTATCGCTTTCAAACGTGCTTCTAAAGCTGTTTTGTCTGTTCCATCTATTAGTTTTGATACGAGGTCTTTTGCACTTGTTAGGTACGGATCTCGTTTATGTTGTTCTGCTAGAACCACGTGTGCCGTAGCTTCTTCTAGGAGTGTTGCCTCTGCTTCACCAGCAAGTGCATCTTGGATGACTTTCATACGGTTAGTAAGCTCCGTTTTCTTTGGCGAATCATTTAGTTTGTTAATGCTTTCCGTAGCATCCGTTATATACGGGTCACGTTTAGTCAACTCAGCAGATTTCACTTTACTTTCAGCTTCTAGAGTCAGCTTGAGTTGTTGAATTCGTTCCGCCAGTTCTGTTTTAAGCTGTCCGTCTGGTAGTTGATTAATCGCTTTTTCTGCTAAAGTGATGTTGTAGTTCGTTTGCATTTTTTCAGCCTGGCCAACAGCATTAGTAGCTTTCTGTATTAATTCAATTTCAGCAATACGGTCATTTAGTTCCGTTTTCGTAGAACTGTTTGCTAACTTAGCCACGAGTCCTTTTGCTGTCGCAATTTGTTCTTTTGTCGAAAGAACGTTTAACTTATCGACAGCCTCTTGTGCTTCTTTTAACAGTTCCGCACCTTCTGGCGTAATAACGATAGTATTTAATCGTTGTGTAAGATTAGTTTTCTCGGAAACTTCAGGCAATGCCTCTACTAACAAACGAGCGGCGTCTATGTCAGCTTGCACTTTCGAACCTTCTGCTTTCCTTACGGATGCCGTTGCTTTGGCGATTTGGTCCGCTACCAATTTCGCATCGTCTATTACTTTTTGTACGACATGTAAACGATCTGTGAGGCTAGTTTTCTCTACTCCAGAAGGTAATGCATTCACAAGTGTGAGAGCTGCTGTAACATCTGCTTGGACCGTAGACACTTCTGCTTTTACAACAGACTTTGTTGCTATTGCAATTTGTTCTGCCAGTGCTATTGCTTCCGCAGATTCTTTAGCCTCGGCAACTAGCTCTTGAGTATTGTCTTTCAGTTCTGATTCTGGCAGTTGCGAAACCAATTCCTCCAATCCTACTATTTCGCCACTAGCAATCTTGTTCCAAATCACTTCAAGCAGTCCGATGATGTCTTGCACATCCTTCACATAGCGAACGATGTCATCCTGATGTGCTTTGTTTAGCAACAATGTTGCATCTGTCGAGATGTCTTCCAATGCTTCCTTCATCGCTAGCACGTCGGACTTGGAACCTTCTCCCGTAAGTAGATATGCCTTCATGTCTGCAAGCTCTTCCTTCATTTCTTGGTATGCAGCTTCAGAAGCGTCAATTGCTTCTTGTATCTTATCCAGTCGGTTTGTTAGGTCCACTTTTGTTTCCCCTGTTGGCATTTCATCGACCAGCACGCGAGCTGAATCCAAATCTGCTTGGAGCTTTGAGTTTTCAGCCAATTCAACAGCTTGAAGGATTTGCTCTATATTTTGTGGGGTCTCCGAAACCATTACTTTTCCGTCTTTTATTTTTTGACTTGTCGACAAATAGACAAAAGGCTTAATGGGTCTAGGATTATAGGCGTCTTCTACATACGCCATTTCTGAGCCGGCATTAACTGTATAAGTTACTTGTCTCGCACCTCCAGAAGGGAATATCGTAGCAGACGAATTCAGCCAGTAGGTTAATCCATCCCCTTTTATCAAGTTGAAATATTTATCCGCTTCTGTTTTGTTAATGAATCCCATCTTGAAAGTACCGGTTAGATAGTCTCTGTAGTTCATAAAGTCGTAGCTATACCAATCCTTGTCTAGCATCAGTTCTTTTTCAGCGTCAGAAAATGTGTTTAAGTAGTCGCTGTTCAGATAGTTAAAGGACTGATTGAAAGGAACAGGAATTGTTTCTTCACTGCCCGCTAACAATCCTGTTTCAGGATCTAGAACCGTCCATTCTCTATCCGAAAAGAATATCTTGTCTCCAGCAGTTAGTTCCCCTATTACTTTTTCTCCCATCGTTTTCTCATCTAATTTATTTTTTATTTCTTTTGAGAAAACAACACTTTCTTTTCCGATATTGCTTA
Organism: Psychrobacillus sp. FSL K6-1464; assembly: GCF_038003145.1. NCBI lineage: Bacteria > Bacillati > Bacillota > Bacilli > Caryophanales > Bacillaceae > Psychrobacillus > Psychrobacillus sp. FSL K6-1464. The sequence continues at coordinate 196,009 of NZ_JBBOOP010000002.1, forward strand.
TGGATTTAAATTCAATTAGTCCATTCTGCGTAACAGTAACACTACCTTCGTAGTTCATCCATTCGCCACCATTAAATCTGTAAAGATTGCGGTGGGCTCTTTCATCAAATGTAGCATCCACTAAAATGTTTTCAATTGTTTCCTTTTCTGTTGATAAAGTAGCTGTTGGAGTGCTCAAAGCAATAGCATTTACTTCTTTTGCAGGTGCTGACATCTCAAAATGATTGTATCTATCTAAAGCGAAACGTCCTATAATGTGTTCGGTTTCTGAAACATCAGCCATATTGATTTTTTTGATGCTGGCATCATTAGCAAAGCGTATGAACGAGTAATTGGAATTATAAAACTGATCCATATAAGGATGATAGCTTTCATTGATAAGAGAAACCGGTTTGTCTGAGATTACAATCATCTCGGAGAGGCTTTGGACAATCATACCTTCCCAATTTGCCCCTTGCACAAATTTGTAAACACGGTAGACATACACATCTGGATTCTCATCAATATACCTATTGACCTCATCAATCTCTGCTTGCGGCAAAGCATTATATTTATAAGTTATACTAGATTGAGAGGATTCGTACGCCAAATCAAGTTCGCTCGTGCTCTTCACTATAGGAAAGTTTAAATAGTTCTTTCTCGTTGTAACTTTTTTTTCATCATAGGCAATGGTAGTTCCTTTTGCATCTTTTGCAACTACTTTTACTTGTAATTCATCCTTCAGGGAAAAATCCCCTGTAAAATACTGAATAGGTTGGATGGTTGCTACTATATTGCCTTTTAAGGCACCTTCTAGGTACAGGTCATAACTTGTAGCTCCTTCAACTCGTTCAAATTGAAAACCTCTTTCATGTGTTCCATAACTTAGAGATCCGTAAAAAGCTAAGTTTAAATCAGCTTTCTTTTCGCTTTCTGCAGTTGCAGCTGATGCATAACTGAACCCAGTTATTTTTTCAGCGATTCCGTTATTCGGACTTCCAATAGAATTAGCTGAGGTAAATCCGGTGAACAGCAAAGCCGCTACCAATGTCGTTTTCGCTATGCGATTGCTTAGTACGTTATAAGACATCTTTTCTCTTTCGTTTCTCTTTTCCACTCTAATATCCCCCTTATATTTTAAGTACTTTTCATTCTATGCAGTATTTGTATAGAGTATTTTAGATATTTGTGCTAGAAAATAGATGGCTTTAAGTGTGGGATGAATAGTCTAGACTAGACTTGGCTTTATCATTAACGGTAGGGACGATTCATGAGTAAATTTAGTACCACCAAAGTAAAGACCACCCCATTATTCGGAGTGGTCTGTTCATTTATTTATTTCATTGCTTCATCTAGACGTGCCTGTAAGTCCGCTTTTACTTTCCCATCAATCAACACATTAATAGCTGATTGGGCCTTCGTGAAGTACGGTGCACGTTTGTATCTCTCTGCTAGAGTAACTGCATTATCAGCTGCTGCGATTAGTTTCTGCGTTTCAATTTCCTCTTGCACATTCCCAAAGTAAGTTGCTATTTTTTCAATCATTTCCCCATGAGTCGCCTCGTACAGACTAAGAGTGTCTATACTAGCTATCGCTTTGGCCATATATGTGGAGCTTTGACGTTCTTTCGCAAGCTTTACAGCATCGTAAGCTGCGAGTAGCTTCCCTTTAATTACAGCGTCTGTCACTACATCAATTTCTCCCTTGAGGTCGAAAGCAAACTGCATAGCTTCTGTCACTTCAATAGCATCTAAGCGTTTTGTAAGTTCTGTTTTGGCTTCACCATTTGCTAGTCCTTTCACTAGAGAACGAGCTTCTTCGATGACAAACAGGTCACCTGCTGTCTCCGCTTTCGTTACCAATACAGTTACTGCTTGCAGTTTTTCAGCTTCGAGTTTGTCGTTCTCCTCAACAAGTAGTGCATCTAGCCGAGTTTGCAGCCCAGCTTTCTCATACCCATTAGTCAGTTTGTTGATAGCTTCCTGTGCACGCGTTAGGTACGGGTCACGCTTGTATCGTTCTGCGTAAGAAACTTGGGTCTCCGCAGATTTGAGAAGAGCTAGGTCTACCGCAGGTGCTTCTGGTTCTACAGGAGCAGCGTCTTTAATCCTTTGGAGCCTTTTTTCTAGAGCAACTTTATCGGGTCCATCTTGCAGTTTGGCAACTGTAGCTATTGCGTTTGCTATATACGGTTCACGTTTTTGTTGCTCCGCCATATAGACTTGGTTAATCGCCTCGACTAACAATGCTGCTTGTTCTTCACCCGCTTGACTGTCTTGGATGACTTTAATCCGTGCCGCAAGTTCCGTTTTCTTTGGACCGGCCTTCAATTTATTTACACTATCGATTGCGTTCGTGATATACGGTTCACGCTTGGTCGATTCTGCTGATTTCACTTTATTTTCTGCTTCTATTGTGAGCTTCAGTTCCTTCATTCGGTCAGAAAGCTCTCCTTTAATAGAGTCTTCCGCCAATTTTTGAATGGACTTCTCTGCGATCGAGATATTGTAACTCGTCGGAAGCTTCTCTGCATTTGATACGTCAACGTAAGCCTTTTGAATAAGCTCAATCTCTGTAATTTTGTCTAGAAGTGCATTTTTTTCTGGGCTATTCGGTAATTTATTGACTAATTCCTTTGCTTCTGCAATCTGCTCTTTCGTTGAGTTGTTTTCAAGAGCATCCACTGCTTGTTGAGCAGCTTCCAATAACTTGTTCGAATTTTCCTCTGAATTAATTCCATCTAATCGGTTCGATAATTCTGTTTTAACGGTTCCGTTAGGCAATGCCGTTACCAAAGTACGGGCAGCATCAATATCTCCTTGGAGCTTAGATCTCTCTGCTTTGACAACAACAGTAGTTGCTATCTCAATTTGTTCAGCAAGAGCTGCGGCCTCATCAATCGTTACTTGCACTGCATCTAAACGATTCTTCAGGTTTTCCTTATCTATACTTTCAGATAAGTTGTTCACTAGTGAACGAGATGCCTCTACGTCTGCCGGCAGTTTCGTGCTTTCTGCTTTCATAACGGAAGCAGTTGCAATAGCTAAGTCTGTTTGAGGTTCTGGTTCCGTTCCTTTTGCTTTTTCGACCTCCTGTTCAGTGTTTTCTTTAAGTGCCGAATCTGGCAGTTGGGACACGAGTTCATCCAGACCTGCTAGTTCTCCACTTGCTATTTTATCCCAAATCATTTCCAGTAAGCCAATGATGTCCAATACATCTTGCACGTAATTTTCAACATTGGTACGTTGAGTTGGATTTAGCAATGACTTAGCGTTGTCGGAGATATCATGTAAAGCATCTCGCATAGCTAGTACATCTTCGCGTGTTCCTTCCCCTGTGAGCAAGTATGCTTTCATGTCGGCAAGTTCCGTCATCATTTCTTGATAAGTCGCATCAGAGGTATCAATTTGCGATTGCACTGCATCTAATCGTTCCTTCAGGCTTGTTTTGTCTGTTATTTCTGGTAATGCGTTCACAAGCGTACGAGCAGCATCTACATCTGCTTGAAGTTTAGATGATTCTGCTTTTTCAACCGAAGTGGTTGCTTCTACAAGTGAAAATTCTGGTATATTTTCTTCGAATTCTCCTGATTCAAAATTATAGTTGCTCTTTTCGGGTTTAACTACTAGATATGGAAGTGTTTTCCCATCCTCTATACCCCATACCGGAACTCCCCCTGATTCTCCAAAATTGAAACCATTAAAAGCATAGTTTATATGTGAAAATGCAGAATCTTTATTTACAAGACCATTATAGAAATTGTTAGTGATGTTTGTTTTTGGTGAATCAAAAACGTATAAGTTCTCATAAGAGCCAAGTTTGTTCCCTAGGGCCTTGAATGTTTCATTATTATACGAAAAAGTATTCTTGACTCGACTGTTTGTATTAAAATGACCCACTATCCCATTATTTGATTTACCTACAAATATTACTCGTTCTAAAATCCCTTCATAAGTGTGTCCTGCAATACCTCCTGTTCTGTATGCGTTTTGAGAGACGATATTACCTTTTGCATATGAATCTGTTATTTTCCCGCCGTGTAAAGTAGCTGCAATACCACCTGTGCTACCTTGGGAATAACTTGTACCTTTTGAAGCTATCATGTTCGTAATATTTCCGTTGAAATAGACCTCAGAAATATTAACGTGATCATTTCCGCTCCCATTTACGGCTTCTCCTACCAGTCCACCAACTAATAACTTTCTTGATGTACTTACGTTATAAATATTTCCTTCAAATGAGGATTGGAAAAGCGAAATCCCGTTTGCATAATTGATTAAACCACCTAAGTTCCCACCTATAGTCTCGTCAGTCTTTCTAGGCAACGGAGAAATATTTCCATTCTCAACATGAACGTTTTTAACAGTTCCTCTGGATGATCTATCAGCAACAACAGCATCAGTAGAACTAAGGTTTTTAAAAGTCACATTTTTTACGGTACCTATGAGGCTGGAGAACATCGGTGTTTTCATAGTTAAATTACTTACCACTTTATTATTCCCGTCAAAAACTTGAGTGAAACTAGAAGGTTTTAACTGATTATAGACATGTCCGCTCGCATCTATATGATTATTTAATACGAAATTAGCTGAGCTATTCGATACGTCTATAAAATCTTCCGCGGTATGAATAACAGAATATAACAGCCCGTTATTAAATTTGTATTTTACCTGTTCATTAAGAATGTCGGGGAAATTAACCTGTTGTTCCGAAAAAGATAGTGTAGGAATAGTTGAATTATTTTTGTATACCCAACCATTCTCTTCATTTAAAGAATTTTCATAAACTACACCATTTTGTATTGCTTCTTTTGACAATAGGTCCGTTTCAAAACTAATTCGGCCTACATCGTTCAAGTTCTCTGGCAAGTAGAGACCTTCAACCGACGTTAATAAAGTTGTCGCTTTATATCCAAGAACACGACCTATATGATTGCTTGTTGGACCATCAACAGATTTGTTATATGAATAAAGATTTTGGAGAGTACCTGAAAATAATACCCCTACGACGCCCCCTACACTTCCTGTTGCTGTTCTTGTGAAATCTGGATAGGATGCAACTGTCGATCTTACATTACCAGTAGAATAGGAATTCTTCACTACTGGATGCAACTGAATGCCGGACGTAGGGTTTTCAACCCCAACAGTTCCGACCACTCCACCCACTTCTCTTGCTCCCGTTATATCACCAGTAGTATAGGAGTTTTCTAGTGTAGTTTGTCCTGACATTACACCAATCAATCCTCCAACTGAGGAACCTAAGCCATTTACAGTTGTGTTTGAATAAGATTGGTCAATCGTTGCGTAACCAGTGAAACTTCCGATTAATCCACCAGTACCGCGACTGTTCGTGTTTTTGGACTCTGCTAAATTGGAATTCGCAATTCCCGATGATGTCAAATAAGTGTATGTTCTTTTATTTGTTGATTTATTGCTCAAATTACCGATTAATCCGCCTACATAGTTTTTCCCCGTTACAGAGGCATCAGATGTGATGTTTTCCAATTTAGACAATAATTCTCCATCTCCAACAACTCCACCAACCATTGTCCCCTGACCTTTTATAACACCTGATACTTCAATGTTTGATAGACTAGTGTTTTTAGCGTATCCAGCTAAACTTCCGACATTGTTTCTACCATCTATATCTACATTTTTTAATTTCATATCTTTAAATGAGGCTCCATTGACGTTTCCAAACAATCCAACGTAATCAGAAGTACCTGAAGATATTTTCAAATTTGTAATTGCAAAGTTTTGCCCATCCAGTGAACCAGTAAAAGGAGTGGTGCTTGTGCCAATCGGTGTGAAAGACAAACTTGGCATTGCAATATCGCTTGTCAATTTAAAATGACTACTCAAATAATTGGTGATTTGAGACAACTGAACAGCATTTGATACTAAATAAGGATCCTCCACCGTCCCCGTTCCACCAGCAAATACCCCTGATGCCTCTGCCTCCGTTGTTGCAAATAACTCTCCAACTATTCCGTTGTTCGACGTAAGTGGTCCCACTACCCCCGTAACTCCTGACAGTAACAACGATGCTGCGAGGGTGGATTTCACTAACGAATTAGATAATACATTTCTTGTTTTTGTCTGTTTTTGGTTCTTCTCTGTTTTCATTTCCTTTATTCCTCCTATGTTTTTTTAGAATCTATTCATTATATGAATATGCGTGCTTTTCACTACCTAACAATTGCGTTCATAATGAAAAACCAACAAGAAACCACTCATTGTGGCAGTTGTTGGTTTTTTGTTTGTTATTCAGTAGCACCCGAAGAGTTTCGTCTTTAAAAGAAAAAACACCCCGAAGGGTGCTTCATCACTTGATTGTTTGTTTGATTGTGCGTGACAAGTGACGTGTCAATGATTGGTCATCCGTGAAGATGATATTTCGTTGATACATCTCTTTAAAATTAGGTGCTAACTGTTTTCGCATGTGTTCACTTCCAAAGAAAACCGAAATAACGCGAATACCTAGCTTCCTAGCTTCTTTAACAGCGTTGTTAACGTCTTTCTTCGCTACGCTGTCGCTTGCATATACCGTTGGCATCCCATCTGAGAAGATAATCAAAAGACGCTCTTTTTCAGGTCTTTTCATCAGCTCAGCTGTTGCCACTCGAATAGCTAATCCATCACGATTCCCACCCTTTGGACTGCATTCAGATAAATGTGTTAATGCGTGATTAAAGTTCGATGATTCATCAAAATCTTTAATCTGGCGATGCAGGGTACTCCAGTTATTGGAGCAGAATTGCAATATCTTGAAAGGAATTAGTCCCCGCAATGCTTCCTCTGCCACTGCAATAGCTTCACCAGATGACATATACTTAGATTTCGAATTGCCTAGACGTTCTGTCATCGAACCCGAACCATCCCATAAAAGATACCCCACGTAATCGGTTTGATCCTCATGGCCCCTCTTCATGAACACGTCCGTTTCTTTTATGCCGACTTTCCAGATAGAGTTAGCATCTACTACGCCTCGTCTTTGGTTGTAAAGATTATACGATTTTTTATTCTTTAAGATTGTTTCCACATCTCGTCGTAATTTCTTTGCTTCCTTCAACAGCAAGCCTGTAAGCTTCATCTTATTCCGGTAAGTCATTTTCTCATTTCGATGTCCTTGGACATTACTGTCACCCATGATAGCTTTGTGTACGACCTCTTTTATTTCTTGGTCCGTTAATGGATACTCGTTGCTCTGCTTTTTCTCCAACTTGGCTTCGCGAGCTGCCTTCTCCATTCGACGATTAGCATCTTGGAATAATTTATCCGATTCTTTCTCCATTTCTTCTTGGATCTTGGCCTCGGCGTCCTTCTTTGAATGCTCGTCAGAATTTGTATTTCCTTCTTTTTCTTCCTCTTTGTTCTTATCAGAACTAGTTCCATCTTTCCTGTCTTCTTCGTCCTTATCAGATTCTCCTTCCTTTTCATCTCCTTGACCAGTTGTTTCAGACCCAGAAGATTCTTCATCAGACTTTTCGTCATTATTTTTCGAATCAGACGATCCTTTACCCGATTTCTCCTTCTCATCTTCTCCTTCTTCAGAATCATCGTTCTCTTCCGAACCAGAGCCTTTCTCATTGCCTTTTTCTCCCTCTTCACCTTCTTGTTCTTCTCCCGATTCTCCTTGACCAGCATCTTCTGATTCTTCTTGCTCATCTTCTTTTTCGATGTCGTCATAATGCGTAGAACGAGAACCCGTATTTTCCTCGGTCTCAGAAGATGATGTAAAGTCTTGCATTACATCCTTCATCATGTCCGCGAACTGTTGATCAGCTTCTTGTCTTTCTTCCATCAGTATCACTAGATATGGCTCAATAGCCAGCATGATTTCTTCACAAACTTTTAAGTGAAGGGCACTTGTTCTAGCCAATACTGCTTTTTTGATTAAGGGACGAATTGCGTCAATTTCTTTCTCTGCACGCGTACCTTTCCAGTGGGTTTCCCATTCTTTTGGTAATATCCCCATCGTAGATAGTGTCACTATAGCAAACAAGAAATCTCCATATTCGCTATCTCCCGACATTGGCTGATGTTTCCACCAGATCCCTCGGAAGAATTTAATCGGCATCAGTGTTCCTGGTCGTTTATTTGCAGCAATTCGCTCGATACGCCCGTCTTCTGTGCCATTCCCTACATACTGAGAGGCAGTCACTACGTAATTGCTACGTAGTTTGGGATACTTTTGGAGGAAGTAGTTTTTCATTTTCTCTTGATAGGCCACATAGCCAGTAAAACTAGAAGAGTTTACGTGTTGACACTCATGAATAGATAGGGCACGCATCACAAGGAATATTTCCTCAGGACTCAAATCCCATACCCATTCCGGAATCCCAACCACTACTTTCTTTCCATCCGTATAAGAACCGCCACCTACTGTCAAAATGCTAATTACGTCCGAACGAGCTGGAATCATGTAGGAAACAAAACCTTCCATAATTCGCTTGAAGTTCTTACGTTCCACCAATCGTTCGACCCGTTGTTTTAATTTCGGCATATCCTTTTTCATCTTCTTTTCCTCCTTTTTAAATGGAACAGAGGGATCCCCCCTCCGTTCAGCCAGTTTATTACCGTTTACTTTCTGTGCGTTTTTGCAACATCTAACGATTCACTTAATAACTCCGAATCATCTTCATGACGTAGGTAGAAAGACAAAGCTTCTTCCACAAATTCCTCACTCGGCTCTTCGTTCTCGTTATCTTCCATAAACTTCTCAATAATACTTTCTCTGGCGTTCTCCGTATGAGCACTCTTTTTCGTACTCTCAATCACATCCAGTTTGATTAGTTTTCGACTGATTTCCGATTCCGGATTAGCTTCGATGAACCTCTCTAGTGCCTCTATTACTACTTGTTGTTGTTCATGATTTAAATGTGCCATTTGGACATTCCTCCTATTAATTAGTTAATTAGATAGAAAAAGAGGGGCTCGCCCTCTTAATCAACCTGTAATATCATCAATCATGCTTTGAACAAGCAGTCGCTCGTCCTCGTCTCCCATACGGTTAACGATATTGTCAGTCAGGGCATCTTTTAACTCGATGTCCATATTGACAGCAAGAGCAGCATCGATGAATCCTCGAATAGTCATAGCCTTCTCATTCACTTCTCCATCCCTCACCAGTTTCTGCAAGGATTCGAACACTTTTTCCATCACGTTCAAGGTATCGGATTTAACCTCTTTTACTTTGTTTATGATGACGTTCGAAATACCTTTCAATTCTGGGAAGATAATTGGAACAAAACGGTCAATTGTCGCTTCGTTATTATCAAACGTACCTTGGTAGTTGCGGTTTTGTGTCGCAATTGCCACGAAATTCTCGTGAGCTTCTACTAATTGGTATCCCGGTACTTGAATTCGACGACGATCATCTAAAAGGGAGTTAAAGATAGACATAGAACTAGAAATTGCGGTATTGAATTCATCAAATACGATGAACCCACCATTTTCTGCCGCATCTACAACCGACTCTTTAGAGAACCCCATCTTTGTAGTGCCGTCCGGTAACGTTTCAATTGTTTTGCCACCTAGCAAACTATTATTATCATGACCCGAGTTCAACGAAAACTCATAAAGTGGTCGAGCAAATAACCAAGCAATTGTTTCCGTCAATACGTTTTTCCCTACTCCACGCTCTCCTTCCAAAAGAAGATTACGCTTCATATTGATATAAGCCACGGATTTTTTCACAATGCCCGTGCTGTCTTGATACATTACTGAAGGTTTTGGTGGAATTCTCATGGCAACATCTGGATCAGCGTATTTCACCATGCTTGCAAATAGTGCTAGCTGTTGTTTTGGTGTTACTCCATATCCCTGAAGCGTAGTCACGCGATCCTCTATCTCTTCTTTGGACAAAATGCCATCCGTTATGAGGTTTTCCATCATCTTTTTCCCTTGTTTTTCCGCTTTCTTTTGCTCTATTAATGTCATGTCCACGCTTGCCTTACAAATCACAGTTGTGCGATCCACTTTAAAGGTTAAAGCTGTTAGTTCCCCATCCATTTCTTCAATCGCTGCTTTGATATCGTCTACATCGTTGTAATCTTTTGTAGACTTATCCATCGCGTAGCCGATTCGATCGTCACCCATATAAGCAACTACTTTTTCATTTTCAATAACTAGCTTAAAGGTGAAGTTCCTACCGCCACGAATTTCGTCTATCATCCCAAAACGAACTGGAAACTGCGTTTTGGTTCCGCCAATTTGGATAATCAACTCTTGTGCCTGAGAAGGTTTTTCAGCCTTTACGACCTGCTCTAAAACAACCACAGTTATTTGACCACCTCGAGGCATACGATCGACAAATTTTTCGGAGACCCTTACTATCGTCTCGTCGTTTTTCATAAGGCTGAATACTACGGTATTATCGACACATCCTTTATCTTCACGAACCGTTTTAGGGGAGCTGATGTAACCCAGCTCTTCCAATGTGTCTTTATTCAGCATCTTAATAGCAAATTTATCGTATTCATTTGTGGGATCCTTTCGTAGCAATACCTCATCTCCTACAATCACCTTTGACATTGCTTGTTTATACATTGCGATAGATACACCAGACATTTTAAGACCTTTACTCATAATTAACTTCCTCCTTTTTATATGCAGAATAAATCTGCTCCTAACTTTTGAATGCAGTCTATTCTATGGGGAAAGGTCCGGATTCATGCCTACCTAAATCGTTAGGAAAATACAAAAAAAGAGGAAGGAATTAGTCCTCCCCCTCTAGCAATAACTTGTGCATCTTGCTTATTTCCCCTGCATTTAAAAAGGCAATCTGTTTAATACGTTTTGTGAAACTCATACCAATCACACTTTTAGGTATTTTCATAATAGGGAGTTCGTCTTCCTTTTCCAAATCCTCTATCATGGTTTCATACATGTTGTCCCATACTTCTTTATCATATCTTTTCACTTCCGCCATACGACCTGTTCTAATTAGGTCATCAATCCCTTTAGAAAGAGAGTGCGGCCAGTTCAAATAATAAACAGGATAACGCTTATCGATTAAAGTATCCGTCATATTCTTCAAATGTTTGAATACCGAGACATTCGAAGAAGTATCTGCATCATATGCGGTCATCACGGAATACACCATGAATCCTTCTGGATATGCCTCCATCAAATGCTTATTTTTAGCAAGTGCTTCTAGCTCATCTGCTACTCCCTTCCAAGAGGCAACCCCTTGTAAAGAAATAACCACACTACCAGTTTTTTCTGCTAGAATTTCTGCTTTAAAGCGACCCTCGGTGATAATGACTGTTCGGTTCCTAACAACAAGTGGAATTACCACATCTGCGGGAGAACCCGGAGAAACACCAAATTCCAGTGCGTCGTCGTCTTCTGCAAACGATGATGTAAACCAGTGATACCGACCAGCTTTTGTCACGCGGTCCGTTCTCACTTGAATTCCTACGATTTGACCAAAAGCATTTTGGATACTAATGCCCAACCCTTTTGATATCCGCATTTCCCACTTTTCCGTTTTGTGAGACCAGTAGAATCCCGGTATGCCTTTTAGGATTTCTTGTGTACCAAATGCAACTTCAACCAATCCAACAAAATGATTCATGAACTTCATTGTTGGCATCGTAAAGTACATACCTCTTTGGATTTGTTCATCGGACATTTTTCGTTCGTTTGTCAAATATTCCTTGTGACCAATAGACAATCCGCACTCATTCATAAATAATCTGTAAACCCGGTCTAGTACAGCAGCCTCGGCTAATGGGTAGAAGGTCTTTTTCTTAAGTGGATTATTGTATTTTTTTCTAACTTGTAGTCCTGACAACTCATCAATAGACTTTTCTGCATAATACCGTTTGTAATCCTCTGCTGTGATGATATCGAATTCTAGTGCGATAGTGAATACAGCATCTTTAAACTCGATCCCATTGTAATCCATAATGAAGGTAATTCCGTCTCCTCCAGCATCACAAGCAAAACATTTATAACTCCCTCTACTTTCTGTTATTACAAACGAACCAATATTCTTATCGTCGTGAAATGGACATAAAGCCAAATGATTACGACCATTTGCTTGAAGTTCCAACCTTGAACCTATGATAGTTGAGATAGAAATATTCTTTACCTGTTCTTTAATGGCGTCAAAAAATTCATTTCGTTTCATGACAAACCCTCCTTTTTAACAATGATCCCAAAATGGATCTCCTTTTTACATTGTCTCTTTTCGTTATATGCACAAGTCACTGCTTTTACAAAAAAAGAAGGAGTCCTCATTTCAAGGCTCTCTCCTTTTTGCATAAAGTCTGTTGCATCTCCTTTGCCTGTTCGATAAGTAAGTAGGCATGCCTAATTAAATCGTTTTTTGCGTAACGATTCCTTATTTCTTGAGACTGACGCAAATACATATTTGCTTTACGAAGTTTCCGATTAATCATTTCTTCTCTCGTCATTCCCTATCTTCCTCCTTCACCATTTGCTCTATCATATTCAAATATAGAAATGCCAATCGATTATAAGGTCGAACCATGTCCAATCTACAGTCCTCTTTTCCTTTTAAAACAAGAAGCAACTAAGGAAATCGTTAGAACAAAAAAGAACCACTTCTTAGAAGTGGTTCGCGTCTTGTTTAGTTCATAACTACATCGAGCCTAACTTGTAGGTCCTTTTTTGATTTCCCTTCAGGTAAAACATCTATTGCAGCTTGTGCTTTTATATAGTACGTTGCCCGTTGGTATTTCTCAGACAGTTGGACTGCTTTATCGGCTGCTCCGACAAATTTCTGTACTTCTACTTCTTCTTGCATGTTGTAGAAATATGTCGAAAGCATCGCAATAAGAGCACCATGCGTGGAGCTATATGGGGTAACTAACCCGATGCTTGTCATCGCTCTATTCATATACGTCGCACTTTGACGCTCTCTTGCCACACCAACTGCTTCATAGGCATCTTGCAGTTTTTGCTTTATGCTTGCTTCATTCACTGTTTCAATTTTCCGCTTCAGCTCATACGCAAATCGCATGGATTCTGTTACTTCTATGGCCTCTATATGTTCTAGCAGTATTGTTTTCTCTACCGCGTCATTTATTTCATTTACTAATCCACGTGCTTCTTCAATAAGACTTAGATCGCTCGCTTTTTCTGCTTTCGTGATGGCCTCTATTGCTTTTTGTCTTTTTTCAGCTTCTATTTTCTCACTTGCCTCATTTAACAAGAGATTTAATCTATCTTGAAGAGATGATTTCGATTCATTAACCGAAAGGCTATTAATGGCTTCTTGGGCCCGAGTCAAATACGGCTCTCTTTGATATCGTTCCGCGAAACCGACTTGAGTCTCCGCAGCTTTTAAAAGAGCCGGATTTTCTTTTGGTTCCTCTGATTTATCTGGAAAATTATCTACTATTTCTTGAAGTCTTAATAGAAAAGCCGTTTTTTCTAAGCTATCTTGTAAACTAGCTACCATTTCTTGTGCCTTTTTAATGTATGGTTCCCTTTTATATTGTTGGGCAAGCCCCATGCTTTTCTGTACTTCTAGGAGAAGTGATGCTTGTATTTCCTTACTTAATGCTTCTTGAATTGTTTGAATACGCAGTTCTAACTTATTTTTCTCCTCGCTAGTTGGGAGTTTGCTTACGCTTTCTAAAGCATCTAAAATATAAGCCTCCCTTTTAGTCCTTTCAGCATTTCCTACTTTGATTTCAGCATCCAAAGAGAGCTTCAGAAATTCTAACTGTTTTTGCATGTTCTCTTTTATGGAGCCATCAGGCAAAAGCATAATTGCTTTTTCAGCAAGGACAATATTGTAATTCGTTTGTAATTCTGTTGCTGCGTTAACCGCGGCTATGGCTTTTTGCTTTTGCGTGATGGCAGTTACACGCTCAATTAATTCTACTTTTATAAGACTATCAGGCAACTGAGATATAAACGAAATTGCCGTATCTAACTCTCCCTTTGTCGAGCTATCTGTCAAATCTAATACTGCTTTTTGTGCATTTATAAGTCTCGCTTCGTCACTGTTCGCGTACTCAACTGCATCAAGCCTACTACTAAAGTTCTTTTGCAAATCGCTTTCATTTAATTCATTTACTAATACTCTAGCAGTTTTTGCATCTGCGTTGAGCTTGGTTCTTTCTGCTTTTTCTACCGCTTCTTTTACTTTCGAAAGCTTCTCGGTCTCTATTGCTTTATTGATATTCGCCTGAATCAAATCTAGACGATTATTTAATCTTTCTTTATCCAAACCATCTTCCAAACGGTTCACTAGCGAACGAGATGCGGTAACATCTTCTTGAAGCAAAGTCTTTTCGGCGTTTTCTACAGATTTAATAGCGTTGCTAAGCATTTGAGCTTGATCAATCAGTTTTTGCACGGCGTTTAGTTTCACTGTTAGATTGGTTTTGTCTATTCCAGACGGGAGAGATAAAACCAAAGGCCAAGCATTTGTCACATCCAATTGATGCTCAGAATCTTCCGCTTTTTCTACCGCTTTAATTGCGTTTTTTAGCAACTCAGCCAATACATTTTTTTCGTCTATTTTCTCTTGAACGACATTCAGACGTTCAGTTAATTCGTTTTTATTCGTGCTGTTTGGAATCTCATCAACTAAATTTCTCGCATCATTTACACTTACTTGCGTGATTTCTGTTTCTGCATGACCAACCGCTTTTTTGGCCGCTTTCAATTTCTTTTCTAACTCATTTACTTCTTCACCGATTTCCTTAATTCCATCGAGTTTCATTGGACTCAAAAGCTGTGTATTTGTTCCATTAATCAATCCGTTAAAACCCCACACATAAACATTTTTTGTTTTATTCACTGCGAATGAATTTTGCCCATTCACACTAGCTTGGATGGAAATAATATCAGAGAGACCAGAGACTTTGATGGGTGTTTGTTGAACTTTAGTCGTTCCATTTCCAATCTGTCCCCTATCGTTAGCACCCCACGCCCAAACAGTACCGTCTTTCTTTAAAGCCAAAGTGTGTTCTTTTCCAGCAACTACTTTTATGATATCTGTAAGTCCAGGAACTTTCATAGGAGTAGACGATAGATTCGTTTTGTTGTTATTTCCCAAGCCTAATTCTCCTTTTCCGTTCGCACCCCAACTCCACACGGTTCCATCTGCTTTCACAGCAACAGAATGTTTCGTACCCATAGCAAAATCTACGACATCGTTAATAGGTATTTTAATAGGGCTAGACAATCCCTTAATATCAATTTTCCCGTTACCTAGTTGTCCGGAATCGTTTGCTCCCCATGCCCATAGACTTCCATCTGCTTTTTTCGCTAAATTATGTCTGTTTCCAGCCTCTACTCTAATCACATTCGTTAAGCCCACAACTTCTGCAGGGACATTGTTATTCCGATACGTTCCGTTACCCAGTTGCCCTAATCCATTTTCTCCCCAGGTCCATACAGTTCTGTCTGTTTTCAACGCTACATTATGGTTAGCCCCCGTTTTTACAGAATCGACACGTGCAATCCCTTTGACCTGAACAGGGACCATACTGTCCTTAAATGTGCCGTCTCCTAATGCCCCTGAATTGTTATATCCAGATGCCATAAGAGTTCCGTCTTCCTTGAGAAAAATGGAATGAGACTCTCCTGCTGAAACCTCCATAATATGGGTGAGGCTACTCACTCCGATGGGCAGCTCTTGACTCTTTTTCGAACCTATTCCTAATTGACCATAACTATTATTTCCCCATGCCAATACGTTTCCGTTTAACAAACCGAATGTATGGGAAGTTCCCATCTCTATCTTATTTAGCGACAATTCTAAAGCCTGTGCTTCCTGAACAGAAAATAAAGTAGCAATTTCGAATGAATGGGTTGGTAAATGAACCCCGGCAAAAAGAATTGATGTAGCCAGTAAAGCTTTAGCAGTTGGTCTACTTAGAACATTACGCACTTCGTGTTTTTTGTGAGCGTTTGATTTCATTTAGTTATATTTTCCTCCTTTTTTTTGGTCGAACCCTTTATTATATGTCCTTTGTCCTACATCATTCAGCAATATAGAGACCACATTTATTTGAATATTAAAAGAACCACCCCCGAAGGAGTGGTTCATGTCTTGTTTAGTTCATTACAACATCGAGTCTAGTTTGGAGGTCGGTTTTTGCTTTCCCTACAGGCACTAAATCGATAGCTGCTTGTGCTTTCGCAAAGTACGGTGCACGTTTATATTTCTCCGCTAGAGCGACTGCATTATCAGCAGCAACAATGAGCTTTTGCATTTCGAGTTCTTTCTGCATGTCTGTGAAGAATGTCGACAGTTTCTCGATGACATTGCTGTAAGTCGCCTCATATTTGTTTAGAGCTTCGATACTTTTAGAAGCCTTTGTCATATACGTCAAAGTTTGGCGTTCTTTCGCCACTCCAACTGCTGTGTAAGCTTCTTGAAGTGCTTGCTTGATTGTTACATCGGTGATGGCGTCGATTTCGACTTTCAATTCATACGCAAACTGCATCAATTCCGTTACTTCAATTGCTTCTATGCGTTCAGAGAGTGTTTGTTTAGCATCTACATCTTTTAGTCCATTCACAAGCGAACGAGCTTCTTCGATAACGAACAAGTCACTAGCTGTTTCTGCCTTAGCTACCCTATCACTCGCTGTTTTTAGCTTAGCTGCTTCGACTTGATCACTCGCTTCATTTGTTAGTACATTTAATCTATCTTGCATGACTGTTTTCACTTCACTTGTTGGAAGTTTGTCAACGGCCTCTTGTGCACGCGTTAGGTACGGGTCACGCTTGTAACGTTCTGCATAAGAAACTTGTGTCTCCGCTGCTTTTAGGTCTGCTGGGTCGACCTCTGGAGCCTCTGGTGTAACTGGAGCAGCATCCTGTATCGCTTTTAATCTTGCTTCGAGAGCTGTTTTGTCCGCTCCTTCTTTCAGCTTAGAAACAAGGTCTTTTGCACTTGTTAGGTACGGATCACGTTTATGTTGTTCTGCGAGAACCACATGTGCTGTAGCTTCTTCTAAGAGTGCTTTTTCCGCTTCTGTAGCAATTACATCTTGAATGACCTTCATTCGATTTAGAAGTTCCGTTTTCTTCGGAGAGTCTTTCAGTTTATTGATGCTATTCATAGCGTCGGTGATGTACGGCTCACGTTTCGTCAGCTCCGCCGATTTCACTTTGTTTTCAGCATCTAATGTCAACTTGAGTTGTTGAATGCGTTCTGTAAGCTCTGTTTTAAGCGGACCATCTGGTAGTTGGTTAATCGATTTTTCGGCTAAAGTGATGTTGTAGTTCGTCTGCATTTTTTCCGCTTGAGCTACTGCGTTTTTAGCTTTTTGATTCAACTCAATGCTAATGATTCGGTCATTTAGCTCAGTTTTAGTGGAGCTATTTGGTAATTTAACAACGAGCTCTTTCGCTATGGCAATTTGCTCTTTTGTTGACTCGTCATTCAACTTGTCGACAGCATCTTGTGCTTCTTTTACTAGTTCCGACGCTCCAGGCGTGACAACAATAGAGTCTAATCTAACTTTTAGTGCATTTTTCTCGGAAATAGATGGCAATGCTTCTACTAAGCTTCGAGCAGCTTCTATATCTGCTTGCATTTTAGACGTTTCTGCTTTATTCACGGACAAAGTAGCTTGAGCAATTTGTTCTGCTAGTAATTGACCTTCATCAATGATTGTTTGCACAAGCTCTAAACGTTCTAACAATATCGTTTTATCTGTCGAATCAGGAAGGTGGTTCACAAGAGAACGAGATGCGTCCACATCTACTTGAAGTTTGGATTGCTCTGCTTTTTCAACAGACGCTACAGCTTCTACTAGAGTATTGTCGATTTCTGGTGACTTCGCATCTTCTACTTCTTGCTGTGTATTGTCTTTTAGTTCCGATTCTGGTAGTTGTGATACCAATTCATCTAGACCTGCTAGTTCACCGCTTGCGATCTTGTCCCAGATGATTTCGAGTAATCCAATGATGTCCAACACATCCTGCACATAATGAGCGACATCTGTTCGGTGAGCTTCATTTAACAATGACGCAGAATCATCATGAATGACATTCAATGCATCTTTCATAGCAAGCACATCTTCACGAGTACCATCCCCCGTTAGCAGGTAAGTCTTCATATCGACAAGCTCCGCCATCGCCTCTTCATAGGAAACAGTAGAAGCATCAATTGCATCCTGTAGGATACTTAAGCGATTTTCTAAGTTGGTTTTCTCTGTTCCATTTGGCAGTGCATTTACTAACGCTTTCGCCGAAGTCACATCTGCTTGCAGCTTAGAACCTTCTGCTTTGACTACAGATGTAGTTGCAGTCGCAATTTGTGTTACTAAAGCAATGGCATCATCGATTGCTTTTTGGACTGCATCCAAACGAGTCGTTAAGTTCGTTTTCTCTGTGCTATCTGGAAGAGCATTTACTAACGCTTTCGCTGGAGTCACGTCTGCTTGTAGTTTAGAACCTTCTGCTTTTGCAACCGAAGTTGTTGCAGTAGTTATTTGATTCTCTAGTGTTATCGCTTCATCGATTGCTTTTTGTACTACATTTAATCGATTCGTTAAGTTTGCTTTCTCTGTTCCCGTTGGTAATGTATTTACTAGCGTTCTTGCTGCTGTTACGTCAGCTTGGAGTTTAGAACCCTCTGCTTTTACAACCGATGTTGTAGTTGTGGCAATCTGTTCTGCAAGTGCTATGGCATCGTCAATTGCTTTTTGTACGATATTCAAGCGATTCGTTAAGTTTGTTTTCTCCGTTCCAGTTGGAAGTGCTTCAACTAACGTGCGAGCTACTGTTACGTCCCCTTGTAACTTAGATTCTTCGGATTTGAAAACAGAAGCTGTTGCTGTTTCAATTTGAGTCGCTAAATTAATTGCTGTTTGTACCGAATCTAAACGATTAGTTAAGTTAGTCTTTTCAGTTCCAGCAGGTAAAACAGTAACCAATGTGCGAGCGGATGTCACGTCGACCTGGAGCTTAGAGCCCTCCGCTTTTACAACTGCTGTTGTTGCTGTGGCAATCTGTTCTGCAAGTTCTTTTGCATCATCAATTGCTTTTTGTACGATATTCAAGCGATTCGTTAAGCTTGTTTTCTCCGTACCAGTAGGCAATGCATTGACGAGCGTTAATGCGGCTGTCACATCAACCTGTAGCTTAGAACCTTCGGCTTTCATTACAGATGTAGTAGCTGCCGCTATCTGAGTAGCTAAATTAATAGCAGTTTGTACCAAATCTAAGCGATTAGTTAAGTTAGTCTTTTCAGTTCCTGCAGGTAAAGCAGTAACCAATGTGCGAGCTGCTGTCACGTCGACCTGGAGTTTAGAGCCCTCCGCTTTTACCACTGCTGTTGTTACTGTGGCAATCTGTTCTACAAGTGCGATAGCATCGTCAATTGCTTTCTGTGCAATATTTAATCGATTGGTTAAGCTTGTTTTCTCTGTCCCTGTTGGCAACGCATTGACGAGCGTTAATGCAGAAGTCACATCTTCTTGTAGCTTAGATTCCTCCGCTTTCACTACAAATGTTGTCGCTGTTGCTATCTGATTAGCCAAATTAATAGCAGTTTGAACCATATCTAAGCGGTTCGTCAAGTTTGTTTTATCTACTCCAGATGGCAATGCATTAACATGTGTACGTGCCGTTGTTACGTCGACTTGGAGTTTAGAACCCTCCGCTTTTACAACTGCTGTTGTTGCTGTTGCGATTTGAGTAGCCAATGCTTTTGCATCATCAATTGCTTTTTGTACGGCATTCAAGCGATTCGTTAAGCTTGTTTTCTCCGTACCAGTAGGCAATGCATTGACGAGCGTTAATGCGGCTGTCACATCAACCTGTAGCTTAGAACCTTCGGCTTTCACAACAGATGTAGTTGCTGTTGCAATCTGTGTCGCTAAATTAATAGCAGTTTGAACTGTGTCTAAGCGGGAAGTTAAGTTTGTTTTCTCTGTTCCCGTTGGTAATGCATTTACTAGCGTTCTTGCTGCTATTACGTCAGCTTGTAATGTAGAACCTTCTGCTTTCATTACAGATGTAGTAGCTGTCGCTATCTGAGTAGCTAAGTTGATAGCAGTTTGCACTGTATCTAAGCGACTTGTTAAGTTTGTCTTATCGGTTCCATTTGGAAGTGCCGTAACTAATGTGCGTGCAGCTGTCACATCAACTTGGAGTTTAGAACCCTCTGCTTTCACAACCGATGTTGTAGCTGTTGCAATTTGAGTAACCAATGCTTTTGCATCATCAATTGCTTTCTGCACGACATTTAAGCGATTCGTTAAATTCGTCTTCTCGGTTCCAATTGGAAGATTGTTCACAAGTAAACGAGATGTATCTACATCAACTTGTAGTCCTGAACCTTCGGCTTTTACTACGGATGTGGTAGCTGTCGCTATCTGAGTAGCTAAGTTGATAGCAGTTTGCACTGTATCTAAGCGACTTGTTAAATTTGTCTTATCGGTTCCATTTGGAAGTGCCGTAACTAATGTGCGAGCGGCTGTCACATCAACTTGGAGTTTAGAACCCTCTGCTTTTACAACCGATGTTGTAGTTGTGGCAATCTGTTCTGCAAGTGCTATAGCATCGTCAATTGCTTTCTGTACAATATTTAATCGATTCGTTAAGCTTGTTTTCTCTGTCCCTGTTGGCAACGCATTGACGAGCATTAATGCAGAAGTCACATCTGCTTGCAGCTTAGATCCTTCGGCCTTGACTACAGATGTAGTTGCAGTCGCAATTTGTGTTACTAAAGCAATGGCATCATCGATTGCTTTTTGGACTGTATCCAAACGAGTCGTTAAGTTCGTTTTCTCTGTGCTATCTGGAAGAGCATTTACTAACGCTTTCGCTGTAGTCACGTCTGCTTGTAGTTTAGAACCTTCTGCTTTTGCAACCGAAGCGGTTGCTGTGGCTATTTGCTCTTCAAGTGCAGGGTCACCAGCGATACCCGCTTTGATATCAACCAATAAGGTTGGCGTGTTTTTTTGTGTTGTCGTTCCATTCCCCAGTTGTCCATTTCCATTTTGTCCCCACGAATAGATGCTACCATCTGAAGTAATGGCAAGTGATTGTAAACCTCCCCCTTCTACCTCCACCACATTCGACAGACTATTTATTTTCGTTGGCTTCGTCTTGTCCTTAGTCGTCCCATCACCTAGCTGTCCATATGAATTATATCCCCACGCATAGAGACTGCCATCCGAGGTGATTGCTAGGGAGTGATAAAACCCAGCCTCTATAGATACCACATTCGACAGGCCACTTATTTTAACTGGCGTCTTTTTAGCCGAAATCGTTCCATCACCTATCTGTCCATAAATATTATTTCCCCACGCATAGACACTGCCATCTGAGGTGAGAGCTAGGGAGTGTTCATATCCACCATCCACTGCCACTACGTCCGACAAACCGTTTATTTTTGTTGGTGTTAGCTTTTGTGTAGTCGTTCCATCACCTAGCTGTCCTTGATAATTATATCCCCACGCATAGACACTGCCATCCGAGGTGATTGCAAAGGAGAATGTAGCTCCAACCTCCACTGTAGCAACATTCGACAAGCTACTTAATCTCAATGGAGTAGACTGATTCGTTCTCGAACCATCTCCTAGCTGTCCATTTCCATTATTTCCCCACGCATAGACGCTGCCATCTGAGGTAATTGCTAAAGATTGTTGTTCTCCAGCCACCACCTTCACCACATTCGACAAACCATTTACTTTAGAAGGAGTGTTTTTGTTTTCAGTCGACCCGATACCCAGCTGTCCATATTTATTATCTCCCCACGCATAAACACTGCCATCTGAGGTGATGGCGAGAGAGTGATTTGAACCAGCTTCGACCGCCACCGCGTTCGACATTCCGTTTATTTTCGTGGGCATGGTTCTGCTTGTAGTAGTTCCATCGCCCAGTTGTCCCTTATCATTTAGTCCCCACGCATAGACGCTGCCATCTGAGGTGATTGCTAGGGCGTGTTTCATCCCCCCCCCTATAACATTTGAAAGCTGTTGATTACTCGCAGCCTCCGCAATCTGCATAACCGAGAAGTTCGAAATCGACCCAGTCGCACCCAATGCTCCTGCAAATCCGGATAATAATAAAGATGCAGCTAATGTAGATTTCAATATAGAATTAGATAATACATGTCTTGCTTTATATTGTTTGTTCTTTTCATTACTCATTCTTTTATTCCCCCTATATTTGTTGTTTAGCTCTCTATAATATGCAAATAGTACTATTTCATTCGAATAAAACCGAACCACTCTAGGCCATCCTCAGAACGAGAGAAGCCCCCCCCGAAGAAGTGGCTTCTCTCATCATGTCCTATATAGACACCTGCAGTTGTGCTACAATGGTCGCTCTTCTTTTTTTGCTTGTAAAGTTTGGCTGCTCTATCAAAAGCCTATTTGTTTCCAATAGCTAAGTCCTAATCCTTGGCTCTGGTGTACCCAATATAAAGAATACTTATTGCCGCATCCAGTTTTGCTTGAAGGTCAGTCTTTACTTTTCCATCAGGCAATCTTTTGAGACAACAAAAAAGCGTCCTCGAAAGGACGCTAAGTTTTCTTTATTCTATTTTGCTTCTTCTTTTTCTTTCACTTCTACCAATGGTGTTGTTCCACTGATAGTGATCCAACCGTGTTTCTGACGAGCTTTGATTTCCTCTAATTTCAGGACGTTTTCAGTTAAAGAAGCATTTAAGGTTCTGTTTGCCTCTGCTTCCCCTTGAGCACGAATTTTAGCTGATTCGGCTTCTCCACGAGCTCGCTCAATTTCAGCATCCGCTACTCCTGTTGATTCAATCTTTTGTTTTGCTGCATTAGCTGTTGCAATATCTTTCTCTAAGTTCAATCGTTCTAATTCTTGTGCTTTCTGAACGCGAGCATCAATTGCAGCTTGTGTATCTTTGTCCACTTCTGGATTTCCAAGTGTTACATCTGCGATGATAAATCCTAAACCTTCCGAACTATCAGCCATTGATTCTGCAACTTTTGCAGAAGCTTCAGTTGTTTTAGTGCCGAATATGTCCAATACGCTGTAAGTCGAAACGACCGAACGTGATGCCTTGAATAGTTTTTGGTATAAATAACCTTCTTGGATTTGCTCGATGTCTTGACTACCTAACTCTTGAAAGATTTCTAACACTTTCGATTTATCTACTTTCATTTCATAACGTGCAGGCATAGTGATTTTTTTACCATCATTAGTCGTTACGCTGATTGCTGTTTCTACAATTGTTATACGTGTTGGGTATTCTTGTGTTTTTTCTAACGGCTTAATTAAATGCCAACCTGGATTCAGCACTTCTTTTGCTCCGCCTGCTGGCGAATAAACAACTGCTACTTTTCCTTCTGGCACTCGTTCAACGAACGTAAATAACCCAACAATTACAACCATAACTGTGATAAATAAACCAACCAACCATAATATACCTTTAATACTCAAACCTTTACTCATTTCTTTTCCCCCTTAGTTAATTCATCATCTTCTTCATCTTCTTCATCTTCAGTGTTGCCCGTTACGGCATCTTCAATAAATTCGCCAGCTTGCTTTCCTAGCCTTCTCATATCTTTTATTGCAAAAATTAAGCAACCTGTAACGACCAGGGCTAACAAAACCAACACAATCACCAATCTGACCATTTTCCAAGCACCCTCCTATAAAGTAAATCACTTTGCTTGCTACCCCTTACATCTACTATAGTATACATTATATCATTTTAGTTGTCAACACTTCATGAAACATATATATCCACTAAAAAAATACTCCTACAGGTGTGTTCTCCGCTTCATTTTCTTTTCAACCAAAAAAAAAGAGAGAGGGAATCCCTCTCCTTCAGGTTTCTTAGAACGGCAGATCATCATCAGAGACTTCGATTGGGCCAGAATGTCCAGCTCCAACAAGTTCTTTCGCTTCAGATGGTGCACTTGAGTTAGTTGTTGAAGTTGATGAAGTGGTTGGTTTAGAACCTTCTTTATAACCTTTAACATTAAACTTCTCAATTACTAAAGTTTCGGCTGTGCGTTTCTCGCCTTGAACTTCGAAATGTTCTGTTTTAATGCGTGCAGCTACTTCAACTTCTTGACCTTTAAACGTTAAGTTTTTCATCAACTCAGCTGTTTTCTCCCAAGCTTCGATGCCATAGAATGAAGCATCCTTATTCTGTCCGTTGTAGAAAGCAATCGCAAAGCGATGGCCTTTCTGTGACGACAATACCTTTTTACCTGTTCCTGTTTCGCGTAATTCTGGTGGATCATTTGTTAAACGACCCGTACCGAATAACATTAAAACTTCTGTTTTTGTTCCTTTGATTTCTTGAATAGTGTTTACGATTGTATGCATATTGCATACCTCCCTTTATATGATTGTTGTCGAGCGTGGACAACTCCTTTTTTACTCAACACGCAGTATTATATGGGACTTAGAAAATTATATTCCATTTATAGAGTTTAGAATGTCGAACCATAAAAAAACCCGCTATTATGCGGGCGAGTCAATCTCTTCTATAGGACGAACAACCTCTCGAAGAACAGCGAAAACATTTTCAAACAGTTTTTCCTCTATCTCTGGTTTTAATAAGGTGAACACGTAAACTTCTACTTCCTCATCCATCTTTTCGCTTTTCTCTTCGACAGACATATCCTTCCATTCCGGAGCCATCAACCAAGATAACGTCCGTTTAATCAATAATTCATTAATGATTTCGTACTTTAGGTTGTTACTATCAATATTCGGCTTCAAGAAAGGCTCAATTTCCGATGTTTCCATTTTCTCAACTGGCAAGACCTTTTTTAACCCTTTCAATCCCACCTTCATCGACCCCAGTATACTCTCTGACACACCTCCGTCGTCCGCCATACTTGCATCTGTCTCAAAAGCATGTTGATAGCTCATTCTTGGCATAAAAGGGATATTGAAAGATGATCTTAGTAATCCTGATATGTTGTTCACTTCATAACAAATAGATACTTCATCTGTTGGAACATCATTAAGCATACGCTGTATAATATTTTGAGCTAATTGTGCCTTATCCTGCTTGGCAAAAGCTAGCATAGTTAAAAGATGATAGGCCCACCACTCATTTTCTCTTGTTTGTAACCAATGCGGATAATCCTCAGCCTCTTCTTTAAACCATTCATAAACTTTCTTCTTCTCACTGAATGGTTCGTGCGACCAAGTAAATGCGTATGCCTCAAGGAAAACCTGTAGCAAATCTTTCCCTTTAGGTATCTTGCTTCCGTGTATCAAGTAAATTCTACTTCTCCATGCTGCATGCATAGCCATTGCATTCGTTGTCTCCATATAATCAGGAACAGATTACTCTGCTCCCTCACCCCCTTCGAATTGTTTAGACAAGATTAGATAATCTTGTTCAGGAAACGCATATACTGCTAGTTTTTCTTTCTTCGCTAGGTCATAGACTTCGAGTTTGTCTTGATTTTTTGTAAACAAACGATGCCTCTCGACAGAGCCATTTGTAAAGAAGCGGTTAGATGTATCTGCATCAATCTTGTCGATGTTCATTTTTTCTTTGTGTATCTCCACGATTTGCGGTTCTTTAATTTCTTTACCTAATGGATCTAACGATTCCCATATTCTACTCACGATTAATTGTTGTTCGTTTCCAAACGACACGATAGAGGTACTGTCGCCTTCTAACTCTAATAATTTAACCGCGTATAGTGTTTCCGGCTCTATTTTGAATAGTAATGAATTGTCGGAATTGCTACCAAAAATGTTAAGAGCATAAACATGTTCATCTAAAACTATCATTTCTTTTAATTGTTCCCCGATGTGTGCATAGATATGGTGTGCGTCTTCCATAGAAATACTTCCCACTTCTTTGTCGAAAGCATATAATACATGTTTGCCGGCCACTACTATCTTCTCTGGCTCGCCATGTAAAACGATATCCGTCACACTATCCTCTTTCACCATCTTGGCTTTTTTGTCTTCATAAATAAAGAGATATCCAGCATCTCCTTTCACAAACTGTTTCGCGTTACCGAGATCTTTCATATCAATTGGTTTCACGTCCAATTTGTGCTCTTGGGAAGTCACTAAGTAGACCTTTTCATCAATATCTGAATATGCAAATAGGTTTTCTGATTGCATATCTTTATAGAAAATGTAATGATCTTCTTTTTTCTTAATGGTGATTTGTTCGATTACTTCTTCATATACAATTTCTTCGACTTCTTCAATAATTTCAATGCCAATATCTTTTTCATCTACATAAGCATCCTTCTCCTTCAAGAAAATGAATTCTTCTCCCGGATAAATTGGATGCATCGCATACCCATTATTCAGATCGCGTACATGTCGAAGCATGACAATCGTGTTTCGTTTAGGAGTTAATTTGGTTTGAATGTTCCACGCATTATCATGGTTTACAATCGTAACTCGTATTTTTTCAAACTCTTTATAGCTATTATCTACACTTGTTTTAGGAACAGACTTTTCAGTAGTTTCTACCACTTTCTTTACTGTCTTTTCTTCTACTACTACCTCTTTTTCTACGCTAAGTGATTTAAGGTCAAAACGATCTTTTACCTTTCCGTCCCATGCATCATACAGTGTAAGTTTTCCATCATCTGAATAACCAACAATTTCTTGGCGAGGCTCTTTCTCCACCTCTTCCTCTATTGTTTTATCTTTTTCCTTATTGGAAAACAAGTATATAAAGCTGATAACAAGGATAAATACGAGCAGGATGAAAGCTATCCCGATAAATCTTGTTCTTTTAGTCATTTTTTTCTTCCCTCTCTTCTCTATATTTTTTTTCTAGATGAACGGCTATCGCAACTGCATCTAGTTCATGTTTAGAAAATCTCTTTTTGTTAATCAAGGATGACAAAACTTCCTTCAACTCCTGCTGCGTAGCTTTACCTTTCCCTGTTACCGTTTTACGAATGGAACCAGGAATATACTCTTTATAATCAATCCCTTGCTTCGCAGCTAGTACACACAATGCACCGGAAACAAGATTAACAGTCATCATAGAAGCAGATTCATTTCCACCTGATTTTCTGGGAGGACTGAACATTAATAATTCGCCACCCATAATAATCGGTTTGTAAATAGAGCAGTATTCCTCTAACAAGCAGAAGATGGTGTAAACTCGTGTATGAGAAGGCGTTTTTGCTGGTGTCTTTATCGTTCCGCTACTAAGTAGATGCAATCCATTCTTTGTTGCCTGAATAAAAGCATATCCACAATTAGCAATTCCTTGATCTACTCCTAAGAACACTTGATTTACTTGCACAATGGACATCCCTTACATGGAACCATTGCATACTCATCTATCTCCATCTCTACCATTAATTGATCAAATATTTTTTTGCGTTTTGGATTTTGGCGGTGAAGAACTATACTCGCTACATCAAAAATATGCATAGCTAGTGGTAAAAAGTAAATTGGATCATTTGTATCTAAATCCTCGTCGATTTTCATTACTGTATATAGTTCTGGTATTACACCATGCAACCAATCTTTCCCTATTACAGTTAGTTGTCCTTTATACTCCCCTAATAGCATGTGTTTCTTGTCTTTTTCGATTAAGTGGAAACGTTCAAAGTTCGGTGCATTTTCCAGTTTTTCCAATTCAGACTTATACACGCTGACAATATCACTTATTTCGGAAGTATAGGACATTTCTTCTTCCAGTGGATAGGACGATTCGTTGTTTGTGGTTAAATGTTCAATATATACACTTGCATCTTGACGTATCCCTGGCAAAAGGAAAGTTTCAAATGACTCTATTTGTATTCTTTCATTTACCTGTAGATACCGATGAACCTGGTGTCTTACTAAGCGAGAAAAGTAATAGTCCTGAAAGTATCCTACACCGTATTCATTCACCCACTCCACTGTTTCTGACGGTTCTTTATCCTTCATTTTTTCCAACAGAACATCTTCTAATATTGACATAGTAATAGTTGAAGACACTATATCAACTAACATCTCAAAACCTACTGCACTTTTAGCTTCGCACTCCCATATGTAGCCGTCCCTGAACGTAAAGTTAATTTCAGGCTTATCAATGCCCAGACCTATTTTTAAAGCACCTTTATTGCTAGTAATTGCGTACATAAAATCCCCCTCATATTGACAACCATATTTACCTATTGTATACTGTAGTACATAAAGTTATAAGGCGAATCAAGTCGAACTGAAACGTACGTGTTTACACAAGTGGTAAAAATACTTCCGATTGCATATATTGCTACGTGTTCATTTCAAAAAAGGAGGAAATCATATGGATGATTTCAAATTAATAAGGGGTCATGTCTATCTTGCGGAATTAGAAGCAGGCAAGGGAAGTAAACAAAGAGGAACGCGACCAGTGGTCATCATTCAAAATAATTTAGGCAATCATTTTGCACCAATTACGATTGTTGCGGCTATTACATCGAAAAAGAAAGACAAAAACTTACCTACACATATGCAAGTACTAAAAGGAACAGCCAATCTGTTAGAAGATTCCACCGTTTTGTTTGAACAAATACAAACGATATCAAAGGAATGCTTACGTAAGAAAATTGGAGAATTACCCGTACATCTTCACAACGATATGAATGAAAAGATCAAGATATCGTTGGGTATTATTGAGTTCGACACCTATAACGGTAGTAATTCAGCCAAAAGACACGCCTAAAATATAGTAATTTATAAAAAAATAAAACAAGCAATTATCCATTAAGGATTTTTTGCTTGTTTTTTTTTGGTACCAGATGCAAGGTTGGGAAATTGCGTATGTGAAATATTTCTGTCCCTTTTTCCTTCAATTCTTCTTCCAGAGATTTTTGCATCTGTGGTGAAACTACGATCATGCGTAGTTCTTTCCTTTTACCATATTTATCTTGGTACAATCGTGGATAGTTACCAGCCTGCCATAAAACATCTTTATCCTCTTCTACTTTCACTTCGCACAAAACAGTAGCCCCTCTGATGTCTTTACCAACCAGATCAATTCTTCCTTTATGAACCTCTACTTGGCGTGCCGTGAATACTAATCCTTCCTCAATTAAAGATGGTTCCTTATATAGAATCATTTCTAGTGTTTCTTCTCGCATTTTTTCGTATTTCTCTATAATAATCCCGTTTTGAAGAATAGTAGTTTCCCATTCGCAAGGATCTCGTTCTGGAACAAACAAAACACGATACGCAGTTAATCGAAAATAACAACGAAGGTCTTTATGAGGAAGTTTTTCTCTACTTTGGAGGGAATTGAAATCGTAGCGTCTTTTTATCGATTCTGATAGTCGTATTATTTTATCCCACTTACTCGCTACTTCGTTTTTCCAATAAGGTATTCGTAACGGAACCATTTGTATTGATGAATGGTACATCCCCATCGCTTCGTATATATCATCAGGAAACTCTTCCTGTTTTAGAAATCCTAAAATAGACAAGTCGTCCACTTTTTGAAATGGTCGAGTGTCGTGAGCAATAGCATAACGAATAAATAGTTCACAAAGAGCTTCTTCTTCTTTATCTCTTTGATAAAAAGACTCTAGACTCATCTTAATATCCCCCTTCTTTATGCCTGTTGTATGCAGTTCAAAGGAGAAATAATAGTATCTATTTGTTGAACTACATCGAATGATTCAAAAGCAAGGCAACTGCATATAATAAGCGATTTCAAATATAAGGAGGAGATTCCATGGCGAATCAAGTAGCAGAAAAAAATTATGTAGATCATCAAATCATCAGATTTGACGGTAAAGACTCATTCGTAGAAATTTTAAAAGGGACATTTAGTATTGATAAAGTAGCACTAGGTTTTGTCACATATGACAACAAAGCAGCTGCCGGCAATAAAAAGAAAGATGAAATCACTGTGTTCATTTCTCTTCCAGAATTCTTGCAGTTAGCACAAGATATGAAGTCTGGCCGTCTTTCTCACTTAGCAAAAACAGCACTTGCCGATATGGAAAAGGGTGGGTATTCTTATGCTAAACCTATCTTTACACTTTTAGGGGGGGTTGGTGTGAAGAAACTCGCACAGCAAGGTAAAACGCGTCCAGATGGAAAAGCTCTCTCTCGCCAGTTTAAAATTACTCCAGGTAGCAAATCACCTTGGATGTTATCTGCAGAGATTGGACCTGGGGAAGAAACTGACAAAGGTTTGATTGCACCAAAATATGTAAATGGAAGACCGGAGAAGATTATTCGTATTCCTTTATCCGATGAACATTTCAAACAGTTATTCTTAATTACGGAAAAGTACATTGAAGGTTATATTACAGCTAAACTCATGATGGAAATGCAAAACGCTGCAAAATAAGTTAAAAAAGAGAGGATGCTAAAAATGCGTCCTCTTTTTTTATAGGTAAGGGTTTTCTGCAATAAAATAACGAGTATTTACAGAAATGCGAATTGTTTTTTTTGTAACATAAAAAAATGTACATATATATGTATAGTAGAATAGTGCAATATGACAAAAAAGGAGGTCTTGAGATGAAAAACAACAGAAAAAAAATCATTTTGTTCTTTAGTTTTTACAGCTTATCTCAGCTATGTCTACTAGTACTTTATTACTGTGGAGTAAATAGTTATATCATGGGAACATATACTATTGCGACATTTATTGTCTTATCAACTGCATTTGTAAAAGTCTTCACACAAACAGAAATCAATAAGTAGTTAGACATATAACAAACCGAATATTCTGACATAGTGAACCAATAACCTATATCCCGACACGCTGTAGATTATTCCCGGTTAACTACTAAATGCCTTAACGACGACGTGCTTTATTTGGCTTACCGTTAAAGACCCTCTTTAAAACAAAAAAAACAGATAGAATTGGACTATTTTGCAGAATCCAGATGTATCCTCTTGGTCGAATCTTCTTGCGGCTATAAAGAACAAGAAAAACCACCCAATTAAAGGGTGGCTATGTTTTCAATATTCATCACTTCCCAGAGTTTTGGTGCATAGTCACCCTTGGCAAAAGGATGATGGCCAGTTGGCAAGACAAACTCCTTCGCTTTTAACGATAGATCTTCGGGTGAATATCCTCCTAAGAGCGTTTGAGCGTTAAGGTATACATCCTTCAGCTTTAACAGGCTTAGGAAACACAGTTCTCCCTCTTCATGATATCCAGCCAACGTTGGTGTCCAAGGGTGCCTTCTTTCTCCACGCAAGCAAGACAAATAAAACAACACGAGGTCTGTTTCAACAATCTGCGATTTCCAAACATTCAAGGATCGTTCCAAAATCAGTTGAGCCGCTGTGACTCTTCTCGATTCTTCCTGTTTATTTTCCAAGCTATAGCAAGGAAGTCCAAAATGGACAAAACTGACGTCTATCCTTTTTCTCGAGCCTTTGTTATAACTCCTTTTCTCAGATAAGATTCCATCCAATAAATGATACTGCCTTGCTCGGAGCAGAATAGCTGCAGCATGCAAAAACAACTCTCTTAACAAGAAGTTGTAATGTTCTTGTTCCCAATTATACGGTGAGGTTTTGATTTGCAGGTTATGGAAGAAATCGTTCAACTTCTGAATAGTTGCTGGGTTTTTTTCAATGACCATTTCAATTAAACAATCATGAAACTTTTGGACAAACTCCTCTGAGTCTAGTATTCTTTGGTATACAATTTCTCCTGGAAACTCAGGTCTTATTGATGTTTGTTTGTATTGAATTTGATCGAAGAATTTCTTCTCCAACCTTTCAAATGCTTTCATGGTTGGTGTTTGCATTTTCTTCTCCTTTCATTTGATAAGGTATTCTACGTAAGAAGTAGTTACTTTAATCCCAGTTAAAGAGAGCACGTCCTCGATTCATGACAAAAAAAGAACGCCACTAATGGCGTCCTTCTGGAAATATATTAACTTGCCACAGATCGCTGACCTCGGAAAGTTAACAATTCGTCTCGAGATTTTTTTCGTATGAAATCAATGGTGCGAATTTCTACCTCTTGAAAATCAATATTACCTTCGACATCTTTTGAAAACCAATGATCTTTCTGTAAATCTAAGAACACAGTTCCAATATCTAACTGTACGTAAATACGATTCATCGTATTCTTTCCAACCTTTTTCTCCCAATAGGAAACGCGACTCACTTTAAAGGATTGCATTTCTTTACTAGGTTCGTTTCCAAACAAGTCCATTTGGCTATAAACCGAATGTAATTCTTCTTTTTCGCTCGACAACTCTTCTTTCATAAGAAGAAATGCTTTCGCTAATGCTACGGCATCGTCAATTGCTCTGTGATGATTTTCGATTTCTACGTCGTAATATCCACAAAGAGTGGACAACTTGCCGTTTGCCAATTCTAAATAAGCATTAGCCACTACTTTTGTGCAAACAACTAATTGACTTGAAGCAATCCCTAATTTTTGAAGACTTGGCTTCAAAAAGCGATCCCAGTCGAACATAGCATTGTGTGCAACGAACGGAAGGCCTTCCATCCATTCATAAAACCCTGGCAATACTTCAGATTCTAACGGTTTGCCTACCAACATTTCATTTGTAATCCCCGTAAGTTCGATAATCTTTGCATAAATCTTCTGCTCTGGATAGATGAATTGTTGATATCTATCTACTATTTTCCCTTTTTTAATTTTCACGGCACCAATCTCTATTATTCTAGCCCCTTTATCTGGTGACAAGCCCGTCGTTTCAAAATCAGCAATGATAAAATCCTCCATACTCAACATTATTCCCAGCATTACTTCCTTTTTATCTACCTTATTCACATTTGCAACCATAAGGTCACCTCCATTTGTTTTTTGATTAGTGTATCTTATGCATCTCTCGTCGTTTTATAAAGCTTTTAGAAAAGTTGTTTGGAATATTATAGAAATAATAAGAGGGCAACCCCATTGTTAAAACTGTTTTAGTAGTATGTTGAACGATGTTTGACAAATGGCATATCACATTCTACCTATACATAAGAT
Source organism: Psychrobacillus sp. FSL K6-1464 (assembly GCF_038003145.1). Classification (NCBI taxonomy): domain Bacteria; kingdom Bacillati; phylum Bacillota; class Bacilli; order Caryophanales; family Bacillaceae; genus Psychrobacillus; species Psychrobacillus sp. FSL K6-1464. Next base: position 228,827 of record NZ_JBBOOP010000002.1, read on the forward strand.
AGGAAAAACTGAAAAGTTTGAGAGTTCTATGCTCTCAATTCTTTCTTATGGAGGGTAAAAGATATGAAGTTCAAGGAATTACACAAAGGGGTCCGTTTACGTATTGTTCAAAGTTTTTTTACACAGTTCCTTACCTATGCAATGATTATGATGACGCCTCTCTATATTAATCTTCACTTCGGATTAAAGGCGGCTGGGTTTATCCCAATGATTGGGATTGCATTAGGATTTCTCGCTAGTATCTATAGTGGATACGCAGCAGACAAGTTCGGAAGGAAACGAGTCATGCTGATTGTTGAATCTGTTCAAATAAGTTCATTTCTTGTGATTGTTCTGGCCAATTCCGTGATTTGGTTCTCACCTGGGGTTACCAGTTTAATGATGGCCTTAAACATGGTTGCCATTGCCGCTTATCGACCTGCTGCATCCGGAATGATACTAGACCTCACCGATCAACATTCTCGAAAGTTTGCTTTAATGTACCTTTATTGGGTTAGCAATCTTGCAGTCGGTATTGGAAGTTTACTAGGAGCTAGTCTTTACAAGGACCATTTCGCTATCGTTTCGTTGACTTTACTCTCTATGTCGATTGTGTCTATTCTGATTGTTTTCTTTTTCATCCCAGAGACGCGTCTTTCATCAGAAGAGAAGCCACAAACTGCCTTAGAATCTTTTAAGGAGCTAGGAACAGGCTATAAGATTATTATGAAAGACAAGTTGTTCCGTTTTTATATGATTGGAATGATTTTTTTCATTTTCATGGAAAGCCAAACGACAAATTATGTCAATGTTCGACTAGTAGAAACCTTCCCAAGCATCAACTTTCATTCTTATGAGATTACGGGAGGAAATGTCTCAGGGCTACTGTTATTAGTTAACACTCTACTTGTATTGTGTTTAATTGGAGTCTCCACCTATGTATTAAAGCATGCTACAGAAAAACAGATCCTGCGATATGGTCTAGGGATATTTTTAATTGGGGTTATTGGAATTGTTCATTTTGACTCGTTACTACCTCTTATTCTAAGCATGATGATATTGACAATAGGAGAAGTATTAACATGGCCTTTACTCGATTCATATGTAGGAGATATTGCAGATGAAAATCTGAAAAGTTCATACTTGGCTGCTTATAACACTACAGCAGATATCGGTCTTATTCTTGCCTCTTTCTGTATTGTGCTCATGGATTATTTCTCAAAATCAACCATGACTTTCTTCTTCGTTGTGATTGCATTGCTCACCTATTTATTCATGCAAAAGTTAGGCAAAATGATGGAAGATGTACGACTTAAAAAAGACGTCAACATATAGGATTTTCATTATAAGAGTCAAAAACATGTCGAACCACTCATGTTAACAGAATATTTTATGTTGTATAAGAATACAATGTATTAATCATTAGATATGGAGGTGACACACATGGAAGCAGCTCGCGAAATGGAAAAAGCAAGAGGTACAGAAGCAGCACGATAACCTCCAAAGACTTGTATACAGCATAGCTGTTGCAGGTCTTTTTTGTTTGTTCATACATAACTGACACCAATATTATCTCTTTTTTTTTGAAAGAGTCATTAATGTCGGGAAATCAAACCTTACTCCCCTGCATAGAATAGTGCGAGCATGAAAAGAAAGGAGAATTGCCCAATAGGCAATCATTCGACTGGCTGTAAAACTAGACACGGGTAGCATTACATTAAAAAGGAGATTGAGTTAGTGGATTTAGTGTCATAAGTAGGTCTGTTTTTGAATAGAACAGAACCTAGACGCAAAATCGTCTACTCAACACACGAGGAGGAAAAACATTATGTACACACAACAACACATCGAACAACTAAACAAGGATATCGAGAAATTCGATATGATTCATCCGATTACACCTGACATGAAATTACACCGTTCTGGTGTGAATCGTATGGTCATGTTAGATCGTTACAGTCAAAAGGATACAGCTTTAAAAACGCTGAAGTCCGGAGACTTAGTTGTATTAACCGTAAAGGAAGACCCGAAATTTCCAGGGCGTGGATTTGGGTATGTTCGTTCCCTCGACAAAAAAAATAAAGAGGCAGTTATTGAATTAGAAAGCGAATATGTAGAAGAAGGTAAAGAATCTACGATTATTCGTCCTATTAACAAAATCGAAAAACCTTTGGAGTTATACTATGAGCAAATCGCACTTCGAAATGCACGTGAACTATCAGAAGATGAGGTTGAACAAGAAGTATGGTTTAAAAAGTTCACTAATTTGATTGCAATGGAAAAGCTAGTACCTGCAGGTCGTGTTCTTTACGGGGCTGGTTCTGGTACAGATGTAACTTACTTCAATTGTTATGTACTACCAATGGTCAAGGATTCCCGTGGTGGAATTAATAATCATCGCAAAAAAGCAATGGAAATCATGAGTCGTGGTGGTGGCGTTGGAACAAATGGTTCGACTCTTAGACCTCGCAATACACTTGCAAGAGGAGTAAACGGAAAATCTAGCGGTTCTGTTTCTTGGCTAGATGACATTGCGAAATTAACACACCTTGTTTCACAGGGCGGTTCGCGAAGAGGGGCACAAATGATTTTATTATCAGATTGGCACCCAGACGTCATCGAATTCATTCTGTCTAAGATGCAAAATCCAGATATTCTACGCTACATCATGAAAGAGATTGACAATCCTTTCATTCAGGAAATGGCGAAAGAAAAATTAAGCTTCACGCCTTTAACTGATTCTGAAAAAGAAATCTATGAATTGACTATTCGTCATAATGTATCTGATGAATCTCGTAATACTGCTGAGAAATCACTTAAAGATGGCGGAACTTACAGTGTGAATGACCCAGAATTCTTATCAGGTGCAAATATCTCTATCGCTCTCACAAAAGAATTTATGGCTGCGGTGGAAAACGATGAGATGTATAGCCTTCGTTTCCCCGATGTAGAAAATTACACGAAACGCGAAATGAAATTCTACAACGAAAATTGGCATAATGTTGGAGACGTTAGAGAATGGGAGAAAATGGGCTATGCGGTGAAAGTCTACCGTGAAGTTCGAGCAAAAGATGTTTGGAATTTAATCAATATCTGTGCAACATATGCAGCAGAACCTGGTGTGTTCTTCATTGATAATGCAAACGATAAAACAAACGCAGCAGCATACGGGCAAAAAGTAGTCGCTACAAACCCTTGTGGGGAGCAGCCACTGGCACCTTATTCTGTTTGTAATTTAGCCGCAATTAACTTAAGTGTCTTCGCTAACTTTGGAGATAAAACATTTGATAAAGAAGGTTTGATTAAGACAGTTGCTGAATCGGTCAGATTGCAGGACAACGTAATAGACAAAAGTCCATATTTCTTGAAAGAAAATGAGGTTCAAGCTCTTGGAGAACGTCGGATTGGACTTGGAGTTATGGGTCTATCAGATTTACTAATCAAACTTGCAGCTAGGTACGGATCAGAAGATGGCTTAACTTTGACAAATGAGGTCTTTGAAACAATCGCTACAGCAGCCTACAGAGAGTCTATCGAACTAGCTAAAGAAAAAGGTTCTTTCTCCTTCTTGATTGGGGAGACAGAAGAAAAAACGATGGAGTTGCGTCATAAATTTATCAATACAGGATTTATGAAAGAAATGCCAGAAGATATTCGTATGGATGTCCTGGAGTTTGGTATTCGGAACTCACATTTACTGACTGTTGCACCAACAGGCTCAACTGGAACAATGATTGGGTGCTCTACGGGTCTAGAGCCGTACTACTCATTCAGTTATTATCGTTCTGGACGTTTAGGAGCAAATATCAAAGTCGATGCGAAAATCGTAGAAGACTACCTGAAGTATAACCCAGAACACGAAGGGGAACTTCCGGATTACTTTGTGTCAGCGATGGAGTTATCTCCTGAAGAGCATGTAAACACACAGTGTGCAATACAAAGATGGATTGATTCTTCTCTGTCGAAAACGGTAAATGCTCCAAAAGGATATACCGTAGAACAAGTACAAAAAGTATACGAAATGCTTCATAAAGGCGGAGCAAAAGGCGGTACGGTCTATGTCGATGGCAGTCGTTCGATGCAAGTTCTGTCCTTGATTGAAGATGATATCGCAGAGATAGCTGAAACAGCTGAAACAGTAGTGTATGGAACACAGGTTGGCAATACTTGTCCAATGTGCCGTGAAGGAAAAGTAATCGATTCCGGGGGATGTTCTACTTGCTCTAACTGTGGCTCGCAACTTAAATGTGATATATAAGAAAGTGCCCTCAGGGGCATTTTTTTAATACGAAAAACGAAACAAATACTTACCTAAAAAAAATATAGATAAACCACGAATAGGAGTGTTATATGTGAAGGTGTCCATTATTGTTGCAATGGATCAAAATCGAGTGATTGGTAAAAACAACGACATCCCTTGGAGAATTCCAAAAGATTGGGAATTCGTAAAACGAACCACAAAGAGACACCCCATCATTTTAGGTAGAAAAAACTTCGAATCGATTGGCCGAGTTTTGCCAGATAGAAGGAATATTATTTTAACGAAGAATTGCATGTTTTCCTTTCCTGGATGTGAAATAGCACACTCACGAGAAGAAGTACTTGAATTATGTAAGGATGAAAAAGAGATTTTTATCTTTGGGGGAGAACAAATATACGACATGTTCATGATGGATGTAGAGAAAATATATATGACAAAGATTCACCATGTGTTCGAAGGTGATACATTCTTTCCAGAAATAGATTTGAACGAATGGACCGAGATATCAGTGGAAAAAGGCATTCGAAATCACCAAAACCCATATGATTATTACTTCCATGTCTATGAAAGAAAAATTAAGTAAACAAAAAGTTAGAGAGTGCATTAGTCCCAGAAGGACTAGTGCACTCTCTTTATGTACAAAGAATAGGTAGAAATCCTATATTAATAATAATCCATCGTTTCTTAATTCATATACTAGATCACAACGGTCTGCGACTAGACTACTATGAGTGGCGATAATGATTGTGAGGCCTTGCTCTTTTAGTTTGTCAAAGTAGCTTAAAATTTTTAAAGTCGTTTCATCATCAAGCGATCCTGTCGGTTCATCAGCAACAATTAGTTCGGGGTTATTGATAAGAGAACGAATAATCCCCACTCTTTGAACTTCGCCTCCAGATAACAATTGAATCTTTTTCGGAAATAAGTGTTTGATTTCAAGTAATTCACCTAATTGATTGATTCTATCCATATCGAAATTTTCTTCTTTTTCATTCTTGAACCATAACGGAACACAAATATTTTCTAAGGCCGTTAATTTAGGTATCATTGGACTATGCTGTGAGATATATCCAACTGAACTACCTCTGAGTTTGGTCAACTCACTAAAACTACACTCATTCATATCTACGTTATTCAAGAATAATTCACCTGATGTTGGACGCTCTAACCCAGCAATTATATTTAATAGTGTACTTTTTCCAACTCCACTTTTACCTTTAATTGCTATAAGTCTACCTCCCTCAGCATGTAAATTTACATTTTCAAAGACCGGGACGCCCTTAAACTCTTTTTTTATATTCTCTAATAAAAGTCTGGTCATAGTATCATCCTTTCAAACTTTGAACTATATCTATAGTATGGAAAGTTTTTTTAACCATTATGTTTATTAGTAGTGTGGAAACTAATAAGAAAACAATGACCAAAAACAAGTAATTTGTAAGTAATAGTATGGATCCCTTAGTTATAAATAATAAGAACAAAACAGGGATGAAACATCCAATCACATTTGCAAATATAAATTCCCCTATTACTATTTTATAGATGTCTTTTAAACTTGCTCCGCTTATTAATAGTGCTAGGTAAGTGGAAATGCTTCGTTTAACTTTAAGATACATAACAAAAACAGAGATAATCATAATGATTAAGAATAAAACTACTAAAACAGAAATCAATACGCCCGTGTGTTGCTCTGTCATTTTTACTAATATATCGGTTGAAATAGTATTAGCACCAATAATAGTGAAGTCAGAGAAACCAGTTTTTGTTGAGATTTCGTTAATAGTTTTCTTTATTTCTAATGGAGAAGAATCAGTTACGATTTTCCCATTTGAATTGCTAAGCAGTATAGCTTTAAAGAAGAGTTCATTTTGTGAGTTGAAACTCTTTATAGCAGAAGGAGCTTCACTAAAATTTATTGCTGGAAGCACTATGTATCTATCTAATAATACCTCGGGTTCATTAGCTGCCAATACTTTTTGATTTGCATTCAAAAAACCGATAACTTCAGCCTTAAACTCCTTTTGGTAAAACAAGATATTAATTGTATCTCCTAATTTATATATATTTGATAAATCAGAGCCTAAAATAATTGGAATGATATTATCATGTAGTACATAATCTTCTTCTTTAAACATTTTTCCGGTTTTTAATTGAAGATTATTCAAATCAAACACCGTTTTATTAAACCTCATAGACTTGACCGTTCGATAAGAGGTATCACCAATATTAAAAGGCGGTTGATTGTTGCCAGATTCATAATAAGCATCATATTTTATATCACCTTTGAAATCTGCCACGCCTATCGGTTGCCAAACAGGATTGTAATATATATATTTCAGTTTCTCTTCTAGCTCTTTTGAAAAATTGTACAATTTGTCATAATTAGACGGAACTGAAAAGAAGGAGGTTTCTTTCTCATCGTACAATTCATCTGATATTTGGTATAAGTTTTTATCTTTAAAATTCTCCACGGTATTACTTTCGATCACCGTATAATCCATATTAATAACCAACACCATTAACAGACATGAAAATACTGTTGCGATTAAGATATTAAGGAGATTAAAGTATTTGTTTTGTTTAAATAGAGTCAATATAATTTTCAAAATTTCTTACCTCCTCTTTTCACTGTATAAGAAAAGACTTCTTTATAAAAAAACATAAGCAAAAATAAAATAAATCCAACAAACATATAAAGTGAGTTGAAGATCCAACTATTAGACCAAAGTGGGAATCCTTTTTCAATTACTAGGCAGGTAGTTATTAACAATGTGGATTGTAATAAATAAGGGATTATTTTGTATTTGAATACCATATTGAATACGGAATGAAAAGGATATCCGGATAAATAGAGTATGCCCATTAGTGCTTTCTCTCTGCTTATTAGAATATAACATATCAAGATGAATATAAGAGTCAGGAAAACTAGACTTACTAAACCTACCTTATTTACATAAGTATTAGAGTTTAAAGCATAGGAACCAAACACCTCATTATCAATGATGCTTATTGTATTATCATTTATAAGTTTGTTTAATATAGATTCTTCTGCATCGTTTGGAGCGACGATTTTAAAATATGTACCATTTTTTAGCACTAGTTCTACTTCATTTGATATAAGCCATGTTTCAGAGTTCAATATGTATGAGTTAGGCGTGTTGAATTGTCCTATTAGCGTGTAATCGACAGGCACACTACTATTAGCTTGATTTCCCATTATAGCGACATTCCCTTGATATTTATCAATATCAATAATATCTTCTGCTTCGTTGTACGGAGGAAGAACTACATCCCCATTTAACCAAACATATTTAACTTCAGGAAAATTAACGTCGTATTGAAATAGAATAAATTCATCATTAACTTTTGAAAATGGTGAATTTGCTTCTTCCATCGTGAAGGTGATTGCACTCTTATCCACAAATCCATTGTTGATCATATTGATGTAGTCTAAGTATGAAATTGTCCAAAAAACAAGAATGAAGAGTATATTAATAACAAGAAGATAGAGAGAAAACGCTATGTCTTGTTTATGCAGAATGCTTCTCATAATTTTAAAAGCAAAGAGATAATCCTAGGATTACCTCTTCTTGTCATATTAATTTCCATAATAAGTTTTAGCAGTTGCGAAATCTCCAGGATGCCAACCACTAGTTGCCAGTGTATAACCTACTCCCCATACTCGGCCACTATCGGCTTCTGCAGTACCAGTAACCCAAGTCTCATATCTAGCTCTCGAATAATGTTCTATACCTTTCCAAGTAGTTTCCCCATTAATACGTTCATAAATTTGTGATCCAGGTTTTTTATAATCATAAAAAGAAGAGTGTGAAGCTGCAGCAGCTAGTGCTGAAACTGTTCCTTTTTCACCAACAACAAAACTGTTATTTAATTCTGTTGCAGGATTTGTGAAATAGCCACCTTCTTCACTCCAACCACCAAGAACGTCAGCTGATGCTGGCACAGCACTAGCGGCAAAAATAGATAAAGCAATAACTGGTATTATTTTTTTAATGTTCATTACTTTTCCCTCTTTTCTAATTTAATTAATAATGTTTTTCGTATTCTTCCTTGTTGTTTCAATACTACTAGAACAATAGCACTTAATAAGATAAATTAATTCAGATAGCTCTTGTGCAACATTATACTAATTGTTCTGTCCGACAATTTCCCCTATTATTTTCATGAATTCCTCCCTATATCCTGACTTCTATTCCAATATATATCAATTTATATTTATAATATATAGGATGTTATGCAAGAATTGTATCTGTTATTTATAAGGAATAAATGTTTTACCTTTTCCTTTCCGTTAATAAAGTCGAATAGTACAAAAAAATACTAGTTTGTTAATAACACTTTATGGTATCCCTGTCGTGAGCTACTGAGCTATCAAAAAAACAGCATCCCTAGATAGGATACTGCTCTTTCTATATGCCTATGATTCGATTTCGTTGTAAATCAATAAGTAGATCATGATAGATTTCCCTAAGAATGTTCAAGGTTGTCCCAATAAATTCTGGACCAACTCTTTTGTCTAATGTTTGCACCAATACCAAACGGTTTTGCAGAAGAAGTGGTACTATCTCTTCGTTCACCAATAACGAATAAACCTCTCTAATTTGAGCTATGTCTTCCTGTTGAGCTTTCTGTACCAGTGAGCCTTTGCAGATCACTCGAGTATCGTACTTCTCTTTGGGAAGGTTCATCTTTTGACAGAGTTGATAGGTTTTGACTTGCACTTTTTCTATGGACTCCAATAAATGTTCTATTTGAATTATTAGTTCGTCACTCATCTCCATTCTCCTTGTTTATAATTTGGTGGATTACTTCATAATCTGATAGAGACCAGAATGCCCGAATGCCTCCGTTGCGATCAATAAAAAGTACACCTTGACTATCGGTATATACAGAGGTCGTTATTCCTAACGTTTCAAATATTTCCCCTTCATCTATCCAAAGACGAGAAGTTATCCTGCTTTTTATCATGTCGCCTTTATGAAGTAAATGTGGTTTCATTAGTTATCCCCTTTTGTGATTTCGAAAGATCGAAACCTGACAATATTATTGCCTTTGCCATTTCATCCGTGCAATCCTTGCAGATATTAGGAATCGCAGTATTCGTCCATATATCTTGTTTTCCACAAAAGTGACATGTATAGGGCGTCATTGCAGAACCACCCATTCCACTTCTTGAATATTGAATAGCTCTTGAAAGCTTTTCGATGTCATACGGAGATTGGTCCAGCTTAATGGCTTCCTCAAGCTTACATAAGATCGCTAAATGCTCTTGTCTATCAAGTGCCTGAACTTCTATCCACGAAAGTTCCTTACCGTATTTTTCACGAATGATTTCTGTATAGAACTTCATATTCTTACCTTTATTTTTTTCAATTTTTATTAACCAATGATTTTGCAAGTGTTATTCCTCCTGTTCATCTCTTAACTAAATTTATTGGACTATGTTTAGTTCCGAACAATACCTCCAAAACATTCTTGAATCAAAATATCATGAAGTACAAACCAGTTGTCCGCACGAAGTTGAGCATCAATCTTTTGGTTACAAGGTCTGCTCATTGCTACAACCTTTCTCCCAAGCTCTTGAAACTTCAAAATAGTAGACGGCTTATCGTCTATTAGTATGTCACCTTGAACGAGCCATTTTTTAGAAGTAACTACAAAATTTTCTTTTGGTATGAAGGGGAAATGTTCCTGCAACCATGCTCTTTTATCATCAGTTGGATTACTTCCCCTCCAGTCACTTTGTCCAAAGCTGCATCCTTGAGGTGAATCCGTCACTATAATTACCTCTGCTCCTAATTCAGTTAAATCTTTCAGGACATCCTTACACCCATCCGCAACTATCAGGTTGCGAAATAGCCCCGGATTACGAAGATAATCATAAATTTTCATCCCGCACTCAGGCTTTGTAAATAAAGAGGCGTCCCACTCTGTCAAATCGTTTTGAGTCAGACTATCGGAGTATTCCTCATTGTATAGCCGTATCCATTCTGCTGAAAAGTTTGCCATTACATCATCCATATCTAATAAAATAATCGGTTTTCTCATTATTCGTCTCCATTTCATTGATCCTATAGGATCTCCATTTTTATAATTCTTGTGTATTATATTCTTACCTTATCCTTTTCATAATTTGATAATGTTTGATGGTGCAGGAACTACATGTATTACTCTGAGAAACTCATTTTCGACTGAAAAGAAAATGCTTAATGATGCCGAATAAAAATCGTTGATGCTATTGGCTTTCTATATGCCTTTGAAAAGAAAGAGAAGAAAAACATGACTAATTCCTCCTTCCTTTTCGTATGATAGATTATCAAAGAAAGAGGAGATGTTTGATATGGAAATGAAACAACAAAATCTAGATATGGTACAAAGCTACTTGAAAAATGGGGAAACGATTATACTCGCCCCGTCAAACCCAAATATAGATGCAGCAATAGTCGGCTCTGTAATGGAATTACAACCAGAAAACCTCATGATGATGTCGTTGATTGCCAAAGGAATGGTAGAAGATGACATTCAAGAAGACATGAAAGTCTTTAATGCACTGCTTGAAACAGAGACTGACAAGCAACTTTACGGTTATATCGAGGATATGTCATCGGATAAATCAATAATGTCGGGCGGATACGGAGCTGAAATGCTTCAATTGTTCGCAGAAGCTTGTGAAGAGCGTAAAGTAAAGTATTTAATGATCTACGCTGCACCAAGTTCACTAAGCAACGAGCCTATTTCCGCTGAAGAACTGGAAGAGTGGTTAACTACCCAAGGGTTTGATGTGCTTATTCCGCGGAATGAAGTAATCGCTACCTTAATGATTCGCAAACTATAAAATATAGAGCCTAGCTTTTAGGCTCTTTTTCTTTGGAAATAAAAAAACAAGGGATAGAATCCCCTGTTACGAACTATTTTGCATTTTCATTATTTTATTTTTCAGGAGTTAGTTCACCAGTGATAAATAGGCAAATCCTTCGCTAATTCTGCGTCTCGATCTAAACATAACCATATACAATTGTGTCTAATTGCTACATCCATGACACTTTTCAAGTCTTCTGGTAAATCTTCTTTCAGTTCAACCTCATCTTCTTCAACACCCGTATAGATAAACCAACCGTATTCATTCTTTTGATAATGTATCAGCCCTTGAATAGCATTACTTTCAATGAGTTTAGCGGTCTCCTCTGAGATATGTGCTGTTGAAATGGTTAACATACTTGAGATTTCTAGTTTTTCCATGAATAATTTCCTCCTTAAATGCAGACGACTTGTCCGCTCCTATTATCTTGTTTCACCCTATCATACGCAATTACTTGTCATTTCATAATATCGATTTATTCATACAAGAAATATACTCAAACGACTACTTAGTCAATTTAAATTTACAATAAATGAAGATATTCGTTTAAGCAGAATAATGTTCAGAAGTGAACGGCACCCTCATTTGGAATATCTTTTTTTACTACACAGAAAAAAGAACCCAACTGGGCCCTTATTTGTTCTCTTTCTCTTTTATCTCATCTATATAAAATCCGTCGTATGTGACCAGCAGAATATATTTATTATCTTCTGCCCGGACTCTAAAGCGATGACGACTTTCTTGAACCACACGAATGTCGGGCCCTTTCTCCTCATACAGAACTTTAGCCTTTTCTTCCACGATTTGCTTGTTAATGGAGGTCAGGTGATTGGCATGAATACATACAACCAATAACGCAACGATTATTCCTCCTCGAGCAATATACGACGTTTTTCTTGTGCTCGTTAGGAGAAAAGTGGAGATCAGGCTGAGGATTAGTAGTCCCGTGAGGATCAAGTGTGTTTCCCCCATAGGCTTCACTCCTTTTTCTTAGCATATGCAATTGACACTTGTTTACTTCATTAAATTTGAACAACAAAAAAACGAGACATTGAACCTCGCTTTGTTAGGCAATGTTAGCCATTTTATGGAGAAGCATGCAGAACAGGCTGTGCAGTTCACACTCTTGAATCTGTGTTAGCTTACCCCCCTGTTCTTCAATAACTAACAGCGAATCAATTCTGAATTCGACTTCAACAGTGCTCATAATTCCTCCTGTTCTTATGCTGACATTCTGACGTATTCGTATGTTCTAGCAACACGCATGTCCCCTGCTTCAATAAGGAGACGATATTGCTTTCCCTTCCCTTTGACAAAACCAATGCACAGACCAGGGATTACTTCTTTTACCTCTTCCGTCAAATGTCGCGTCGGATCATTCTCTCCTGTAAAATTCACTTTTAGTTTTCCATCATGCCGTCCGCCCTCTTTTATCCCCTCAATCATCATTTCTTTTCCATTAAACCAAAGGGACTGGCCCTTTTTTCTCGACAAAACTAACATTTAAGTTCTCTCCTTTTTTGTTGATTGTATGTTTTCCAAACTCAACCTCTAAAATCGTCAATAGTTATTTGTTGGCAACCAACCAATCGACATGCTTATAGTGTTTTCACTCATCTTATGCACCATGGCCTATAAATATAAAAAAACTCTCCGAGAGGAGAGTCGTATGATTAAGCAAAGCCTTACCCGATAAAGTTTTCGAAGACTTTATCGATGACTTTTTTTGTAAGATTGCCAGCCCATTCTGCCAACTTGTCCCCAATAGAAAGTGACTCGCCGTTTAAATTTTCTGCACCACTTGCTATACCTGTACCATTAGCTATCAGGAATGCTGTGAACAATACTAGTAAAATAACCATACCCATTAATTTCTTTACCATAAATTATTCCGCCCTTCTTGTTTAGTACCGAACGACAAGTAATTTACGATCTAGCTCCTTCGCCAAATCGATCATATGCTTTGTCCCTTTTGAATATCCATCCCAAAAACAGATAACTGCATCCGCAGACTCGCCCATTTGTCGATTGCGTACAAATCCCGCTCGCTTTCCAAACAGCTTCCAATTAGCAGGGTAATCTTCTAAACCATACCCTCGTTCTTTCGCGTATTTCTCTCCAAGGGAATCTGCTCCCCTCGCTTTACCAGAAATAACAATCACTTCTTCCGCTCCTAGCACAAATTGATCCACTTCACGTTTTAAAAACTCATAATCTGAAAACTCTCTTCCTCCTGCAATTACTAATCTCATATTATTCATCCTCTTTCCTATTTAATTTCAATTTCCTAGTTGAATTGCGATGCTAACTCAAAATGTTGTTCAAAGACAATACCCAGATGTGCTTCTCCTGTCGTTTGAAAGGCGACATCATATGTGTCTACTTTAATGACTTCTACATTTTGACAAGCAGCAAGTAAAATGGCAACTTCTTCTGCCTCCTCCATGCTATCGGTTTGTAGGGAAATTATTTGCCCAGATTCAATAACCGATGAATGATAATTAGCCTCAGAAATACGCACGCTACATGGCACTAAATCATCGTACATTTCCATGTATGCGGTCAGGTAATCGCCTTCATACTTCTCTTCTGCAATTGCGAAAATACTAAAGGGAAGTACATCCACTGGTTCTTCTGCCCAATCATGTAAGCAAATCAACTGTATGTCAGAAGCATCTACTTGGAATTCTTGAAGTATCCAATGTTCTCCAGTAAAGTCAGCATCCCTAACATAGTCTAGTTCATAGATTTGTTCGTTTGTCATGATATTCTCTGAAGATATTCCTAACTTTTCCGTGTCGATCGTAAATAACAAGTAGTACCCACGCCTGCTGTAATTCATTTCGTCTAGTCTAGAACCACCGTTTGGAATTGCGGATAGACACCCTTCTACCGAATTAGATACACATATACGAGGAATCTTATCGTTTTCTGCATCTTTGTGTCGATTTTTTGGTATAGCGGGTTGAAACAAACCGGTATGCAACAGTTCCGTGGAAATATGATAAAACCTCATAATAGACGCTCCTTTTCAAAGCAGGATAGTTCTGCTCCTTTATTGTTTTAACAAACTATCTTATGGGATTATCAGTGACTCTATGCCAAAAAAAAGAACCCGTAATAGGGTTCTAGAAAGGCAATTCAAATTCTCCTACCTCTATTATTGGAGCATTATGGTAAACCCTATGTGCAAATGGATTCTCCTCGATCAATTCCGATTCCACTGTTACTAATTCTTTTTCCACATCTATTTCGCATAAATCATTAGTGAATACCTTAGGACTTACTTGTTTCATCCAAGCTTGAAAATCCTCTGTAGCAATATCATTCTTGAATAATCGTTGATTTCTCGACTTCTTGACCTGTCTGAGTTCGTTTCCTTGTAGCTCTATGCAAAGTACTGGTTCTTCATCCTTAAAGCCAATAACGATAGCTAGAGACTTTTCTAAAGCCATTCGGTCATAGCTTCCTACACAAATGTGCATTGCTTTTCCCACGTGAAGTAATTCATGAGTGTCTATGGCTGGGCGGAATTGAATCGTTTGACCACTGTAAGACAACTGATTGATTTCCTCTTTGCGATAAGGAATGATTTTGTTTGCTCTGTTTATCATGTTTCTTGCTTGCGATAATCCGTCATGTACACTCTTTAGATTGCCTGTTATGACATCAAAAAATTCTTTTTTAAATCGGGTTAAATCAGATGGTTCAAGAGAATCCATCTCTTTCAGTAAGTCTGCATACATCCTTATAGAATCTTGGAAATGGAAATCTACATGCATATCTTGGACCATCGCTCTTTCAAATCGTTCAACATCTCCATAAAAATGCCCTATGAACTTCTTAAGTAGCCTTTTTCTAATATACGAGACTTCTATTATAGCCCTAGGGTCTTCATCATGAAGTTGATAATTCGAATTAGTTTTATTCACTTTTCTTTCAATTAGCGTATGAATATGGTCTTTATTTTTCATGACTTGAACAATAGACAGAACTTCTCCAATTGTATAATTCGGGAGCTTTCTAAGCATCTTAATGGAACGTTTGGTCAGAGCTGGACAAATTGCTTTGAACGCCTCTGTACCCCCCGCTGCTTGGCGTACTAATTTGTTTTTCTTTGGTTCTTTACTAAACAACGGAATTGCTTTTCCCATATGATGAAGGTGGGGATAAGCATTTAGTAGCGTAAGCATTCCAATCTTTTCTTCGCTATTCTTTCCTTGCGAGTCTACATTCCACTCAGCTAATATCTTATCTGGAATTCTACTGGATAATCTTTCAATAAATTCATCCACCTTTTTTGCATAAGCAGGAGTTTTGAGAGCTGCATAAAAAGCCTCTCTTACATCTCTTCCAGTAACACCATAACGTGAAACATCCTGGACTGTTCGCTGCGGAAACTTAATTTTATAGGTCCGTCCGGTTTCTTTGGACAAACTGAGCGTAAAGGAGTTTCTGTATGCCTGAAGCTTAACATTTTTAAACGTTCTTATATCATCCTCCCCATAATCATTTTCGAAGAGCATTCTATAGTTTTGTCCGCTTATGGATAGCTTGATTCGTTTGTCATCCTCCAAGACTGTGACTGAAAAAACATGAAACCTTTCTCCGTCGTAAAAGCCTTTATTATCACAAACACAAACGTAATGAGAAGGCTCCTCATTACTGGAATCAGTGTGCCCACATGGACAAGCAAAGAAATAAGCTAACTCTCTTCTTGACATTCCTTTTTCATTTCTAATATTGCGATAAAATCTTTTATACACACCATTCTTCATACAACAAACATCTCCTTTTTAAATGAGGACAATTCCTCTCCATGTTTTTAAGTTCTGTTTATTGTATGCGGAAGAAATATTTTGATAATGACAAGAGAAAGAGATAAAAAATAGAGAATCATGTCGAATAATGTAGAAACATAAATCCTCTTGGGTACAATTACCGTATTAATTAATGAAATATTCTCATAAATACACCAGAAAAATATCCTTTTATGCATATGCTAATGACATTTAGACAAATACATAGTATATTCGACATAAGAACAGTATTACCAATAGACCCAAACCACAAATAATGTCTCCCCTCCTTGTTTCCTACAGACAACAGAAATAAGCAATTGTTGACAAACAGTGTAATTTGACGTATAATTAGAGACATATAAGAAGCTGTATAAACATAGCAACAATTTCTTTGCAAAGCTATATCCCTCTGTTGTTCTCATATTTATTATTTAATTATCCTGCTTTTGCCATTGGAAAATAATATTTACTCACCTTCTTCTGAGGGTTGCTTGATTTTTCAAAATACAATTAAATGACTATAAATTTTAGATAGAGATATACATATTCGAAGAACCAACAATGTTAATAAGTGGTCTTCGTGATTAAAGAACTTTAGGAGGGGGAATAAAGCTTGGAAAATATAAATGAGCTACTGCTTCATTCGAAAACGAAAGAAGAAATAATTGGTTTAAAGCAGCACATTTTAGGTGTTGAAAATAATCACAGCAAACTTACGAACGAAGATAGATTGTTAAATAAGGTTCGATTAATGCGGGCACATATCTTACTTTGGGAAATCGATGAAGCAGAAGTGATTTCTGCTGAATTACGTGAAAGAACACATGAAATGACTGTTGAGATAATTTACTTTTATCACAAATACAACGGAAACATAGCTTACGCTAGAAAGCATTTCGAGCTTTCTCTCCTGTTGTACCTTCAAGCTTATGAAGTTATTCCTGAAACTACAAGAAACTCCTTGCAAGGATTAGAAATTGCAGATTTGCATTATTCTATCTGTCTAGCTGCTCAATGGACTTCCCATTTAGATTTAGTGGAAGAGCACAGCCCTATCGCACTGGAAATCTATGAAAACAATGATAATTTGAAAAGAGTGTCTGAACTCTATACAAACATGTCGATTGTAGAATCTAAATTAATGAATTTTCAACGTTCTCTTAAATGTCTAGAGAAAGCTTTGTACTATGCCCGTTCTACAAATTGTTGGAAAGTTCGTTTCCCAGCTTTATACAACTACGCTTTAGCATGTATGAAGTTTAAAAATTACGATAAATGTATCCAAAATTGCGAAATCGGCATTCAAGCGATGCCAGAATCCATGAAGTTTGAGCGATTCGTACTTTTTCTTATGCAAGCAAAAGCTTTTAGGGATCAAAAAAATCTGAGTGCCGCAAATGAAACAATATTAAAAGCTGGCTATGTATTAGAATCCATGGAAGAACATGAGAAACCGATGTTGCATTTTGAAGATTTCTTGATGGAATATAAAGTGGCGAAACTCCATATACTAGGTTACACCGAAGAATATGTGAAGTTTATGAAAGCCGAGTTCTTACCAAGAATAGAAAAGATAGGAAATGACTACGATATACGGTATTATTATAAACAGCTAAATGAATTTTTTATCGAGAGAAATGATATCGAGGGCATCATGAGTATTCTACTCAAGGTGAACGAATTGCTCTTGCGAAGTGATTCTAATGTAGCGACATGATTCTTTCGGAGTATCATGACAATAACAGGAGGAAAAAAAATGAGAAACATGAAGAAAAAGTTGCTGTGTGCAGCAATGGCTCTAAGTATAGGAGTTGTTGGCTTTACTTCTTCTACAGGAACTGGTTTAGCCCAGTCTGGAGAACAATCAAGTACTGTAGCAGGACCAATAACACCTCAACCATGGAACGTTAAAACTATCGGTGAGGCAACATCAAAAGCCATACCACCTGCACCTTGGAGCATTAAACCAAGTGGTGATCAAGTAGCTAAGCACATCCCACCTGCACCTTGGAGCATTAAACCAAGCGGTGAACAAGTAGCTAAGCACATCCCACCTGCACCTTGGAGCATTAAACCAAGCAGTGATCAAGTGGCAATGGATATTCCGCCATCACCTTGGAGCATTAAACCAAGCAGTGATCAAGTGGCAATGGATATTCCACCATCACCTTGGAGCATTAAACCAAGCAGTGATCAAGTGGCAATGGATATTCCACCATCACCTTGGAGCATTCAGCCAAAAAACACTACAGTTTAAATGGTTAATACAAAAAGAGCTCAGTTCTAATTTGGGCTCTTTTTGTGTACTTTATATTAATCTTATTAAGATTCTTGTAGATTATAATTTATAAGTCGATATTCTTTTTTTTAATCAGAAATCAGAATATGTCATAAAAAAAAGCACTGCAAAGCAGTACTGTATTTCTAGTCATCTCACAGGGTAAGCATATTCAAAAGGAATTTGAATTTCCTCATTATTCGCCTCTATGATATAAGAAGTATTTGTTTGACTTATCACCTCATTGATTTCTCCGGAACGAAGCATGCCATTTTTCACTATCATATCTTTTGTAACAACCAGTGTTCTCACTTTGTTCAACTCTGAATGACGAGTAATGTCTTCATTCACGTTGACGCTCTGCGGAACGACATTCTCTTCTGAAAAATAAACAAGCTCTGCTGCCTTTATTCGAGCTTTTCTTACATCTTCACCCTTTACTGTTACAACCTTTTTTACCTGATAAGAAACTTCAATTTGGTATTCATTTTCCATTTCATGTTCCTCCCTGATGCTTATCTGTCTCAAATAAATATATTTCATTATATGCAAATATGATACGTCCAAATAAAAAGACACCCCGAAGGATGTCTTATGCTTGCATTTTTGTTGCATAGAAAAGATTTGCTTCTTCAACAGATTGCGTGATACTATCGCTAACCTCTGAGTAATCCACCATATGTTCAAGCTTCTCGATTCCTATTTCAAAGGTTAAATCAATTGCATAACGATCTCCTTCAGACTCATAGTACACCATCGAGTAATCCATACGAATCATCCTATTTTCCATCTTGTGTTTGTTGCAGTAGTCCCCTATTATTTTGGGTAACCTTAATACCGCAAATTTCTCGACAATACCTTTTCTTTTCATGAGATTCATTATATCTTTTTCCTCTACTTGGAAGTAGTTTTTGGCAAATGTTGCATCCATATAAAACTTCTTATGGACCACGATCTGCTCTTTTGTCAGCATGGATTTAGATGTTAACCCAAGTGTATTTGCCAAGCTTCGCATCAAGTCCTTGCGTATTACCTCAAATTCTTCGAACATCTCTTCGTCACTCTTCGCATAGGTTGCTTGCGTCAGAAGATACCGATTAAAGTCTTCCATTGGAATGGTTTTATCTTGCATGTAGGTGAAGGCATCTATTGTAACGATCTTCTGTTCCTTCATTTGTGCAATCGTTGTGATAAGTGCATCTCGAACTATCTGCGGGTATTCTTTCATTAGCTCTGTTTTATAATCTATGAGCGTCATCCCGGTTTTATTCAATCTATTCATCCGTTCATTCCTCCCCTAATCTTTTATTGTTATAATTAGTATCATTTTGAATGGTCTCTAGTGGCCACAAGCGAACAAGCGTCTTTCCGATAACGTTTTCCACTTTTACTGTACCAAGGTTGCGACTGTCCAAGCTGTTATTTCTATTGTCTCCCATCACAAACATTTCACCATCTGGCACTGTCAATGACACAGCACCCATAAAATCCTTGTCTTGTATATAAGGCTCGACCAAATCTTGGCCATTAATAGTTACTTTTGAATCTGAAATTGTTATAACATCTCCACTTGTTGCTATTACTCGTTTTACCATGATAGGAGCAGTTTCAATTCCAGAACGAAAAACAACAATATCCCCCTTCTGAATTTCCGTCAATCGGTTTAGCAACATGTAATCACCATCATCCAGCGTGGGATACATGGATGTCCCTGATACGACAGTGGGCTTCATTGAAACGTTGAATGCTGCACCTAAAACAAAGGCAATGATCATCAGCAGAATAAATCGTAAGTTCTTTCTTTTGGGCACTCTTTGTTCCATCACTTCATCCTCCTGATTGATTGTCGTATTTTTTCTCTCATCTCAACGAACAGCTCTGCGGAGATAGGAATACGTACTTGATAAGAGGACTGGACAATATAGAAGTCTCCATTCTCATGCATCACCTTTGATTCTATCAGCTTAGTATTGGTGGAATAAGAGAATTGCTTTTTGATAATTTGTATGACATCTGGTGCGTGTGTATCCAGAATGCGATCTACGTCTCTCTCTTGAACAAATTGTGGATACTCTAAGGTATCTCTTACATCAATTTCCAGTATAATTTCATCGTTGGAATAAGGCGTAAAACCGAAGATGTAAGTTAGTCCCTTCGAAATGAATTTCAATTCGTCGGGTTCAATTGAAGCTGTGAGTCTCGTGGTGGCCCCGACTCCGTTAAAATCGGACAAGAAGGATGCGTCATGAACTCCATTTTTCAACTTTTCTAAATCTGCACGCAGTTTGATCCGAGCTTCTTCATTTTGATAAATACGTTCATGCTGGTTTTTTAACACTTGTAGTGCATCGGAAAGTACTTTAGGTAACGAAATAATCAGGATATGGAGCATTTGGTCTTTTTCTATTTCCTGAATATCTCCACCTTCAGTCACCATGATTAACGATTCGTCGCCTACCGCAAGAACAATCCCTCGCACTAACCGTTTTGAAGGGTCGGGATGTTCGCACTTTATTTGTAATCTGTTATTCGGTTTTACCTCTGAAAACAGCATGTAATTCCTCTCTTTCTATTGTTTTTGTATAATATGTTAATAGCCGCTTTTTAATCGTCGTATCATGTCGAGCAATAACAAAAAGACATGCGTTAGCATGCCTTCTGAATCAAGCTTTCGTATTGAGTCCTAAACTCATCCAGTATATCTTGTACGCTTCCTAACTGGGAGTCTGCAATCTTGTCGTACGAACTCGTCACGACTCCACTGAAATATTCAGTGTTGCCTAGCTGGATTTCTTCAATAGCCTCAAACATTGTATCTATTACGTCAGCAACGGCAAGTATTTCCCCTTCAATAGAATCGTCTTTGGCCGTTAGCGTTAAGGAACGAAAATGCTCTTTCCATCCACTCGGCAAAAACTGCTGAGCGTATTCTTCCTCAAAGACTTGTCGTTCAAGACCTTCTACAGCACGCGTCATAGCTTTTGTACGTTTTTTGGTTAAAGAGAGTATATCACCTGTCAATATTTCTATCTCATCATGAGAAATTGCTTTTTCAAGCAGTTTTCCCATATCAATTTCCTTGCCGTATTTTTCTCGTTCTATTAGTGCTAGTCCTTGAGCAATTTTGGCTACCGACCATGAATGCTCTGCTACACTGCGTTGCTTAAATAAGAATAAGTTTTGATACCGTTTCAGGTTCATTAATCCTCTGCATTTCAATAAATATTGAATGACATTCATTTTCATTCCCCCTTAATTTCTCGTTCTTTATAGTATACACTATTTACATTTCGTTGTCTAATATGTCGTGAATTTTTAATGGAACAAATTAATGTAATTTAGACTAGCAAATCCATTTTTGTTAAGGTCTTTTATACCTATCTGTGCTACGATTAATATTATCAACATTTCACTTTTACGTACACAATTAAAAAAATGGTAGCTTTCTACCAACAGAAGGAAGGTAATTATAATAAAATACGGAAATATAAAATACGGGGAATTAAATATGCCAGTAAACAGCATTAAATACAAAGAAGGGACTTATAGCAACGAGTTAATAATTGAAACGAAACAATTTACCATGTCTATCATTATGTTCTGTGATATTTTTAACCCTAGCGATAATGTTGCCAAAGGCTATTCCACTTATGACATGGAGAAGAGTTTCAAATACATTCAATTTGAAATTAGAAGTGGTATTAACGTTGATTTAGACACTAAGTTTGCCAGTTGGGGAAAAGGCTCCAAAGGAAAACCAACTTCGGACCCCTTTAAAACTGGAGATTTAGAGGTAGAAATGAACTTTAAACCTCTAGACAAATTTGATCCTAACAAAGGCTTACCTTTACATTTGCGAACATGATAAAATGAGAATAAAAAATGACCTCTCCTCAGTGGAAAGGTCATACCCTGTTTTGTCTCCTACTCATTATCTCTACTGATCCTGGTTGTGCAGGGGGTGGAGCTGGTTTACGCCCGTCTCCACGCTGCTTAGTTGTTTGCGGAGTAACAAGTTCTCTCTCTTGTAAAGGTTGAGCCTGAACGTTCTGAGTCTGTCCTCTTCTTTCTGCTTGAATGTCATACCATTGTTCATACGAAAAGTTCTTGGCTTCCTCTGTTTTCATTCCGTGGCGAGCTTTGACATATTGCACGGTGTCATAGAACTCCCGCATCGTAATCATACGATCTCTATAGTGCATTGTATGCACGTAGACCCCCATGAAGACTGCAGCAATAAAAATTCCTCCTGGGTTAAAGTATCCATAAACAATATTGACATCCAACAATACTTCTTTCAATCTTTCCGGTCCTAAGAACAAGAAAATGGCTAGTGATACTGCTACATATAGTCCAAGGCGAAACTTAGCCCCTACATATAAGAACTGTTTAGTTTTAATGAGCTTTTCAACTGGTTTATAAAGCTTCCGATGATGAGCATTCCAACGGCCCAAATTTCCCATCTTCATAAAGATGGATTGGTACGCCATATATAACACAATAAAGGCAATGTCGAAACTCATGATGATGCCTGTGTATGACACCCCTCCAAGTCCGACTGCAAAGAGTCCAATCAAGTTTACTTGACCAACTAGTTTTGATACATCCCCCTCCATAGCATCGTGTGGAGGAGGGAAATAAGTTGAATGATTTTCTCTTTTTCTTTTCATGTAAATCCCTCCTGTTTAATTTTTATCCTTTTTGATTACTGGATTGCACCATTTGCAATCTCTTCCATTTCTTTCTGAGTGAACACATTTGACCAAATATCGCGTGTGTCTTCGATGGCTATATCAATTTCTTCTTTTGTTAAGCCTTCAAAATAGGTGGACCAGTCTTTTTTCAACTGTTTTTTCCACAAATCACCGCTTTTTTCGACAGCTTTCTCTTTGCTTGTCTCCATCACTCTTCTCAAGCTCTCAGAATCTATCACTCCCGTACTATCTCGTTTGGAAGTAAACGATGCCAAGGCTCCCTCTACCTTGTGACTAGCTTCGTCATTTAAGATTTCAGACAAATGGAGTTTTTCCATCGTTTCCTGTGGACCCCAAATGAATGCCACATTGAAGAGAATAACTGCTACTGCAATGCCAAGTGCCAACTTAATGGACAATTTGAGCAAAAATACCATTATCGATAGTATAACAAATACCACGATCAGTGTTAGGATTATTTCTGTCATTCCTGATAACCTCCCTTTCCATACATTCTATGCAATTAAGGATGTTTTGAGCTACTTTCCTTTTTACCTGTGACCTCGTCACTCCATTTAATTAACCAGTCCATTCTATGCAGAGAATCCTTCTTCGATTCAGCACACACAAAAAGACGCCCTTTCGGACGTCTCTCATTAACTAATTTTCTTTTCAGGAAACTCAAACTTAATAGAACCAGCTTCTAATTTGAGTATGGCATCGAACGGTTTTTTGGCTTTTGATGTCATTCCTTTAACAAGTCCCGTTTTCCCCTTTTCGCATAAGTCCTTAATATTCTTTTGCGTTAGCTTCTTTCCTAACATGACTGTCGGTAGGGTAAATTTACAGCCACCCTTATATTCCGTACAACCATAAAATGTCTTATGGGAAAACAGCTTTCCTTTTTTACATGCCGGGCATAAGGCGATTCCCTCTGCTCCACCTGATTTTCCAGCAGATGTTTTGCCAGTGCTTGTATTAGTGAAAGTAGCCCCTTGTATCTTCGTTGGAACCTCTTCAATCATTGTTTGAATAAACTTGCCGATGTTACCCAAGAACAAGTCTTTGGAGCCATTGCCATTTCCAATCTTTTTCAGATAGGTTTCCCATTTAGCTGTCATGGATGGACTAGAAAGTAACGTTCCTTCTATTGCTTCGCAAAGGACAATTCCCTTATCTGTTACGGAAACTATGTTTTTTTGCACAGCGATATACTCATGCTTCTTGATCGTCTCAATAATATTCGACCTCGTAGCTTCTGTCCCTAATCCTTCAACCTCTTTCATTATTTCGCCCTCTTCACTATCTTCGAGGTTTTTACCACATGTTTTCATCATGTTAATCAGTTCCCCTTCGGTATAGGGCTTAGGAGGAGAGGTCATGCCTTTACGAATACCTACTTTAGCATCAACTGACTCTCCTTTGACTAATATCGGCAGAGCTTGGTCTCCGTTTCCTTTCTTCTCTACAGGGAACAAAGCCTTCCACCCTTTACTAACTTCAGTGTTACCGGTCGTGTCGAACTGTAATCCTTTCACCTCTGTGATTATCTTTGTTTCCTCATATACATAATCTTCATGGAACATAGCGAGTGTAGTGTTCAGCACTTCAAAATAGATATTATTTTCTTCTGTACTTAATTTGGCAAGCTCGTTTGCTTTAGGCAACATCTTCGTCGGAATAATAGCATAATGCTCCGATACTTTTGCTCCGTCTACATACCGTTTATTAGGCTTAGTAGAAACAGGCGTGAATCTAGCGTCAGCAATATCCATATATCCCTTAAGATTTTTCACAAGATACGCAAATTCATTTTCTGTGATGAACTGCGTGTCTGTTCGCGGATATGATAGCAACTTTTTCTCATATAAATTCTGCACTGTTAATAATACACTCGCAGGACTATACTTCCATCGCTTGTTGGCCACCGCTTGCAAAGTAGATAAGGCATGGAGCTTTGGCGATTTTACTCGTTTTTCTTTTTTAGTAACAGAGTGAACAGAACCATCTTCTTCTCCTGTAATACCATGCTTATTCATCAGCGATTCTACTTCTTTCTTATCCTCGCTTTTAATCTTCGCTTTCCCTTTGTATTCGCCATTCTTTGCTTTGAACTGTCCTTCAAGTTCATAGAATGGTTTTGCTACAAAATTAGCAATCTCTTTTTGTCTCTCATATATCAGATAAATAGTCGGACTTTGGACACGTCCGATTGGTAAGACGCCGTCAAAACCTTTCTGTTTCATTAGAATGGTGTAAAGACGCGAGAAATTCATGCCGACTAACCAATCACTAATTTGACGAGCTTTTGCTTCATCGTATAGCATCAAATCCTTCTTGTTGTCATGAAGATTATTAAATCCTTTACGAACTTCATCAGCTTCGAGGGAGTTTATCCATAAACGCTTAACCGGCTTATTCTTTACGCCTGTCATCTGTAAGATACTGTAGAAAATATTCGACCCTTCTCTATCAATATCTGCCGCATTTATAAGTGTCTCAATAGACGGATCATTAAATAAACGTTTAATATACTCAAACTGAGCTACTTTTCCTTTTGCCACTTTATGCTTGTATTTTGCAGGCAATATAGGCAATGTGTCCATTCTCCATGTTTTCCATTTTGGGTCATATTCTTCCGGTTGTTGAAGCTCAACTAAATGTCCAATTCCCCATGTAATAATAGCCCCATCAGGGAATGTTGAACATTTTTCCAACTCTATCATGACTGTATCTCGATGCTTCAAAGTAAAGGCCTCAGCGTACGCTTTTGCTTGGCTTGGCTTTTCAGCTAAAATTGCTACCTTACCCATATATATCCACCCCTCTGTTTGTTTGCGACTTTTGTAACTAGTAGTCAGTCTCCCACAAAAAAAGAACGGTTCCAAATTGGTTCCGTCCATATGTTTCGTGAAAGGTTCACTCTTGCGGTATCTCTCTATCTTCGATATTGCCAAAAGGCATGAGCTTCCAGAAAGCTTTTCCCATTATGTTTTCCACTTTTACTGGCCCATAAATTCTTGAGTCAATCGAGTTACCGTGATTATCGCCTATCACATAGTATTCATTTTTCTGTAGTTTTATTTCGCTTAATGGGTTTGACAAGTCTTCCTGTATGGAAACCCCTGTATAATCAATCCCATTTATCCAGATACTAATACCATCTGTCTCTATGACATCTCCAGGAGCAGCAGCTATGCGTTTGACCATTTGTTCACCGTTTACTTGGAAACGAATAACCTCTCCAATCTCGTAGGAATCCGTTTTTTTCTGATATAGTACTAAATCTCCCACATTTAAAGTAGGTTCCATCGAAGCAGACGGAACTCTTCCCATGCCAATGAAGAGATGAAGGATCAAGAAGACAACAATTATCCTTGGTATCCAAATCCACCCACTATAATGTTTACTCCAGTGAAATCGACTTTTTTCTTTACCCTTCATACACTTCACCCCTTTTCGTTACTATAATTATAGCACTTCGGCATTATTTTGTCAAATATAATTTACAGAACTGATTCAAAACTGATTCAAAACTCGAATATAATCGCCAAAATAATTAACTTCTCTTCGTACTCAATCAAATCTTTTCCAACAAAAAAAGAGGGGGGAATCCCCTCCTCTTTTAGATCAGACTGAAACTTTCAGTTTTGTTCCGTATGTTAAATTGCTGTATAGCTTTCTTCACTTCCATTGCAATAGCCTTTCCTAATTGCACAGGAACAGAATTTGCAATCTGCTGCTGCATTGAGGCTAAGGTTCCTTTAAATTCAAAGCTATCTGATAGTCCAAAGAGTCTTGCACATTCCCGAACGGATAAAATTCTATTTTCTTCTGGGTGCGTAATATTGGACTTCCTTGGATTTGCAATAGTAATAGCAGGCTCATCCCATGCTAGACGTCGATAAACAGAACTATGTGTCTTGTCTGACTTCATCTTCCCTGTCTTTAATTCGTCTGGAATATCCCTCCAATTTCCGCCTTGAGGTACATGCTTCATACGAGCGATGGTATCTGCTTTTCCTTTACTATAATCTCCTTGATTCAGAAGGTCGGTTGTGATCCCTTCAAATGCTTCTCGAACTGTAATATAGTTGTCCTTTGTGTACAAAGGTTTCGGCAAGTCTATCTTGCCAATTTTAGAACCGATAAAGAATGCTCTTTTTCTATCCTGAGCTGCTCCAAATTCAGCGGCTGAAAGAACACCAGAAGTGATTTCGAACTCTGACAAAGCTTCATATATCTCTTCTTTAAATCTCCCATCTCCTGCTGTGAGGATACGAGGAACATTCTCTAAGACAAACACCTGACAATTTTTGTTGGCTTTGATGGAATCAATATAATGGCGAACCAGCATATTGTTAGGATTGTCTAAAAAATTCGTTTTTCTATTTGCAGCAGAAAATCCTTGGCAAGGACTACCGCCAATAACAACTGGAGAACCTATTTGATTAAAGCGACTTTTGTCAAACTCTGTAATGTCTCCTGTATGAATATGATCACCAATGTTATGACGATAAGTTTCAGCGGCTGATTCGTTCAATTCTAATGCGAACGCTACATCAAAACCTGCCTCTTGAAACCCTACATCCAATATCCCTGCTCCACTGAACAAACTTATCAGTTGTAGTGGTATTTTTAAATCTTTTAGGGACTGCCTTGTATTCTGAACGGAAGAGCTAGAAAATGCACCACCATCTGCATAGTCAAAGATGGATAGCTGTTCAAATGAACCTACAGCTCCGACTACTTGGTCTAGTTCTTGCTTGGACATTCTGACTTCGACTAATTTTTTAACGCGAAGGATATCTTGAATATCGATAATCTTCGAGGCAGAAGAGAATAACTTCTTAGCTTTCTTCTTAACCGTCGAAACTAGCGAGTCTTTAATCGAATCATCTTGCACATAGCCACTAACCACGATTTCGTCATCATTGATCTCTACTTGTAAGAACTCTGCACCGTCAAATACCGCTAGTGCTTCTTTACTGCGAATATCAATGACTGGTTTAACTCCATCATTCATAATCCTTTTAGATACAACATTCTTACCATCTTCTGATGGAACAATAACCACCTTTTTCGCTTGCACGTCGATGATATATTTATAAGAAGTTCCAGGTTGGAAGGAAGTATTTCTCAATTGTTTGTCCTGTAGGTAGATACCACGTTTTGAATTCTTAGCTTTTCTCGATTTGATGAACATTAAGTCATCTCTCCTTTTAATATGCAGTTGAACTGCTCCAATTTTGATGGTTCTATACATTCTATGCAGTTCGGCTGAACTTACAAAAAGAGATTTCTGGACAAAAAAAGAGAGTCGCTAATAGCTGCAACTCTCTCTTCTTTTCTATTTATCGCTTGTTACTCGATTTGCCAGTAACTATGCAAGGTTACTCAATTTTCCAGTAACCTCTTAGTCAATGTGTCTAGTGCGACGCTTTATGGTCGAAAGACGACTTAAATATATTCGATTTCATCCCATTCTAAATTCAGTTTATTTGCTTCTTCTTTTGCTTTGAATATGGCTTGTAAACTAGTATTACCAGTAGTTTCAATAACAACAGGTCCTTTCATTTTGTTACCTTTAACTTTAAATTTAAAATTCAATTTCTAACACTCCTTACTTCGCATTTTGTTGTCTACTGCTACTTCGTATGGTCGAACTGTGCGATAGTCAACTTTCTTCCAAGACTTCATTTACTTCCTCAACAATATCATCTGCATCCATTGATTCACCGTACTCTTTTCCAATTATGTTTTCTGCATGGTATTTACAAGACTCTAATACATATCTTAATTTTGAGACCTTTTCATCTACTTCTTGAAGGGTCTCTAAGATAGTAACAATGTCGTCATCATCCATTCTCGTAGAAAACTCCCCACGTAACTTAGCCATTAAATCGTCTATTTGCTTCATAATAAATCTTCCTCTCTAATTCATAGTTTGTGATTACTGCTACTTCGTATGGTCGAACTGTGTGTTACGAAAGTTAATTAATATTGCCATATACACTTTCTAACACACTTTTTAACTCACTTATCAATTGTTCTTTCGTATGGAAAGTCTCCATTTTACCGCTTTCTAACTCCTGTACCATTTCAATGCACCATTTAACGTCATTTACCAATGTTAATCGTGTTGTTCTAAGTTCTGACATCGCAATCGATAGTCCCATTTTTATTGCTCCTTTACCTCGCTTTATGTGTGAACCGCGGCCTAGCATTCTAAGCTTACGAGGCTATAAGTCTCTTGTATTGTCTAGAATAAAAACTAATAAAGTTTTCCACGCCACCTTCATAAATAATCATCCCGTCATAGCCTAAAAACTGGACCTGAGGTATAAGGTGTTCGAAAATCTCCCAAGTATCTTGATATAACACCCCCGTTGTCTGTAATTCTTCAAAATTGTAAAAGGTTTCGCCAGTATAAAAATCTTCTAGTACTGGAACGGATTCCAATAGCTCATTAATATGGACTCTGGAAGAAGTATCAAACGGTAGACTTAGCGTTAATACATACACCTCGACTTCTCCATAGTCTTCGGAAAACGATTTTTCCGAAGAGAAGAATACAACATTGTCATTTTTATCTTCGTGATTTTTACAACCGTGATAGACTTCTAATTCCAACATACGAATCCACCTTTCTTTCCCTTTTTAGTTCATTAAACTTCCAACTTTTTACAATGATAGTAGTTTTCATTCTCTTTTTAATTTGTCGTTCATGTTGAAAGGTACATAGAACATTACCAAGCCCATACCGATTACAGCTAAAATGCTTACTTTAACTATGCCGCCAAATATGACCAATGCAAAACATAAAATCGCTATCCAACTATACAATTTCAATGTGTCTTCACCCTTTTCTTGTTCAGCAAAAACTACTCAATTGCTTAACATGCAGGTAAACTGCTCCTGTTTATTTAATACATGACATTCTATGCATTTGCTTTCCGAATCATAAGAAAAAGACGCCCGGAAGGACGTCTTAGTATTCGTGCAAGTCATCTTGTATGTTTACTTCACCTGTTCCTTTTGATACATTAAACCCCGCTTCACGGAAGACCTTGATTATCTCATCTTGGCTTAATCCTTCCAGTTGTTTTCTTATTTCTTCTCTAATGTCCATTCAAAATCACTCCTTTACTGTATGCGTGTCTGCCACATCGTATGGTCGAACTGCGTATCAGATATTTTTGCTAACTGAATTTAGAAATATTAGCACGTGATTTAGTTTTTCTTCTGCATTCTCATAATCGTCACTTAAATCCCTTTTTTAATGTCTTTTATGAACTCCGCTACATTCTTATATTCAGTTCCAAAATATATATTTAAGTGGTCTATTAGCTTCATGTGGATTCCTCCTACTTCTCTTTATGTGTCTACGTTTACGTATGGTCGAACGGTTTAGTTAGCTTCTTCTCTTTTAATAACTATTATTGCCTGTTGTAACCCGAAAATTAGCTGATAGTGAGCGTTAATACTTTTTGCAAATTCAATCTCTTTTTCTAAAAGAGCAATGATTTTTTCTTTATCCACGCTTTCTCCTCCTTCGCATTATGTGTCTACTGTTACTACGTATGGTCGAACTGTTTAGTAGAATTGTTTTGGTAATTCTATTTTCTTGAGTGTATCTTCTAATTCTTTTTGATAACCAGATTTGTATGTTTTAATTTCAGAAACAATTCGGATAAAGTGAGAGTCTGACTTGTTAGACTCCATTACACGGATTGCTTCTTCCAAAGCCGATACTTCATCTCGCAACTTTTCTAATTTCATCATACCTTGTAATGCATTCATACTATTTCCTCCTATTAGTTGCTGCACATTAGGTGTACACTGCCACTACGCAATAACCGAATTGTGCTTTAGTCTCTTGCGTTAGATTAATCTTCTTCACATTCTTTAGAGCAGTATGTGTTTTTGTCATGCTCTGCCGAAGATTCGCTCGCAAAGTAGTGTTTATCACAAAGTTCACATATTTTAGCTATTTCTAATGCCATTTTATCTTCAACTCCTTATCTCACTTTTTGTGTCTACAGCAACGTACTACAATTTATCAATTAGCTGTGTCATTAACTCTTTTCTGCAACGTTGGCAAAGCTTCAGGCTCATACCTCCGATTACAATTATTGTTTCTGCCCATACATGCCTGTCTAAACAGTCATTACAAACACTCATATCATCTTTATTTCTCTCTACTTTCAAAATATTGCCTCCAATTCTTATACTTGGAACTTTTATTGAAGCTAATTCCTCTGCATTCATGAAGATAATTTATGAATTAGTTCACATATAGCTTTATTAAAACGAGCTAAATTTTCGTTATCCTAAATTTCAAATATAAATGCTATGCTTTTACTTCCATGTCTATCAAAAGCACCCGTCAGTATCATCTATGAGGGGTACTGTTGAATACCCACCACATTCGACAAAGGTAGTTAGGGTTTGTTGTGTCGTATAATCAAGCACATAATACGTACCTTGTTAATGCCTTGTGTTTTCTCCCGCAGTTTTCACAAACAAGAGACATTGGGTCTTCATTTTCATTTAAAACTGACAATTTCACATCCTTACAATCCTTATTATTGCAAATTCTATTCGCCATTTTCTTCATTACTAATTCCTCCTCCTTGCAGCATTACTGCTCCTGTTTAATTAATACGTTATATAGTATGCAGATGCATACCTAACCATAAGAAAAAGACGCCTTGAAGGACGTCTTAGTGTTCGTGCAACTCATCTTATATGGTTATTTCCCCTGTTCCTTTTTTTGGAATATTCATTTCGAACTAAGCTCCCATAAAGCTGAATCATAAGCCAGTGTGAATACTTTACCCTCGTTTGCTGGCGAATAAGTATCCACAATAATTAATCCTTCTTCCACCTCTACGTAGTAATCAACGTATCCATCTGTAAACTGATCCTTGTCAAATTCATCAATAAAGTAATACCACTTTTCCTCTTCCCCTTGCCACACCATTATATACGTTTCAACACCACGAGTTTTTTTAAGTTCTTGTGCCAATTTCTCACTTAATGTAAACTCATGTTTGCAATCAAGACAGTTTTGCTTTCGTTCGAAAAGCCATGTTTCTGTATCCTCGCTAGAACATTTGGGGCAATTAAAACCTGGTTCATTATCCACATTTTCTTTTTTCATTTTTGTTTCTTCAATTTTTCCATCGAGAAATAAGGAAACATAATCAGCCCAATTTTCAATATTGAAATGATCTAGAACTAAAGCTTCTGCTTCATCTAGGTCTAGTCCTTTATCATCGACCGCTATGCTAATAAAGTCCTCAGTCGTAAGCCTCCATACCGTTTGATCTTTGTAATCCTGCAAAACTGCTACTTTTGATTCCAAGTCTTTAACCTTTCTTTCAAGCAACACTTTTTCTAGTGATGAATCTCCTTTAAGAAACGCTTCTACTTCTTCTTGTTGCGATGTGAAAGATGCTTCGGTAAGCAAAGCTTCTAGAATAGATTCAACCGTTTTCTGTTCATCGGGAAGATAAGCAGGTTCATCAAATTCTTCTCCATTCATAGAAAACCTTCTAACTAGGTCATAGGCAACGATTTGCTCAGCTTCTTTTACTAATATCCAGCCATTTTTCTCCGCGTCATCAAATAATTGATCCTTACTCATTTGGTCTTCTACGATAACCGTAATAAATTCATTCTTTTCTAATTCTTTTACCAATACAAAATTCATATATAAACTTCTCCTTTTTGCGAAACAGCAATATAGCTGCACCATGTTTTTATAATCCTTGCATTCTATGCAGTTGCCTTCCGAACTATAATTAAAAAATCCCTCAAAGGACTCCTTCAAATTAATATTGAGATTCCGCTAATAGAGAGATATTTCCTGCAAAAAAAAGAGAAGCAACGTTCTGCTTCCCTCCTTTTGGTCAAGTTATTCCGTCATACATAGCCAGAAACTCCTTACCATTACGATTAAATGCCAAAATTCCACGATCTTGTTTCGTTTAATTGTTCATTAATATCCTTGGATAAATCATAAACTTCCATAATTCGATCTTCGCTGCCATCATAACTATCCGCTTTTTCACGAACACTTTCAGAAGCATGAACATAGACAGGATAATCTTCATGATCCCACGTATCCACAGCAATGATTACATGCGTAGACCTCTGCTCCAGACCTCTTTCTAGCCATCCTTTAATTTCTTCTCTCGATGAAGCCATAATCTATTCCTCCTCACCTCAATTAAATACGTTTAATAGATTGTCGACAACATTCCCAATGATTCTCATGTGATTATCGTCTACTAATGCCTGGTCCAGCTTGTCGGCGGTGTCCGTTGATTGTATGTCTCTTCCTTCAAAATTGGTAGTAAGGAGTAATTCACCTTCATGAAACATTACAATCCCTTTAGAGGGTACATTGTCTTCTAATATGTCATTTAATTTAATTGTTGTTCCTGTTATATCTTTTAAATTTGTATTTATAGTAACCATACGTATTTATTCCTCCATTTCTTATTTCTGCATAATTGCACTTATAATTCAATTACCTCCGAATCTGCAGATAAGCTGCTCCTGTTTAATTTGATGCCCTCTATTCTATGCAGTTACTTTCCTAACCATAAGAAAAGACGCCCATAAGGACGCCTCTGTAAAATGTGTAATTCTATTTTAGAGAATTTTCCTTTTTCTTGCTTTTATACACATCAATACGTTTCACAACTTGCATTCCATGTGTCCCTGTTTCAATCTGAGAGCCGGACATGCCTAATGGATAGCCTTTACTTAATAAAAACTCAAAGATTTCCTTCGCTATCTCCTCATTGTGACAATAAACAATATCCTCCATATTCGTAAATGGCACCGGCATTTTCATACCCCTTTCTATTTCTGGAATGTGAGTTTTCACTTCTTAAGGGAATAACACATTTATTTGTTCGTTTACACTCTTTAGTTGTTCTTGATTTTCCTTGCTTAGCAATTGTGCATCTTTAGACAATTCGGTTCTAACTCCAAGATATATAAACAAGCATACTATCTGCAGCAAGCATATAAACATCAAAATACCTTTTTTCCTTTTCAATTGAACAATTCCCCCCGTATTAAAATCTGCATTTAGACTGACTAACACTTATTAATCCCTCCAATATGAGCCATCTAATAATCAATTCCTTTCCTTTCCTTTCCTTTCCTAGCAGTCTTTATTGAGAGTTTTGACTTTTATACTTCTCTCCTACTGCTTTTTTCTTTTATCACTTCTAAATCTTTGAACATCGCAGCTGTGACAAAGGTATTTAGTTATTACCTTTCCTACTGAGAAATAAGCAAATCCATTATGTTCATATTTTGTAAACCACCTTTTGCAATCCCCACAATATAGCCAAAACTTCTTTTTTCGTAAACGTTTCTTCTTTGGCGGTGTCAGATTGCGTTTAGGTATCTTCACTTTTATGCTTTTTCCCTTTTTCAACGTGGAGAAATATTCGCTTTTCATCGTTTACACTCCATCCCCTAAAACCTTCTTCAAATCGTACACAAATGATTCCATTTTCTTTTTATTAAACTGATATAATTTCGTACTCTCGAGCGTTGGTCTTTCTATACGTAAGGTGTTGTCACGGAAATCTAAATATCCATTGTTATCCAGTGCTCTATCATAATACTCCGAGTAATCCGAACCGCAGCTATTACATTCGGAAGGGACGAAGTTGCTCCACGACTTGTTTGACAATGTCTGGAGATAATCAACCAACTCTAAGAATGTTTCTTCTCCAAATTCAAAGATGAATTTCAAGCCTTGATTACCGATCGTTTCTTCAGCTTCAAAAATAACCGCTGACTTCCTGCTGATGACAACCAAATTTCCACCGTTTACTGTTTCGAAAATTCGTACATCCATCGCTAATTTCTCCCCTTTACATCTGATGGCTCTAATTGGCCAGGTATATTAACCAGTAATTCTCTTAATGGCATAATCAAGTAGATTATCCTAGACCACTCCTTTTGTGAAGCAACCATATAGCTGCACCATGTTTTTATAATCCTTGTATTCTATGCAGGTACCTTCCAGACCATAAGAAAAAGATGCCTCAAAGGACTCCTGTTCTTAATTAATAATGAAGCTCCACTTATAGGAAGATATTTATTGCACAAAAAAAGAAGCAATGTTCTGCTTCCTTTGACAACTCTTCTCTTTTCTCTTCATTTAGTAAAGTTCGAACTAACATCCTCTATTGATTTAATTTCTGTAACCTCATATTGGATGTCGTGCTCGACATATTCAAACCCACCACTAGTAACAAATTCTGCTTCTACTATCGCCATAAAGTAGTAATCTGATGCTTGTAGATTGTCTTTTATTACTATGCTTAATTCCGACTCTAGGTCATATTTTACTTCTGGAACATAATTAGGTGTGATTTGCTCTAATAAAGCGTGGTCGATATCATCAAATATCCCTGTATGATTATGATCATCATGTATTATATCAAGTATCTCTACCTCGTTCTCCCCATCTTCACCTTTCCAAATATGTGCCGAAACAATTGCTTTGTTTACCATCTTATTGCCTCCCTTTTATTTAGCAGCCTCGCACTGCTCCTTTTGAATGAATACTCCCTAGTATATGCAGTTCTATTCCGAACAATAAAACAAAAGCAACTACGCAATAGGTTAGTCCTAATCAACTCGATAAAGTGTTGTTCTTCCACTACGTTTTCTCATTGAATAGAATCCTTTCATTTTAGAAATACTTTGTAAAAGTTAAACAAAAAGGAGCAGGTATAATGATTACCAATCAACCATGTGGATGCAGAACCAAACCTTTAGACAAACACTATAAAATCAAGAAACATTTATTAGAAGGAAACATTGTGTGGTTTGATGACCCTCATTGTAAAGAACACGAAGATGGAAGTGGTTTAGAGGGGTTCATGATCTATAAAAATGGTGTTGTTCATTCATTAGTAGTTCCAAACAGCGATAGACATATGGGTGAACCAATCGAACTTTCGCTCTCTCAAGCAATTTGGCAACTTGACGAATTCTTTAAGTTTGGATGTGACTTCTCATACGGAAAAGCGAGCCTAAAACTGGAAGGTGACCATTTTCGTCTTTATTGTGGGGGCGAAATTTAATATCTAATGAGATGTTCTTCTAAGCATGAAAAAGAGGAGCAATATCTGCTCCTTAATCTTAAAGTTATGTCAACAATATACTTGTACCTACTATAAGACATACTGTCATTGAAGAAAACATAGCTATATCCATTGCCTCATAGCTAAGATATCCTATCTTATATTCTATTAACAAATTAATTAATATCACTATTGAGACCAACAAGTAAATTACTCCCCAAGTCAGCATGCAAAGCTCCCTCTCATATATTATCTCCGCGGTTTCTCCACACTAATGTTCCCACTCTCATCTATTAATAGGCTTTGCCCTGTATATTCGAGCCCATTTGATTCCAATACAGTGACGAATTCCTGCCAAGTTATATCTGTGCCATCAGACTTAAGGAGCACGCCGTCTAATTTCATTGCTATTTGGTTTTGCATCTTATTCACACTCAACCTTTCCTAATAGTTATGGCCATAACATCTCAAATATTTCTACTTCGTTTTGAAGCTTGTCATCGGAATATTTCGCATAGGTCGCGAAGATATGGGTCCCGAATATCTTATTACATAAAGCACAGTAAACAATCTTTTCCTCCCTTGTGGTCTTTGGTAGACTCTGTACTGCTTCATAATCAATAGTTCCATCTAATTTTCTCGGCATCACGACAGGATCGTCTGGATAGGCTTCAATAAGTGTATTAAACTTTTCATCGTCGTAATACATAGGGTTCCTCCTTAAAGTGATAACTGATAAAAGGCCGAAAAAGTCAGTTCTACCTCTCTTCTTTGCTTATCTGTCGCACGAACAATATTTTTACGCAACCACTCTATTTGTGCTTCTGTCGGGTTCCTAGAACAATCAATAAATACATGACATATGCTTGAACCTTCTTTATCTGCCCAGGGAGCAGTGCCAAACTTAATAAACTCAACAGACATGGCAATGTTATTATAATCATGGTCATTTAGCTGATAGATTTTCACTAACTCGACTGCTTTGTCACAATGCTCTTGATATCCACATGGGTACCACACTCCATCCGGGGCTAAGTAACCCGATAGTCCATACTTTTCCATCGTTGCTCTCTCCTATATGACTATTTCAGGTGTTTTGCTTGGCTATTTTCAGCACATTTGACGTTTTGCTTTTATTATCTATTCTTCTATTAAGGAACTGTAAATTACGCCTGTTCCATCTGATGTTAATGCAGCTTCGTAATGATCCAGGTCTACGAAATGACCTATAGTTTTTTCAACTTCAATATCTCCTTCTTGAATAGTCAATTCCTCTCCAACTATCGTCCGATAGTACAATTCGGAGGGAACTCTTAATTTAAAGACTTCCTCACCTTTCAAACCAACCAAATAGTATGCACTTGAGGTAGCTAGCATGCCTGCATTGACTCTTCCTGTATACTTATCTGTAATTTCATATTTCTCTTCATGGTTGTATTCAAAATTTTCAACAATAGAAGCCTCAAACGCCTCTATTCTGTCCGCTGTTATATTTTTCGTAGTCGTTCCTAGATGATTTAGTGAAACCAATACTAAGAACAAAGTCCCTATTACAAAAGCAATTGAAGCTACAAGGATGCCCCACATCTTAAGCTTTTTCATATTTTCCCCCTCCTCTTATGATTTCATCTTTTCCCATCTCGTATATCTTGATAGAATTTCCGCAACTCTGTCTCATTAGAATCGGAAGACATCTCTAATGAAATCTGAATATACTCTTCCAGCTGTTCCTCCGATGCTTCTAGGATCATTTTCTTCAGCGAATCGTATGCGACTTTCCAATTTTTAAAGTTTTCATCTGCTTGTTTACTGATGGCTTCCTGTTCCAATGTTTTCATCATATCTGCCCCTTTTCACATTTCACCAAAACTACTTCGTTGGCATCTTTACGTCTTTTAGACCTGACAATACCAACTCGACCTCTAAATCATTCGAATAACTCTCATTTACTTTATTTTGAAAAGATTTCAGTAGTTCGGCTGCTGTTTTTTCTTCTTTTACTTTCATTTTATAGAGTTCATCTAAAAGAGGGCTCAATAGATCCTCTATCTTCTTCCTAGCATCTAACCCAAGTGTTATCTCATTTTCTTCACTGTCCTCTAAAATAATGTGAATTTTCATTAGAGCGGGTTGGAACTTAAATAATACTAATGAAACAGACAAATCAATCTTTTCTTTAGTTAATAACCATTCTATAGAGGATTGATGACTGATTGAAAGCAACTTTGCAGTCATTTCGAAATTGTCTCCTTCTAATTCTTCCTTTGACTTTTCTGTTGCTTTATACGGATGACCACCGAGCATGAAAAGAGTTGATTTTTCCTCTGATAGTTTTTTTTCTTTCTGGTATCCAAATACAAACTCTCGTGTTTTCTTTCTAATTTCTAAATGCTCAATATCTTCTCTGGAAACATATAGTTTTCC
This sequence comes from Psychrobacillus sp. FSL K6-1464, assembly GCF_038003145.1. Classification (NCBI taxonomy): domain Bacteria; kingdom Bacillati; phylum Bacillota; class Bacilli; order Caryophanales; family Bacillaceae; genus Psychrobacillus; species Psychrobacillus sp. FSL K6-1464. The sequence continues at coordinate 267,275 of NZ_JBBOOP010000002.1, forward strand.
ATCATCTAATTTATCCCAGACTTTAACAAGTAACGGTAAAACCTCATGTTTTTCTGTCTGCTGAGTTTGATCCTCGATATTTCCTCTATTTATTGAATATAGTTTGTAGGCCAAATAAGACAAAAGTATAGACACCGTAATACCGAAAATTGTAATGAGAATAGTACTTAGGCTAAAGTATGATAAGGCTACAGCAAAAAATCCAGTAAATATTATTGCTAATATGATAATAGTCTCAATAGTCACCATAATATACCACCTGTGTTACTGTTTCCTCTCGTTACCTTTTCTGTTTTCCTAACTCTTTTAGCAATGTTTTCGATATGTTTCATCTCTGACTTTACAGGCCTTGGACAATAGATAATCATTTTTCGTTTTTCTTTTAAATCACTATATTTTTTCCTAAAGAAATATTTTTTTCGGAATACATCTGCATCTGCGATAACCTTTGCAATCTCATCCTGCGTCATCCAAAAGAACGCTGCTTCGTCCACCATAAAAGGAAGGTATTTCTTTTCATTTTTCTTGGTTTGTCTTTTTTTCATACGAATTCCCTCCTTAGAACAACCTCCTCTCCTAATGAAGGAGAAGCTGGTCGGTTTACTTCCTAACTAGACTTGCTGAATCTATCGAAATTATTAATCGCCAGACGCAACTTGCGACCAATTAGCGAATTTCGATTGGTTTGTTCTACTTTTAATGCAGCTTTGTTCATAATCTCCACGGATCCTATATTAATAATCAACTCTTTTGCTCGTGTCCATCCCGTATACACCAGATTTCGGTTCAGCATATTCTCGCCCATCTCATGAAATGGCATAATGACTACTGGGTACTCACTGCCTTGACTCTTGTGAACAGTCATAGCATAAGCAAGCTCTAACTCTTCCAAATCTTCTAATGTATATTCGACTACCTTTTCATCATCATATTCGACCGCAACCAATGTCCCATGATCTCTATGTCGGATTATCTCAAGTATTTTACCTGCTTCACCATTCATTACATCAAGATCAGTATTATTGGCCATATGAATTACTTTATCGCCCTCTCTAAAGTAAGAGCCTTTGTCGAATGGGTTTTCAACACCTTTTCCATCTGGATTAAATACCTTTTGCAGTGTTTGATTCAAGTACCATACCCCTAACTCTCCTCGCTTCATTGGAGTTAATACTTGAATGTCGTCTAAACGCTTCCCTTGTTTTAAAAGCTTTTGTATGGATTTAATTAGAAAGTCCTGAATTTTCTTGTGATCATTGTCTGTTTCTATAAAGAAAAAATCACCTTTCTCGTTGTTCCATGAAATACCACCAACATCTTCTGTCGTCAAGCCACGTTTCATGGCGTACGCATTTGTGATTATTTGACTATCGAGTGCCTGACGGAACACCTCTGTTAATTCAGTGGTGGGAATACGACCCGATTCGATGAAATCTTTTAATACTAGCCCTGGACCAACAGAAGGAAGCTGATCTACGTCGCCAACAAATAAAATTGACACCCCTTCGTCAATAGCGGTTAACAGTGAATGACAAATAAAGACATCCATCATTGACGTTTCGTCTACAACTACTAAATCTCCCTCGATTAACACGTTTCCTTCTTGTTCACTGCCATACTTTAAGGCACGGTGTATTGTAGATGCTGGACGCTTAGCCATTTCTTCCATTCTTTTGGACGCTTTACCTGTCGGTGCCAGCAAATGAACAACTGCACTAGGTCTGTACTGTTTTAAGCAGTCAATAACGGCTCGAACAGTATGCGTCTTCCCTGTTCCTGGTCCCCCCGTCAGAACGCTGACACCTTTCGTCAACGCCATAACGACAGCATTCTTTTGACCCTCTGCGAAACCGACACCAGTTTTCTTCGTTTGTTTCTCTACCCATGCTGTCACATCTTGCGGAGAAACTAACCACCCTCTCTCTTGAGAGACCAAATGTTTCATTCGGCTGACAATACCTGACTCCATCCGATGATATATTTTCAAATAAATACATTCGTTTTCTTCTTCATCAAAATCTCGAAGGATCTCACCTGTGTTCAATAAAAACTCGACACCGACTTTTGCTAGTCGAAGTGACTCTGTTTCCGAAAGCTTGTGTCGAAACGATGTTGAATTGATCCATTTTGCTAGCGAGTGCTCCAATTCTCGACTATGCAGGAACAAGTCTCCCCTACGTTTCGCGTAGGATTCAAGCATAGAAAGAATACCTGCTCTAATTCTATTGGCATTCTGCGTGTCGATTCCCATTGCATCAGCAATTGCATCTGCCTTATGAAAATCGACATCACACGAACCAACAAGAATATACGGATTCGAACGGACCTTTCGAACAGCTTCATCCCCGAATTTTGTATATAAATGGTTCGCAATCTCTAAGTTTCCGCGAACTGACAACATATATAGAGCAACTTCTTCAAAATTTTTATGCTTGACCATATCTGTGTGAATTTGTTCTGCCTTTGCTTTAGTCATGCCTTGAATTTCCAACAGCTTTTCCGGTTGTTTCTCAATGACCTCCATACAATTGATGCCAAATTGGTCCACAATTCGACTTGCTATCGTGACACCTAGCCCTTGCACATGCTTTTTCAAAAACTTCTTCATTCCTTTGTTCGTCTGTGGCATTAGCTTTTTCGGCTGTTTTACTTGAAAGCGGTGTCCATACTTGCCAGAATCAACCCATTCGCCATCCGCTGAAAAGTCATCACCTTCAAAAATCGACATAAACTCCCCAACTACCTTATGGTCCTTCGTTGGTGCTGACCCATCGGGTTGTTCGATAAACTCAATGCTAGCAACGGTGAATAATGATATTGGATCTCGCTTCATAATCCTTTTTATTGTAAATGTCGCCATTTTTTCGCCTCCTGTAAACACTTTGTCATATTATATACTATAGTATACATATATTTAGGTTTTTTTGCAAATCTTTATTTCGCAATTATTGCGTCTGTTATTGCGTGGAGTATTGTTGCAATAGAAAATCGTAAGACACACGAAGGGTTGACAACAATATGCATTATTCGATATGATTAATAATATTAGTAAATCCGCATTCATTGCGAAGTGTATTTCGCAATGAAAAAAGAAGGAAGTTGGTGAATCGTGTCGAAACTAGAGGAAGAGGACTTGCTCCATATACTCGCGAGTAATTTGTCGAAAGAGAGTCGAATCTTATTGGCCTCACTTGTTGACAGAGAAGAAACAATGTCGAAAGAAGAACTAAAAAAAGCAGCAAATGAACTATATGAGCTTAATTTCCCTGAGAGATTTATGGAAACTGGGCCATTAATTCATTCTCGTCATTCACTTGATATGAATACAGCACGATTAGAGGGAGCAGGCTTGGTACATGTGAAAGAAGTAGGCCGTGTAAGAATCTATTCGGTATCGGACCTGGGGCATCGCCTCGCCGACTTTATTAACAAAGACTAAAGGAGAGATAAACATGCAAATGGAAAAAAGCAGACTAACTAAAGGTGAGGCACTTTCTGTGAGCTCAAGATTTGGATTTTTTGGATTGGGAATGGCTGGCGGTTCAATAGCTGCAGCCTGTGCCAACATTAAACTTGGAGATGGTCACCCTATCTATCCATATTCCGGTCTTTTTGTAAATACGAGCCGAATTGACATGGCGACTATCAAGACGACAAATCCTAAAACCAAAAAATTATTAATCGGCAATGGCCAAGGAGCAGGAAGAGATATAGAAATCGGTGAAGAGATGTTTGATGCTTCTACTGAAGTGATCGGCGAGGAATTCGACAAGATATTTAATGGTCATGATTTCATCTGGGTAGTCGCTGGACTAGGCGGAGGAACAGGCACTGGGACTGTTATTAATGCTTTGGAAATGGTCATTGAAAAAGGTTACGGCGGGAGATTCGGTTTAATACTAACTCTTCCACGTGACTCAGAGGGTCTGAACGTATTCGAAAATGCAATGAAGAGATTGAAAACAATTGAAGAATTCATGGATAGCTTTGGCTCTATTATATTTGTCGACAATCAGAAACTATATCAAGAATTTGAGAAATCACACAAGAATGCACCTGTTGGTGACTATATTCGACACGCTAATAGATTTATAGCCGAAACGCTACATGAAATGAATGTAGTTACAGCAAGCTATAAGCCAGTTGCTGAGTTTAATTTCGACTCTTCTGAATTTATAAATCTCATAAGCACGCCAGGCGTATTGCATATTGCAAAAGCTACGATGGATGCCACTGAAATCGTCGATGCAAAGTCTTATAATTATGAACAGCATGTAGAGAACATGCTCGTCGAAGGTGTCCTGTCAGGGGGCTACGAGCTGAAATACGCAGATAAGCTTGCAGTAAGCATCTTTGCTGAGAACAGTATGGCTAATCGAGTGTTCAAGCTAAGCTTCATCGAACGAATCGAAGCAGTAATTCAAAAGGTTTCTGCTACTGCCTCTGAAAAACCAATCGCCCAATACGGTTACAAAAATTCCGTAAAGCCGAATGAAACACAATCTAAATCACCTGTTTATCTTTATGCAATGTACGCTGGGCTTGACCTCCCTACTCGTATTCAAGAAATTGCCTTATTGAAAGATCAGTTAGTAGCTGAAAAGATAAAGCTCGAAGAAGAACGTAGAGCAAACAAACCAAATCTGTTTGGAAGCAGCGAATCTATTACTCGCCAAAAGAAAATACCGCAACCTGGTCAAGACTTGTTTGGTAGAAAACGAAAAACCGAAGAAAACACTGAAAAATCAACTGGTAAAGGCTTAATAAAAAACTTGTTTGACAAATAAATATTCCTGAACCGACACTATCGAGTTTCCGTGATAACCTAGTTCTGGTTGTTGCGGAAGAATTTAAGTGTTAAGAGACTACTAATTCGCTAGAGTTAGTAGTCTCTTTTATATAAAATTCACAAATGGTATCTATGATGCCCTTGTTAAAAACACCACGGTTTCTCCCCTTTGTTGCATTGCAGAAAAGCATAACACTTGTTTTTCTTAACTATAATGACGACAATTCATACTCTTCTTTCTAAATACAATCCGTGTAACGTGAACTCCCCAATACACATCTGGGTGAAAATCAACTTGATAGCTTTAATTGACCTCTCCTTCCTTTCCTTCCTTATTTAAACCAGTTTTCTAATAAGCCTTCCTGTTCTGCAAACTCATTTATCCACCGTTAAAGTAAATGTCATAAGTCATCTAAAAAAAAAGCGTTAACAAATAAACGCCCAAATTGACGCCTTCCCAACCTCTCGGATGTCAACTTAGTAATATTTAAAAATGCTTAAAACAGCCTATTTAATAATTTTAAACCTCATTTTCATAAAACCGGAATGGATTGAAATAGGATTGAATCATGATTCTACAAAATAGGACAGGAATGAAACATGATTAAACCAAAGTATTACAAAACCGGACGGGATTGCATTATAAATAAACCATTTTGTAATCCAACTGAATTGAAAAGGATTTAAAACAATTTATATTAAAACAGCATTAAACAGGATCGGACTTATTTTGATGCTAATTGAATTCATTTGAGGTTAACCTGGGATTGAATAGAAACAAATATGATTTATTATAAGACAGGTTTAGCGATAAATGATTTAAATTAGATTCTATTCTACTTAATATTACAAATATATCGGGATTGAATTGCATTATAAATAAACTAAAGTTGATAGAATCGAATGATGACTGAATATAACTGGACCGAGATTAATTTATAATTATGCTATATATAACACAACCAGTCACAAACTGATTTGTTTATACTTCTGTTTGGTTCATAACAGAACGGCATAGAAGTTATTATGAATCTAAATTAACATTAAGACGGTCGTTCCTTGTCAATACTAGTGTATTTTTCTTATTGGAATTTAGAGATGTTATAGTTCACCCCTTAATTGGATAGGATTGAAACAAAACTAAAGCAATTACTGTCAAAAGCACGACAGAATAGGACTGAGCAGAATACAACATGAAGTATGATTAGATTGAAACATGATGAATTCTCAAGTATAATAGGAGATAATTAAGAATAGAGTCGATGGTTGTTGAACCTTGTAAACAACAAGGAATCAATATTCAGAAGGACAGGAGGACTATAAATGAGCAATAACTATTCATTCGAAAATTTACATGGAGCAGACCAAGATATTAAGTTAAAGGTTAGCGTAGAAGAAATAAAAGAACTACTGGCTGCTGATCCGTTATACCACATTATAAAAAATACTAGCTTAGAAGATGATCTATTTGGTTCAACACTCATAGAAGATGGTTTTGCCACTATTGAAGACAAGATCTTTTATACTACATCGCAAGTTTGTAAAGTATTTGACAAGAATGAAAGCTCTTTACGATATTATGTGAAACCTTTACAAGATTACATATTTAAAGACAATGATGTTGCCTCTGCAGTTGCTTATCGTTTTGATTTACTTGCTGTTTTTAAATTGTGGATGATTCTCTTATTGAAAGATAAATACGGTGTACGAGGCCTAAAAAGACAACTTGGCCTAGAAGCTATTCCAGTCAAGGATGAACAAGGTTCATCAAGTAAATCTGGCTTACAAACCAATAATCAAAATGAAATATTCGATAAAATCTTAAAGGGATTCTTTAATAGTGATTCAATAAATATGGTCCTTGATGAAGAGGCTGGTTACTATTATCCCGAAGTAAAGCCTGAATATATTGAGGAACAGATTCGAAATCATGTCGGTGTTATTGAAGATGCCTACAAAGAGAAATTGGAAACAGCAGAACAGCTCCTTCTAGAAAACAAAAAACCAGACACCTCTGTTGAGGATGAAAAGGCAAAAAAAGAACAAGAACTCCAAATAAAAGAAAATGCCGTCAACGAAGCAATGAGCCGTATTCATGAAATTGAGATAGAAGCAATTGAGTCATGGAATGCACTAGATGAGTCAGAGAAAACAACCAAGGTCGGATTATTCGGGAAACGCGTAGAAGATGCTGTGAAGCGTTCTAACTATATCCTTAAGTTCAGAAGTGAACGACTAAAGAGTATAGAACAGTCTCCTGCAGAAATCTAATCGTATTTTGAAATACCATTTAGTAAATATTGTTTAACCTTAGAATTTCTATAGGAGATGCCATACGCACCTATATCTCTATACTTTCGAGTCTAGATTAGAATGATCTCCGAGTATGGAATAATCATCCAGTGATGCCTAATAACATCTTTTAAGATTATATATAGAACATATACTTAATCGGGCCGCTCATAGATACGAGCAAAGCGGATTTTTCAGTCACCAAGCAGGGGATACTAGATAATATCTCAGCATCTCAAAATAAATATAGAAGTGTCTGATAGAGAGTATCCCTAATCATTCTGCACAATCAACCATATCCTTTCCGAGTATTTGGGAAATATTGTATAACCCGACCGGCATCTTAATAGATTCCGGTCTATTTTCGTTGGCATCTGTCACAACCAGTCAACTAGTGGCATGGTGCGACATGGTCTGTCGGTATTTGAGGAAGGAATTATATTGAATTACAGTAATTAGGCGTGATATATTTGGTGAAATTCGAAAGAAGGAGTGAATTTCGCAATGGGTATTGTTATTACGCTTGGTCTTCAAAAAGGCGGAGTATCCAAAACTACCACCACTGGTATTTTGGCATACTTGATGGCTAGAGAAGGAAAAAAGGTACTGGTTGTAGATATGGATATGCAGGGAAATGTCAGTGAGATGTTAAGTGGAGTTGAAGCTAATGAGTTTATTGGCAGCTCCGTATACGAAGCTATTGTCCATAAGGATCTAGGAAACAAAATACGGATTATAGATGAGAAATTGCATTTGTTACCAGCGAACAACTTCCTTTCTTTATTATCGAGATGGTTATACACAGGGAAATACACCGACTTCTCCCATGAAAAACGCGTGGTTCAAACAAAAAGACCAACAGGTTCTCCCTTTGCACACTTAGACACGGTATTATCCAAGGTGCGTGATCACTACGACTATATATTGATAGATACACCCCCAGCACTGTCTGAGCAGACAACGAATGCACTCTATGCAAGCGATTACGTTATCACGATGTACGAGAGCTCCAAATTTTGTCACTCCGCTATTGAGAATTTCTTTCTAACGATAGACATGGCGAGACAGACAAGTCCTTGGAATGTAGAAATGGTGGGAATTCTGCGGACACTGAATGACGTAAGACGCGGGGACTCTAAATACTTCAATGAGAAAATCAGAGAAGAATATCCCAACGCTGTATTCAAAACCATTATTACCCGTAAAGCAAAAGTTGGTCGAATCCCGATCTATGGTTTTATGGAGAATAAAGAACTTAATGAAGCGGTGAAGCCTTTTGAAGACTTCTATGAAGAATTAAAAACACGGGTCGTACAGAAGGAGACGGTGGGGGTTTGAGCATAACCATGGAAAAACATAAGGTTATTAATGAAATAGAAGCAAAAGAATCAACAAAAGGTAGAGCAACGCAATTTGCATCAGAATCTTTCTTCAACCCTGAAAATTTTGCTACTATAACCCAAGAGGGTATACACACCTTTGATAAACTTAGGAATTTCGAACCGAAAGTACCTAAAAGGCGTATTTCTACAAGCTTAAAATTAGATGCGGACCTCAAGCATCGACTAGATGATTGGCTTGGGTTATCTAGGCAACGCAGTGACTTTATCAATTACGCTATACGAGCCGCATTCGATATTATCGATAATAATTTACCTGAAGACCTGGACTAGTTTTACTATCCAAGGTCTTTTTTCCATTCGACGCAGTTTTTTCTATTAAACACTCCTCCTCTGCATATAACAGAAGTAAACAGTTATAAGTAAAGGAGGAAGATTAAAATGTATATGAAAAAGCTCGCGGGTAGAGTTCTATGGTTATTCATGGCACTAATGGTCATTACAGCGTTTTTCCAAGTAACACCAGCAGCAGCAGCGGGAACCACCAAACACTGGACAGGAAAAGACGGCACAGTCACTGTTACAAGGCCATCGAATTTGCCACCTTTTGCAATTTCCTTTAATGGGCATTCATCCTATCCAAGTAGCAAACTATTCTATCTGGAAATACATCGTAGTATATTTAGTTGGTATTCACCTGTGCCACCAGAGGCAATGAGCCCTAGCAATCAGGATAAAGATAGATGGCAAATAGTAGAAAACCGAACAAATGAATATGGCGATGATTCCAATGCCTATTTCGTAAATAAGAATTTCAGTTGGAATTTGAAAAAAGGAAGACAAGAACCCAAACTTGGAAAACCAGGAGTGTATCAAGGAGATAACACTGGTACAACACAAATAGGGGTTGCTTACAACAAAGGTGGAACAACCTACAACTATGTAGGAAAGAACTATGAATGGAGATATCTTGGGTATTCGGCAGAAGGAAATTCTGTTCATAATCCTTATTTCCCTGCCGATTATCCACCCCCGGCTGATAGCGATTATAGTGATAGAAATTGGATTGTAGATCCAAGCACCAATGACGCAACGAAGAGTCATGAAATGGCTAAAGCTTCTCATTACGATTCGAATGAAAGCCAAAAAATTGCATGGTTTAAAAAGTATTTCTTCACGAACAACCCTAATTTCCGTAGAACTGGAAAAACATTAGATGAAGATGCGAAATACTGGTCTGAAATTTTCAACCTACAAAATAATCCAGACTGGTCTACAGGAATTGTAGTTGGTTTCCATCAGTATGGTAAAAAGATTTATTACATCAATTTAGAGTTTTCAAGCCCTAAAATGGCAAACTTACGTCTGACAAGCTATAAGGTGTTTGATAATGAAACTGGAGAACTAGTTGCTTCATTCACTAGAAACGCAACAGACAACAAAAATCTTACAAGTAAATTTACGAAGCATAAAAAAGCAGTGAAAGCAGGAAGTGAATACCGTATTGAAGCATCCGTGAAGAACATGACGGAAACAGGACTAGTAGGCAAGTCTACTATGTTCACACCACTTGGACTAAACACCTATTATTCTTATGATAACAAGGTTGCGATTCCTAACGTGTTCGACATGCAAGCGAACTCTGCAATGGCTCAAAAGGGTGCAGCGAGATCGGATAGCGATAAGATCGGTTATGGTCATGCAGCGAAGTATGACAAAATGGTATCAGACGGAGGAGAGGCTTCTTCTTGGATTGTCAAAGTCCCAGAAACAGCTGGAGAGTTTATGAAGTTTCGGGCGACGATTCCACTTGCTCACTATATTATCGGAGACAACTTTGATACAAGTGATGATGAAGTAGAATTTATCATGCCTGTTCAAACAGACGATATTGGGGTCAGCGTCAATGTAGACTTGCTACAAGGCGGGAAGAAAGTGGACGATGTAGTAGCTGGAGAAACGTATAAGTTACGCTTCTATATAAACAAAGCATTCGGAGAAAAAGAGGTTGGCTCGAACAACCCACTAAATCCATTTGCATCTCTAGACCTCAGCTTAACAGACGGGGTACGCACGTTAAACCTCGAGCAAATTGCTACCAAGACTGTATTGAAAAAACAAGGGGATATAGCCATTGTCGAGATGGATTACACACCAACTCAGCCATACATGAAGGTAACATGGCAGATTGCTAATAAACACAGAGTACTCAAACAATCGACAGACTATACGAACGATGGACCATATTCGAAGGAATGGAGAGGATTACTCAACATCTCCGCTTACGACCTAGAAGTCAGTCCAAATGCGATTCGGATGCCTGTAGATGGAAATACTTCTGCAAGCGAATCTGTTCAGCTTTCGTTCAAATCACAATTAGAAACAAACTCCACTAAATCGTACAATGTCTTGTATACAGTGAAGCTTGGTAATAGTGTGATTGGTCAATTCAATGCAACTTTACCACCAAATCAAAAAGTGCAGTTGAGTTTCAGCGTTCCTTCCAGAACATATACGCAAGGTACACATACCTTTAGTGTAGAAGCGAACCCGGCACCGAGAAATCCGGTTGAGTATGTTCCAGGATTAACAAATCCATACAATGACAACATTGCTGAAGGATATCTGAAAGTCACTAAGAACGACGCTATCAAGCGTTGCGATATGAGACACACGTTAAATGAATGGACGACTAAATATACAATCTATGACTGGAAAGGTGAAGCATACGAATTCCAGAATAGCCGAATCGTCGGATACGAAGCAGCTACTTGCTACGAGTACGAATACGATTCAAAAAGCGGGACCTACATCCCTTCTCCTTACGATTGTGAACGTCCAGTTTATGAGTACTACCCAGACATGGGCATAAAAACTACCTACACAAACACATTTTTGGACATTCGTGATCACTTTGAAAGCTATAATCTCTCGAAGATTCTAATCAGAAGCAAAGAAACTGTTGGTGGTTGGAAAGATGTTAAAAACGGGACTGCGAAAGTACAAGCAGGATATGGCTTTGAAATGAAAGTGTTTGCTGAGTATCGCTCCAATTTGTTATCAAACAGACCAGAATCATGGTCTTATTCTACAAGCTTCACGTTATCAAATGGTGTAAGCCATAGCTACGTGTATGACTTGAGAACTGTTAATCCGGATCATGGCCTTCAAGCTAGTCCTTCTCAGATGTTCATGGAGCATCCGTTTAGTAAAGTGGCAGGAGGAAAAGCAACCGTAATACTAGGTGTTTCAGAATCTACTGGTGGACTGGATAACAATACTAAAACATTCTATATGCCGCTTGTGAAAACGGCGGGTGTGAATGTTCATGAGATGTTGATAGATAAAAATGTGAAGACTGGCACTTATCAGATGCGTTTCGATACACCTGAATGGTATGGGTCGACACAGAAACCTGCAACGTCCTTAATGCTGTGTGATTACGCGACAGTAACCATTGAAGTGACAGCAGATAATGTTGACGATATGAACACACATATCACGCATTAATAACAAGAGCCTCTCCGGAGGCTTTTTGTTTTCTGTAAATAATATTTGACAAATAACCATTTTTATGCTATACTATTAGTAACAGATAAAGATAAGAGAGGGGAATATGAACATGAAGAAATGGCTTATAGGAATAATGGCTCTATTATTGATCGTAACAATTGCACAAATAACACCGGAGGATAAAGCTAGCGAAGCTAATCGCTTATTCGTAAACGGCAAGCAGCTTAGTGGAGCAGATGTCTCTTTAATGAATTACAATGCAGAATACAAATCGGTTTACATTCCACTTGTGAGTACAGCAAAAGCTCTTGGATTGAAAGTGGAAAAAATAGACTCAAACAATGTAATGGTTTTTGACAAAGCCAATGAACAATATCTGTACCGTATTGGAAGTTCAGTTATCTTAAAGGGTTCTTCGATGAATACGATTCTTCCTTATGAGACAAAAGTTATTTCTAGTATCAAAGTACCGGTTCAAAAAGGACCTTACTTATCCAATAATCATTTCTTAGTTCCTCATAAGTCTTTTACAGATGTATTAGATATTGCAGTAGAGGCTACTAAACGATCTGACGGAGGTTGGGATGTCTATGTAGGGTCTAAGCCAGTGAAAACAGGACAAGCAACCAATGTGACTCCTCCAAAGACAGAAGCTCCTAAGCCCGCATTAGCAGGAGTTAAGCAAGACAGTCGATTCCCATACCCTAGCAATTGGGTAGCCCCAAGCATCGGAGATACTCGTACAAGTAAAAACATAGAAAAAGATGCTCTAACTCTTGAAAAGAAACTTGGTTATTCAGAAGTATCTTCTTCTTCTGCATCGTTTGATATAGATGGTAATTATAATTTCGGAATTTTCCTAACAAAGAAATCATCTCAAGATTTTGAAGTTTCAATTACGATTCCATCATTTAAATACAACACAAAAGCATCTAACGAAAATAAGATTCCGTACATTTTAAAAGAAACTTTAACATTCTATGGTGTGCCTGAACTATACAATGTGGTGGAAGCGGGGAAAATTAAAGGCGACAAAACCAAATGGGACAAACCATTTAAAATAGGAAATCGGTCCGTAGAAGTTTGGGATACAGGTGGACAAACCACTGTAATGATTGGTAAAGCAGGCGTGAAGTACGATGCAAACTGGAAGCAAATCAAATAGTATAATTAGTAGAAGAGGGCGTCAGAGTATTCTGTCGCCTGTTTTGTTTATACAAAAACATAATATAGTGAGGTGGAAAGCGAGTGAAGCATATACGTTTCTCCCGCGATAAAAAATGACACGAAATACAATGAAAAGTACGTTGAGAAATAATTATCCAACGTGGAAACAGACAAAAACTAGTTTTTCAATAGTAATGCTTATTCTTGTTACACATATATTTTGGTTTGCCTTCGGAGTATTAGGTTTTGAATACTTGCCGATTTTTGTCAGCTTGGACATAGGATTCATGATTTTCGCTATCGTCCATCGAGTCCTATTTATTCCATTGGCAAAGTTTTCTATCACAACAGCCTTTTTCAGGGAAAGTTACAATCTTAATTTCTTAAAGAATATCTATCTTTTTCGAGACATATTAGTACTAGGTGCTTTTCTTCGAATAGGAGGATACGCCTTTTTACTTTTATCAATCGAATCAGCTACTCCTGCTACTCCTAAAGAAATAGACATGATTTGGGCAGAAAAACTGAATAACCCCTTAGGATTCCTAATAGCTCTCTTCCTTTATATAACCTATCTTTTCTTTCAATATTATCAAGACCGATTTATGAAGATAGGTGATTATTATTACGAAGTCAAAGAACATATGGAACTCCGAAAGGTTAATTCCCAAACAGCATCGGTACATGTACGCAACAGAAGAAAAGCAGATAGAGATAAAGAGGTATACTCTAACTCAATAAAGAATGCCAATCAGACAAAGCAATCGAGGTAATCGAAATCTATTTATGGGAGGATATAGAGGATGTTTGAATTTCATAGTTTGTGAAAGTATTCACTTAAACTAAAGTCGCAGTTTAGATGAATAAGCAAAATGCATTTTCGAAAAATCATAATGTTAAATTTGTTTAATATTGGAACTTCTATTTACTTCAAACGTATTAAAGTAAAGGAGTAGATTAGTTGAAAAGTGTTGTTTAACACGTGTTCAACAATCTGGCATTTTGTGTATGAAATTCGAGGCGACAGGAAAGGTGATGGATTGAGTCTAATTCAAGTTATATATATAGTGCTTATATGGACAATACCTAGTCTGGGTTCTTGGAATTCCTTCAGAAAAATGGAGAAAGAGAAACAGATAGAGCTTATAAAAGAGTGGAGAAATCCTTTATCTATTTTAGGTATTACACCTAGTTTTATTGGTGTGCTTGTATATCTTACAGGCTCTGTTGCAGCATCTGACATAAAAGTCTTACGTGATTTGGGAATCGCTTTGGCACTATTTGGTTGGTTTGTAATTTGGGTAGTAGGTCTGATAAAAGGAGAGGAAAATACCTTTAAGTGTTTTACTATGATATTAATAGGGATTTCCGTACTAATTGCTTATATCTATCTGTTTTCTTACTAAACTAACGGGTGCTTTACTTCAAGAAGGAGTAAAGCCTTTTTTCTTATTGAACCTAATGCCGCAGTTTCGTTGAAGAGTAATTTACCTAACTGTGGAAAGGAGGCATGGATATTTAATATGGATACTGATTCTCTGATTCCGTTTATAATTATTTGGGGATTACCAGCTTTTATGGTTGTTAGACGTTATTTTAAAATGAATACTGATGATAAAAAATCAGCAATCAATGATTTTAGGTCATGCCGTTTTATTTTAACAATTGGGTTTATTGTAATGGGTACTTTCTTTGCACATTTAGGGTCTTTATTCGCCATTAGGATCATGGAGTTAATTGGGATTGGTTTTTTTGCTTTAGGAGGATTCTTATCAGCAATAAATCTGTGGAATAAGAATAAAATCAAAAGTGTGATTATACTGGTTTTAATAGCTTTTCCTTTGTGGTACGTATTGAACTAACGGGTGCTTTACTTCAAGAAGGAGTAAAGCCATTTTTTTATTGAACTAACGAAGCAAGTTAGTTTAAGAAACACATTGGTTAATTGTGGTAATATATTATCAGATATGGGAGGGATTTCATTGGACTCATTTTATATTTTAAGGTTCTTTACGACGTCAGAAATCATAATTTCTACTTTTTTTCAAAATGGTATTTGGGTAATCGGCTTTTTTTACTTGCTAAATAAAACATTTGAAAATAATAGACTTAAGTATTTTTCTAAATATACTTTATGGGTTGTTATGGCTATCTTATTTATTCATTCAGTAGTAATTGGTATAGAAACTTTATTCTTATTAAACTAAAGTAGCAGTTTAGTTTAAGAAGAAGGTTTTTTTGAGATTGTGTTGAATAAGTTAATATATGTAAATTATAGAACAATAGGGGTGCTTTACTTCAAGTCTGGGGGTGGCACTTTTTTCTTGCCCAAACGTAACAGTTTAGTTCAATAAATGAAATATTCATACTTAAAATGGGGTGGAGAAAGTGAATACAATAGATTTTGAACGGATAAATAGAAATAGAAAAAAGATATTTACGTTTACTTTAATTTGGATGGTATTGCTTGGCGGGCTATTATTTCCAATAAAATTTGTCCAATTTATCCCAATATATATAGGAATGCTCGTTGTCTATTTTTATATTGCTTACATGTTATTTGGTCTATATGAAAAACGTCCTCTAGTGATGATTTTCTATGCATTTTTATTTAACTCCATTGGTCTGTTATGGCGTGTTCTTTTAGAATGGGGAGAGTATTCAATGATTAGGGATTTGACTATATTGAATGTGATGATTTATCTTATTTCGATTCCCCTTTACATTACGCTAGTCTTTTTAGTGATACAACGATTGATTGATAGAAATCAAAATAAAGTGCATAGCTAAAATAAATATATAGTTTTTCATATTCAGCTAACGGGGCTTTACGGGTAAGCCTTTTTTCTTATTGAACTAAAAGGGTAGGTTAGTGAAATAAAGGGTAAAACTAATTAGATATAAATTAGGAGAGTGCAATGAAAATCTTTCTAGAGTCAACACTAATTTTAGTTATATTCGTATTTGTTAGTATCATATGGGTAATTCTTTGGGGAAGTATATATTTAGAGATTGGCATTGATATTGATGAAAGATATGGTGGAATGCCTTATGTCTCTATTCTTATTCTGTTTTTGGTGCTATATAAAAACAAATTGCAATTTAGCGGAATGAATAAAGGAAAAGATAGAGAAAAACTACCGAAATTGATTTCTAAAATACTTATTTTCACTGCAATTAGTCTTTTATTCTTACCGCCAGTACTGAGTTTCTTCTTCAACTAACGGGTGCTTTACTTAAAGAAGGAGTAAAGCCTTTTTCTTATTGAACTAAAGCAGCAGGTTAGTTTTAACAAACAAGTAGAATATTTATTTAAAAGTGGAACCTCGATTCGACTTAAACGTATTCTAATAAATAAGTATTTTATCAAAAATAAGGGGGGAATCAAATGGAAAATCAGAAGAATGAGAATGATGTATTTTATCATGTTGGCGATAAGAGATTCACAAATGAGGATGAAGCAACTCGATATGAAAGAGATATAATGAAAGACAAAAAACGTGGGATAGGGCTGATTTATTTGTTGACTTAGTAGGTGCAATGCTTTATCCATTTGTGTTGGTGGGGAAGTGGATAATCAAGTTGTTGTTTTCTTAGATTTAAATTGTAATAAAAGAGAATACATTTTCCACTAACGGGTGCTTTACTTCATGAAGGGGTGCGAAATGAAAAAACTAGCATTACTATTAATTTTTCTGTTATTATCAGTAGTTTTAATCGCGTGTAACAATGATATCCAAGAGTCTCAAAAGAAGGAAGATCCAACTCGAGTATCTAAAGAGAATACTAAAAAAATACAGACTGAAAAAAGTACTGTTGGAAATGAAGAAAAATTCCTTCCAGCTTTTAAGGATCTTGTTACACCTGAAATTTCCCTTTTGTCTTCTGAGGGGAAAATGAAATATCTGTTTGATTTCTCGTATGGAGAAGTATGTTGGAATAACTGTGATGAATTCATTCATTACAACTACCCTAGCATCCATAGCGGAGATGTTGAAGTTGGTGATAAAATTCAAATTGATTGGAGTACATTAAAACCGCAACCAACAGAAATTCATTTAATACACGTAGATAATAGCGATGAATATGATTCAAAAGAAGTGAGTAGAAAACAAAAGTCTCCTGAAAATACACCTTTAACAATTGCAGTTGATGAAGAAATGATTGGAAATCAATATGCTTTCGAATTCATATGGAAAGATGGAAAATTGGTTGAGGGAAGAAGCATAATGAATTTTAAACTTGAGTAGTGGATTTATCAAAAAGTCTTCTTGTACTATCGGGTGCTTAGTTTATGGGTTTGCTTAACTTGTGTTCAACAAGTGAGCTAAGTTGAGAAAGGAGAATCGAACTTATGAAGAAAAATATTTTGTACTTTATAGCAGGTCTCTTAACTTATTTTGTGATTTCTAATCTTATGCAGTTATTGTAAAAGCTATTTTAATGAGTTCAACAAACGGACGGACTTGCTTAATAAGCGGTATCTGTTCTTGTTCCAACTAACATACTTACGAAAGTAACATTCTACATTAGATTCCTTATATACAAACTGGTGCTTTACTTCAAGAAGGAGTTGAGCCTTTTTCTGTTTGAACTATAAGTTGCTGTTTTCTGGAAAAAAATAGAGGTACTAATTGGTGTCGATTATGCTGAGTTAGAGACAGGTTTAGTTAATAAAGGGCGTAACATAAATCACTAAAAATACATTTTGAAAGAGTGATAATATGAACCACTACCAAATTGTAAAAGAAGTAATTAATGATTGGGACCCTATGTACCTTTTACCTTACACATCTGAGGATGAATATGAACCAGAAATACGTCGCATTGTATCACTTTTACCAACTATATCTGTTGAAAAATTAGCGGTAGTGATACATGAAGTCTTTGGCGAAATGTTTTCGAGTTGTAGAGTACCTTCGATTAATAATTGTTACCCAAGTGCCTTGAAAATTTGGAACAAAATTTACAATAATAAATTTCCAAATTTAAAAAAACGATATTAATCAAAAAAATCTATAACACAGCCAACAAAATAAAAAAATGTACGTTACTAAATTAATTAGTAGTGTACATTTTCATAATGTAACAAGATAAGCAAGTAAAGGTTAGGTAGATCACCATATACAATTGCTTGCTCTTCCGGTTACTATTTATCTGCGTTCGATTGTTGCCTTTCCATTTTCAAATCTCATCAGGTGATCACCGGCTTTTATTAAAGCGTTGATTGGTGCCATCCACACGCCATTTTCATCTTGATATGGCCCAGAGTACAACTCGATCTTTTGTCCTCTATATAATGCAAACGCTTGACCGTCTTGATACTCAATTCTCATGCCATCAATATCGACATAGAAACCATTGTCTACTTCCACAAATGTTCCACCTAGAGATGTTGCAACTTGCTCAGCTGGCATTAGGGCAATTTCACGCTTCACTACAATTGGCTGGTCGAACTGGACGAGTTTACCTTTGATATTGATGCTATCCGTTTCTACCTCACTAGCATGTATAACAAGCATTCCATGACCACTTTCTTTTTCCTCTATTCCTGTTCGAAGGTCAAATGTCGTGTTCAAGAACTGTTCTTCTAACTGCACAAAACTCATTGGGAATTTAGCTTGTTCAATGGAGATGACTTGACCTTGTACTAAGGCTAGTCCTCTTGCTTCTTCTTCCACAAACTGACCGTTTCCATCTACGCTCATTGCTTTAAATATGTCATGTGCTTCATCATACGTAATTGCATTGAGATCCTTCACCTTCACGCCGGTTGCGTTATAATAAGGGATTTCTGCAAAGCGGTTGAACGTATATAAAATTTCGTTGTTTTCGAGAGCGAGCTTTTCTCTTTCTTTCTCAATCAACGCACGTTCTTTTTTGTACTGTTCCAAACGCTCTTTTGCATCGTAAGGGTTATACACATTTGCAGGTTTGGATTTAGAACCAGAGAATCTCTCAGTTCCTTCACCGCTCCAACATAAGCCTTTCTCGCCGTCTTTCGGTTTAGAAGTGATTGTCTTAATCAACTTCTTACCTTTGTAATGCTTATCAATCTTCACACAACGGTTACCTTCCATTTTGTACTTACTTTCCACACGCGTGCTTCCGCCTCCAAGAGAAGGGAAGGTTACAGTACCATCTGGATTCTTAATAGCACCTGGTGGCAATTTACCCCCATTAGAGCCTCCTGAACCGCCTCCAATCGTTTCTCCAACATTTGGGTCCTTTCCGTTGTCAATGACATCGTAGTCGTCTGGTACAGCATCTACAGGCTTGTCTCCATGATTACCATGACCAGGACCAATGATTTCGAATTCTCCGATTAAGTTTGTATATCGTTTCATTAGTGCTGCCTGAACAGCTTTGTCTTTAATCATTGAGATGGCTTCTTTGACGAGAGTTGCATCATTTAAATCCTCTTTATTCTCGAAGCGAGCAAGGATTAACATAGCGTATCTTTCGATTACAACATCATATGCTTCTCCACTCAATTGTTTAAACTGAACCATCATGTCTTTCGGTAAGTCTATTTGATTGATAACTTTTGGATCATTTCCTTTTACAGTCGGAAGGGAATGTACAGCTTCCACATATGCTAGACCTGTTTCTTGATTAGGGTTTGCAAGAAATGCTTCCTTCATTAATTGAATGTGTTTAATGTACTCATCATACTTTGAGAAAACGATGGGTACAAAATCTGCAGAAGGATCTGGTTTTGGTTCTATTTCTTCCTCCTCTACATTCTCTTTGTCATTGTTTTCGTCATCTACAATAGGAGCTATGATTTCTGGAGACGGTAACTCTTCTTCTTCTTCTTCTTCAGGAACTAGGACATTTGTTGAATCGTCCTTTTTCGGGATTTCCCCTTCGAACGTATCGGTAGCTTCTTCAAGTTTATCTAAGATGTCCTCAATGCCCTCTAGGTTGTTCTCAGCCGATAGGGAAGTTTTTTCTGAAGAAACTGCATCTCCTGTATTTGCAGATGCCGTGACGGGGGAAATAACCATCATTACTGCGAACCCAGCAATCATCCATCTTCTCCATAGGCTTTTTAAATCTTTGTGTCGCATTTGTTTTCCTCCTTTCTGTTAGTAATCTTGTAGATTGTTACATCTTCGTCGAACCAAAGGTTGCCACTTTTCCTCTACGTGAGTCCGGAGAAATATCCATCGTAATATGCCCGATGTAATCTTCGGTTTTTCCTCGTTCAATCATATTGGATAACCCATTATTGTGCTTGGTTAAATGTGGGTCGTCAATTTGTTCAATATCACCCATTACAATAGACTTTGAGGCATCCGTGGGTCTTGTTAAGAAAGTTTTCATCATTCGATTAGAAGTGTTTTGACCCTCATCTAATATAATGAACCTTTCATCTATACTCGTGCCTCTCAATAAAGCGAGAGGAAGTGCATCTATAATTTCTTTTTCTCGCATAGATAATATTTTATCGGCAAGCATCAACCCTTTGCTACGCAACTCTTTTTTATAGAGATGCTCAATTGAGTTATAAAGAGGTTTGATATGGTTAGCAATTTTCTCATTCATATCACCTGGGAAGAAGCCTAAATCTTCTTTTTTGTCAGTAGGAATAATGGACTTAGTGTAAAGTAATTGATGTTTTTTACCACCTTCTACACTCGCTAAACCGACATCTACCGCTTGTAGTGTTTTCCCTTTGCCGCTTGGGCCCATGGCACTTACTGCCAATATGTCAGGATCCAGAAGTAAATAAAGATACATTTTCTGTTCCAAATTCAGTGGTTCAATTCGGAGTTTAAGTCCAGACTCTTTTAAGAGTGCTTGTAGCATTCTATCTAAAGGAAGGATTCTGTTTCCTTTCATCACTCCAATAGCTGTATGTGCAGGATTTGATTCGTTTACTAAAATAGCAAACTCATTTGGATACAATTCATAGGCATTCGCTAGACCACTTGTGAAAAGATGCCCAATCATAGGCTCAGGGACCGCAATGTATCGGTAGCCTTTGTACAACTCTTTCGTTTTAATAATGTCGGCATGGTAGTCCTCTGCGGTTACGAACATACTCGCCATGACACGAAGCATTCTGTCTCGACTTACGAGTGTTCCTTCATGATGCATCGCACAGGAAATGATTTTATAGTCATTTTCATTGTAAGAGAACCAGCTTTTTAGACGTTCTATGTTTTGGTGATTACTCACTTTTACGAGGGTTTTCCCATATTGAACACCTTCTTCTAATGAGCCAGATTTCGAAAGATTTTCTAGAATTTTCGTAAATTGAGACGCTGCGTAACCCCGGTCAGAATGTTCATCTTTGAGTTTATTAATTTCTTCAATAAGAATAGCAGGTAGGATGACCGTGTTCTCTCCAAATTGGCTTAAACACTCGAAATCATAAACAGGAATACTTGTGTCTAATACGAATATCTTCTTGCTCAAATGCGACCTCTCCCTTTTTTGCGTTTTTGTATTATATTGCAGTTGAGAGAATCTATTCGCTTAGATTGACACTACTAATGAAAATAATAATATTATTGTCTTTTTCTCGAGAGCATTTAAAGACATATATTATTCAAGTATTAATTTAAAGATTAAATTAAAAATTAAAACAGATATTAGAGAGACTGAAATACAATTGAAAGCCTTGATACGAAAGGGATTGACAAAATTTGATTGTCGATAGTATGTATTTTGGTAAAACAGACTGCTCACTTGGTAAAAAAACAGCAACACTTTGGATAAAGAGGAGTAGCTATCGGATAAATTAATGGCGGTTGAGGTAAGATTCCGGTATTAAGTGGTAAATTAAAGGGAAGAAAAAGAAAGTTTTATGCACCTAAAACATGGAAACTTGTCCACATGTGGATAAGTGGTGGGAAATTAATATAAAAATGAGGTTTTTTGTTTGAAATTACTGAGTTTGATAACATTTAAGAGTAAGGAATACATTAGGAATGTGGATAACTATGGTTATAAAGATAACTGGAGCAGGAGATGGAATAGGTATATGGAGGTCATACTCAGTTATTCATTTAGTGATACAAGAATGAATAGGGGAGGAAGAATGGTACATTCAATCAAACCAAAAAAAAATTCCATGACAAATAGCCCGTCACCGATAGGGTTGATGCAGGCAGGGATAAATATTCATTTTTTTAAAAAAATAATTACTTAAGCAACTCGCTCTGAGTTGGAATGAATAGACATGGTGACAATAATCGAACGGATATACCCACCAATATTAGAGATAGGTTTAGCAATTTCATCTTCATTTAGCTCAGCTTCTCTTCTCATGCGATAAGACCACATACGAAGTGCACCCTCTGTTAAGTCTAGACCAAATTCCATAGATAAAGAAGCCAAGCTGCTGAAGTCTCTTTGCTTGTAGACTGGCAAAGATAATTCTTCTACCACTGCTTGAATCGCTAAATCGTTTTCTTGATAGACAATAGCCTCTTGAGCTTTTGCATGGAAACGTTCATTGATATCTACTTCTATATGATTTGATATACGGCTTAAAGTAAAAATCTCATCCGATTTATCAAACAACTTGTTTACCAGACGATTACTTTTACGTATATATTTTGGCAAATCTGCTACAAGATCGGCTAAAGGCACATTGATATGTGATTCATTTCTGCTTTTTCTCACAAGTTCATAGCGGTCATATGTTTCATATAAGCGTAAAGACAAACGAAGAGCGTTAACATCTTTCATTGAACTTAATTTGCTTAGATGTTCGCTGCTCATTTTTAAATAACCTTGCTCCTTGCTATAGTATGTAGTCAAAACAATTTGCCACACTCCACGATCTACTTTTGTAAGTTCGATAAAGCCAATATCTTGTAATCTTAACAGATTACGCGTAATCGTTCTTACATCCATGCTGAAAAAGTCCGCAAGCTCTACTGTACGAATATTACGAATCAAACCTACGGAAAAATGTTCTAGGTAGGTAGCTTTAGCTTGTGCTTCGGATTCAGACATGTTGGGATTAGCTTCTTTCATTTTTGCAATAGCTGCAGGTTTTGTCGTTATTTCGGGATCAACAAATCTGCTTAATTGTACTGGCTTCACATCTAAGAAGTGAAAACCAACCATCATTAATATTTGGGACTGTGTCAAGGATACTTTTTCCGTACGATAAAATGCATGTTGATCATTTTCAGAGCAATTATAAGCACGGCAAAAAGATGTCCGTTGTTCTAAGGACATCCCAGGTATATTGTCTTCGCTAAATCGGCACTCTTTTGATACGCCCGAAAGGACACGTCTTTCAAAACCATGTATGATACGTTGCAAGAAGGAACGATCGATTCTTGCAAACTCTTTTGCTTTAATGTGATTAGTAGGTAATGAAACTTCAACGATTTTCATGACTAAAAACCCCTTTCCAATTCTAGCTTTGGAAGGGAATCTCTCTATTGCGTCAGGAAAGGATAAACGGTATAATAAAAGAAGAATTTGATAGGTAAATCTTTCTTTTTGTGAAGCGTGTTTGCGTTGATGTCCAAGTCAACACAACAACTATCGATACTTCCGTTTTTCTTTTCGATAACACATTCAGATTAGATTCCCAACCAGACGACCAATCGTGCTCGATACACGGTTGGTTTTTTTTTGTGTTTTTGTCGATTGATGTCATCATATCACAAATTTTGTATACAGAAAAGCTTTAATTTCGTACGCAAAAAAGTAAAGATTTTCATAGGAACCTTAATAAATCAACGTTTCTATGGTGACGCAAAAAAGTAAAGAAATGATAGAAAGTCAACAATAACATAGTGCGAAAATTTTTTTTAGTTTTTTTTTGACGCAGAAAAGTAAAGAAAAAGTTATTTCCGACGCAAAAAGGTAAAGAAATAGTTCATTTATACGCAGATAAGTAAAGAAACGGTCTTTACTGACGCAAAAAAGTAAAGAAATAGAAGTTTTGTTAGCAATTTTTGTCGAATTCAAACAATTATATTTTTTATTCTCTGACGCAAAAAAGTAAAGAAAGTAGAAGGTGTGACGCAAAAAGGTAAAGAAAATGGATTTAGTGACGAAGAAAAGTAAAGATAACTAACTTTGAGACGCAAAAAGGTAAAGAAAAATCATTTTAAGACGCAAAAAAGTAAAGATAACTAGCTTGGAGACGCAAAAAAGTAAAGAAACTGCTTTGACTGACGCAGAAAGGTAAAGAAAATTAAGAAAGTGACGCAAAAAAGTAAAGAAATTATCTTGTGTGACGCAGAAAGGTAAAGAAAATTAAGAAAGTGACGCAAAAAAGTAAAGAAACCGCTTTGACTGACGCAGAAAGGTAAAGAAAACAGTTAGAATGACGCAAAAAAGTAAAGAAAATATCTTGTGTGACGCAAAAAGGTAAAGAAAACAGAGTGAGTGACGCAAAAAAGTAAAGAAACTGTCTTGGATGAAGCAAAAAAGGTGAAGATAAGAGGTGGAGTGACGCAATAAAACAAAGAAATAGTCTTGTGTGACGCAAAAAGGCAAAGAAAACAGAGTAAATGACGCAAAAAAGTAAAGAAATTATCTTGTATAATAATAAATGTTAAAGTAAGAGCTTAGGTGACGCAAAAAGGTAAAGAAAGTTTCTTTGTATTCTTTCTTTAATCCATTAAGAGTTAAAAAAAACAAACACCTAGGTTCGGAAGAGAACAAAAGTGTTTGTTTTATTGTTGTATATTGTCAAATTATGTTATGCCTGCTCAAGATTCTTTGTCCCTGTATTATCTATTCCAGTAGAATTGGAGGTAGAGAGCTTATAATCGACGACTTCAGCATCGGAGAATTCTTTAAATTTCACCAAGAAGCCATCTTTTTGTCTAGTGTAACTACTAATAATTATTTCTAGCTTACAAAATTCTTTTAAGCTGTCTTCTATTTTGTTCATTGCATCTTTGGGTGATTTTTCATCAATCCTAATTTGAGTGGAGAAGAAATCGACTAATCCATAATAGCCCTCTGAGTTATCTCCTTCTACATAAATACGAAGTCTTTCTTTTTGCATCAAATGCACCAACAATTGCGAAAACTCAATTCGTAAGCTATCAATCTCTCGATGGTAAATACGAATAGTATCCTCATTTATCAATTGTTCAAATGCTGCTTCATTCACTACCACTTGAGCGATGAGAGCATCTTTATCAATAGAAACGGAATCGAGGAACGACCAAGATAAGTCGGTCCCTTTAGAACCTGGCTCACGTCTTCTAACTTTCATCATAAAACTCATCATTTTAATTTTAAATAGACGTTTTTGGGCTTCTTCATAATGCCTTCCGGCCCTAGATCCGTAAACGTCTTTAACTAGCGGTCCTATTGGGAAGGAAATTTTTCTATCTAAATAGAATGAAGACGTTTTTTGTCTTAAAATGTGGCGGATAATTTTCATGTCAACCGTATCTGGATTCCAAGAAGGCACCATTAATTCATCGCCATCTTTTAAATCCACAAGCGTGCGTATCGTAACATTTTTATTCCATGAGGTGTATTCGCCTGTTAATAGACCGGGATTTTCTGAAGGTATCATAACTTCACTGGAGCTACGCTCACTGAATGCAGGTGTACTTACAAGACTTGGATTGTGCTCAATTTCCTGATATATGTTTCCCGTTGGCCCGTATTTATCCAATATGTATTTGCTAATAAGAAAAGATAAATCATTAAGAAAAGCATTTTTAACTGAACGAGTAGGCTTATAGAATAAAAATGGATAATCCGTAATATGTTGCGTTTTATCCGCGATCCATTTTTCGACAGCATCCATTCGCTTTGCTATGTACTCATCTTCATCTTCTACGCCTACGTAACCTGAGTCTAGATCGTTTGCTGTAATTAATGCATCCATTGTATTAAACTCCATAGCAACGGGGTTATTACCCTTCTCTATTTCTGCTAATAATTTCTTATACCAGTCGCGTTTCATTATTTGACGCTTATTAAAATGAGTTTTTCTCATCCCAACCATATCCAAACCATTGCCATCGTGTATACCTATTCGTTCTTCTAATAAAAAGTCTATCAACACTTGTTCATCAGGAAATTCGTTTCGCATGACTTGGGTATATATACGACGCTTCATGGCTGGAACATTAGCATGCAGATAATCTTCTATATCTTTTCGAACAATCATTGGAACTTCTTGCATATCAAACACCTCCAAAACTAACTAGTTATTTATGATTATATCGAAACATGTCATCAAGAAGCAAATAGTCAGTTGAAATAAGTAAAATATAATTGACAAAATGGGAATCTATGTGTATAATAAGAAGTAAGATAACGTGTAAAATATTTAATTCAAACATTGGAGGTTGGAGATATGAAGAACAGAACTACTAAAATAGGTGTAGGAATCTTAACCATATTAGCATTAGCCGTACCTAATGCAGCAAGTGCACAAGCAAAAAGCTTTAAAGATGTACCAAGTACACTTTGGACGCATGATATTGTTGTTGAAATGGCAGACGCAGGTGTAATTAACGGATATCCAGATGGCACATTTAAACCAAACGACTCGATCACGCGTGGCCAAATGGCGGCAATGCTTTCTCGTTCAGAAAACTTTGAGTTAGAAAGAGCAGCTGTTGCATTTAAAGATGTTCCAACAAATCACCAATATCATGATGAAATACAAGCTGTTTATCAAGCAGGAATTGTAGATGGTAAAGGAGATGGCACTTTCGGAGTATCTGATTCATTAACTCGTGGACAGATGGCTAAAGTACTTACAAACGCTTATGAATTAGAAGCAAAAGGAACAAAGAATCTTTCGGATGTTGAGGGCCATTGGTCTGAGGAGTATGTATTGGCTATGTACACTAACGGAATTACCACTGGAAACGGCGGAAAGTACCTCCCACAAGAAAAACTAGAACGTCAGCATTTCGCTGTATTCATGCATCGTGCACAGGGAGGCAAACCAGGAGCAGTTGTTCCGGTTAAGCCATCTACACCAGCGGAAGACGGGGTCAGCGGCTTCAAAAACAAGAAAGCTCTTGGGCTTCACGGTTTTGAGTTAGATCGCTTCCGTTACGATGTATACGAAAACTCTGCGAAAGATGGAGGCATAACACTTAGCGTGAAAGCTTACACCGATGGAAAGAATATTTCCGTGGAAAATTATCATGAATTCGTACAATCTTTAAAGAAAACAGTATCCGATATGAACCCATCGCTTAAACACGTTTATGTGAAGGTGTATGTAAACGACAGCAAAACACCTAACTACATAACAGACGATACAAACATGTATTACAATTAAACAACAAACGATCTGCCTAAAAGGGTGGGTCGTTTTTATGGTTTGCCATGAATATGGATAGCGAATAGTGAATAAAATTACCCCATACAGAACGGAGAGGTTTTATGGAATTGATAAATGAAAAAAACGCCCTATGGGACCATGAAAAGGAAAGGATAGTAGGGGAGGCAAAGGAAGGAACATTTGATATGGGCGATTTGAAGTACGGTGAAACTCTTTTTCAGGAATGGTGGAAACTTATAGATGAACATAAAAGAATCATAGGTTTTGGCTGGGTACACAAAGAAGAAGATGACTTCGAAATATCCGTGGCTGTCGACAAAGAACATCAAGGCAATGGGGCAGGTTCTTTCATTTTGGGGGAATTAGAAGGCATTGCTAAACAGTTAGGTTTTCATCAAGTTATAGGAATCATAAAGTCAACAAATCAAGAAGCAACTGAAGTGATTGAATGGCTTTACCGTAATGGTTATGTTGCATATTGGCCGGGCTTCCAAGGTTCTGAACCAAAGAATCAACATGTTGCATTTAACATAGTTAAGAAATGCGATTTGACGTTAACAAAGAATATTTAATAAAAGGTGTTTACTATTACACGAAATTCCAAAACGCAACTCGTTTAACAGAAGGAAACTATTTATAATTGATTTAGATGACAAACAAAAGAAAAAGGAGTGTAGGAAATGAAAAAACAAAGAAAACTAAATCAATTTGAGAAGGACAACAATGAGGAACTAATAAAAATGTTTAATGAAGTCAACACTGCTGGTTTTAAAGCGGATTTAACTGTGATGGACCATATGAAAACTTTATACAAAGGAACTGTAGTAGTAGAGCTAATGATTGGTAATGGCATTGAGCTCCATTTTGATGAAAAAGAACAAAACAATTACTTAGAATTAGGATTAGACGCAATTTATCTGCTCAATGAAGTTCCTATGAAATTCACGAGAAACACGACAAACGAATCTTATGGATGGTTGACTCAAAAAACATTCCAAATTATGTTAGAATCTGGCAAAACCATTAATATTTCGGCAATTGAATAAATAGAGGAATAGAGTTTGACAGACCATCATTTATGAATGGTCTATTTTTTTTATCGCAATTATTAAGCAAATAAAAAAGGAGCATTTCTGCTCCTGTTATCAACCTGCAGACCGTACATTTTCGGCATCTGCTTTAAATTGTACTGATCGTTTTCCCATGTAATCATTGATATCCGGATTTCCGATTGCTTTTATGACGGCAGGTCTTCCCAGTTCATCATACAAGTTGCCATCATTCCAAATGATTACGTCCAGACTGTCTCCTTTTAGCTTCGCATGTTGCTTCTCGCTACCCATTCGGAATTCACTTCTTACTTGAAAAGCCATAAGTCCGATGACGGGTGGGGGAAACGCTTCGCCAAATGGCTCTAAAACACGTAAATCCTCGATAAAGTCTAGCGTCAAACCTTCAGGAGTTAACGGTATTTCTACTGTAATGACTTTCTGAAAATCTTCTTCAGTCAATTCCTCTTCAGCGAATTTGTTCATTTTCTCCGCGAATGAATCTATGAGAGCAAGCGTGGTGGATGCACCAGCAGCTTTTGCATGTCCGCCGTATCCGACTAGTGTTTCTGGGCATTTATCCATCGCTCTCTTCAGATGAAATCCTTCAATTCCTCGTCCTGAACCTTTTAATGTATTACCTTTTGCATCCGTAAAAACAAAGAATGGTCGATTATATCGTTCTTTTAAACGACTAGCAATAAGGCCGGTAAGACCTTCGTGAAAATCTGGTGAATACACCACATTCATATGTTTTACGCCAACTTTTTCGACCATTTCGATAGCTACTTCACATAGCTCTCGAGTGAGTGCGGAGCGGTCTTCGTTACGCGTCTTCAAGTACGTGGCAATCTCTTTCATACGAGTCTCGTCATCGGTTAGAAACAGTTCGATAGCAATGGATGGATCACCGTCCAAACGACCAATGGAGTTAATGGCCGGCCCATAACTAAATCCAAACACACTACGAGCATCAATAGTTTTTGGAGCTAAGACTTCACGAAGTATGGAGAATGCTTTTCGGTCTCCTCTCATCGCCTTTTCAAATCCTTTTCGAATCATAATACGGTTCTCATCGAGCTGCGGCATAACATCCGCCACAGTTCCTAAAGCAACTAAGTCCAAGGTGTCGTACACGTGCTCAATAGGAAGCCCCATACGGAAGTACAATAAATGCATGAGCTTAAAAGCTACGGATGCCCCACACAATCCTTTGAATGGGTATGGACAATCTTTTTGATGTGGGTTTACGACCGCAACACATTCTGGAATCGTCTCTCCTACATCATGGTGATCCGTAATAATTACCTCTAATCCAAGTTTCATCGCGTGAGCAATTCCTGCATGGCCAGATATTCCATTATCAACAGTCACTATAACTTCCGTCTCTGGATGTTTTAGTAGCATCGCATCAATACTGTCAGGGGTTATCGTGTATCCATGAGCAAAACGATCGTTTGCCCAATAATCAACTCGAGCTCCTGCCCCACGTAATAGAGAAGTCATGATAGTTGCTGAAGTAACACCATCAGCGTCATAATCACCATAAACTAAAAATACACGACCTTCCTTGATCCATTGCATTAAATACTTCACAGCTTTATCCGCATCTTTTAATAATGATGGGTCGTGCAGATCCGACAATTCTCCGTACAGAACAGCTTTAGCTGATTGTGCATCTCTGAATCCTCGGGATGCAAGCACCTGTAGTACATTGTCCGACAATCGAGCCAATTCTTTATCCGCTTTTAATTTCGATAAATCCTCGGTCCTTTTTCTTTTCCAAATAGCAGTCATGTGAACACTCCTTTTCTAATATTGAGCCAAAAAGCTCTCCAATTATTTTTTTCTTGTTCTATCCTATGCAGGACAAGGGTTTTCATAAAAAAAAGAGCCCCGAAGGACTCCGAACCTTTTAAATTGGCAACCAATAAGAACCGAGTGCGACCACGATACAGAGCATGAGAGCGAATCCGAACAATGTCTCTCCGAAACTACCAGTCTTAATTTTCGCAAAATTCGTCGATTCTTTTGAAAATGGATACATCAGTGGAACTCCAGCAGGTGTGAGGGCATCTAGGAGCACATGACTGATCGCTCCACAGAAGAACCCGATGATACCGAATAGCCACATTTGTCCAAATCCAAATAAATTGCCAACAAAGAGTAGGGCAATGGACAATGCAGCTAGTAGAATAGGTGCATGGGTTGCTCCGCGATGTCCAGTTGTCATCCGAACAAGAAAGCTCAGAAGTTTGAGTCTTTTCCCAATAAAGCTTCCTTTATGATCAATATCAGGAAACAGGGAACCAATTAAAGTACCTGCAGTCATTGCAAGTCCCACTTCCACTGTAGCTTCTGGAGCAATGGCATATAAAGCGGCAGCCGTAGCCACTCCACCCATTAAATGTGTGTTGTATCTCATTATTGCAGCCTCCTTTTGTATGAAATCGTTCTATCATACGCAATTAGAGGCAAAATTAAAGCCTACTCTATTAAAAAAGTAGGCGAATGATGCATTCAATTCCCTTCCGAACTAGGAAAGCGAAGGGGATTAGCAATAAAAAAGCAAGTTGCCAGGCGATAATTCGACGGATTAATCGGTTAGATGCTAAAGGAGAGAACAAGAGATTATGAACTAATACAGAAAAAAAACTTTTAGAAGATTTCGTCCTTTTCTGAATTCGTTTTATACAGCGAGTATCTTTGATAGCTGTCAATAATCTCTCCATTTCTTCTCAACTCCTCGTCAATCCTTTTCTACTGGTATCATAATTTGTCTAAATAATAACTCGTAGTCTTCCATGAATTCTTGCTTCAGCTGCTTACCAGCTACGCTTTTCGCTTGATTCCACCCCATACCGGGATGTTCTTTAAGAATTTGCTCATGTCGTGATTCTATTCGCTCTTCCACATAAGACTTCATGGAGCGTTCTATTTCTTTTTTTGTAAACTTTTTTCTAGTCCCTGGATTGAAATACTCCATTTTGTCCGCTTTGATTCGTAAAGTTCTTTCATGATATGGAAGCACTTCATTATCGACCATTGATAAGTATAAGGATGTGTCTGAGTCTGATTTCAAAGGAGTTAGCCATGCTGAATCAGTCAAGGAAAAGAGTTTCTCCACTGGCTCACCTAAAACATACGATATCTTGAGTGCAGCGTCTATACCAGGTTTCGACTTGCCAGTTACAATTGTATTTACTAGTTGTCGGGACAACCCTGTTTTCTTGGCCAAAGTTGACAATATCATTCGTTTGTCGTCGAGGATATCCATGATTTTATTATCGATTACATCTTCTTCTTTATCTAAAACTAAACCCAGTTTTTCTATTTCCCAAATGCCTTCTAATATTTGACCTTCCACTAACGGGGACTTTTCATTAGTCATCCAAAAACCTCCCATAAATCTTATCTATTGTTCTTATCATAACTGGTAGACCCTATATTGTCAAATAAAATTGACAAAGGACCCGGCCGTTAGGCAAGGTCCTTCTGTTAGGTATGCAACAAAGTCAACGCTTCTTGATAAATCTTTTGCTGAATAACATCTATATCGTACATAGTGCTTCCGTTATCGCATGCGATTACTTTCCAATCGAATGTTGACGCTGCTTCTCGTCCTGCTAAACAGGTAGTCCGCATGTAACTATCATTTTCTTCATGAATATCTCGTTCTCCTCCAACTTTTAATGTACGTCCTTCTCTAAGTTTTTTAGACACCTCAGGTTCTACATCAAGAAACAACATAAGGTCGGGTCTTGGTAGCCCACATATCTCATGTTCATGGTGGTCCAACCAAGATAAATAGGTACGACGTTCCTCTCCCGACAACTTAGCACCTTGGTAAATCATATTGCTCGATGTATAACGATCAAGAATAATGACTACACCATCTTCCAAATCCTTTTTCCAATCTGACAAGTAGCTTCCCAATCTGTCTACCGAATAAAACGTAGAAGCAGCATAAGGGTTGATAGCTTCTGGATCAAGTCCGAACGAACCATTCAAATACATGCGTACTAATGCAGAAGAAGGGGATTCGTATGCTGGAAAGCTGATTCTCCTTGTTTTAACGCCCGCATTTATGAGTGATTTCTCCAGTAATTTCGCTTGCGTCTCTTTTCCTGCACCATCTACACCAGATTCTAAAACGATTAATTTCCCTTTCATATGAAACGCTCCTTTTTTATCAAAGTTTTGACTTTCCTATTTTTTACGTCTACACCATCTTATGCAGTAGAAATAAAACAATGCGTCGAATATTGAAGAATCGAAGCCATACAAAATACATATGATAGAGCAGCGAATAAGTAGAAAGGAGTAAAAAAATGAAAAATAAATGGAATGCGGTTGGCGTTTTCCTTTTCATGTGTTTGTTGTTGTTGTTTGTCTCTCCAACTGTGACTTATGCCCAACAAGAAGACATAGGTCTAGGAGGAGGAGCAGACAGGATTCAGTATGATGATCCGAAGAATGTAGATGAAGCTTGGTTTAATTTGTATGAGGATTGGCAAAAATTCTTGGCATTCGTCCTTGCTTTTGGTCTATTAACTTCCATATTGATATTCATCATGTTAATGATGAAGCTGTCTAACACTGGAGATAATCCTTATGAAAGACAAGCTGTTTTAAAAGATATTCTGGTGCTCTTTGTCACTACGGCAATACTCGGAGGTTTCGGATTGTTTGTAACGCTAGTGATCCTAAACTTCTACCAATAGCAAAAGGACCCGGCATTATGTCAGGTCCTTTTTTGTATAGCGATTCAATTGTTTTTTTAAGGCATCCGTTAAATCTTTAGGTGCCTTTTTCCCATGAAGCACCATCTCTTTTTTTAACATGTCCGAAAGCTCTATAAATGGTACATCAGGGATTTCATGGCCCGTTGCTTGTAAAAGTTGAGATAAGGACAATGGCAGGGAGCCTGCTATTAGTCTTAGACTTTCGACAGAAGGGGTGCGTTGGTCCCTTTCCATGCGAGAGATGTAAGAAGAGGATAGTCCTGTGGCTACAGACAACTCTTTTAAAGTCATCTGCTCTGCCACACGAGTCGTTCGCAACATTTCACCAAACGAATCATTCTTCATGGTCGGAAGGTAACTGCTTTGATTTCTCTCAATTTTTTTTCATCAGGTTCTTCAGCCTCATAGCGAAGGAATGCTCCCAATTCATACAGAGGAATGGTAGACATGCGTTCATCTGTCGTAAGTCGATACGAACGCATCTCTGTTGTCTCTTGTATCAATTTCCCTGCATCGAATGCGGTTCTGTCTCCATCACATAGAACAAACAATACTGGTGGAGTATCCGATTGGTAATAATACTTTTTCCACGCTCGGGTTACCAATATTGATTCTAGTTTCGCAGCTTTATCTCTAAACTGGGAAGGGAAATCATATTCTCTTACGACTTCTCCTAAAAAGCATTTAGGTAATCCGCCCACATCAAGTGTTAATTCAAAGGAAGGGACGATATTCTTTTTCCCCATACGCAATTCGGGTTCAGCTTTAAAAGATATGATTTTTTCTGGAATGCTTCGTTTTAGCTGGACGTAAAACTCTGTAACGGCTAAGGTCTTGGAAATTAGCTCAGAGGATTTCATATTGACCGTAGATACCCAATCTGTTGTATCTTGATTGGAATAATGAGCAAGTAGATATCGTCCGCCTAAGTCAAGGCAATAAAACTCCTGTGCTTCTGGATGAACCTTTTCCTCTTCAAAAGAAGAAAGCATGAATTTGTTTAGAATGCGATACCTCACCAGTTTTTCTAAACGAGCTTGAATGTTTCCACTCGATGATTTGTCAGCTAAAGCCATATGAATTTGTCGAGCCGTTGCGAAAGTCATTTGAAATAAGAACTTGGCAACATCTAGATCACGGTCTTTAATGACATCTGTGTTTTTCATTTTGACAATTTCGTTACGACCCACACTTAAGGTAAATTTGTTTTCAAATGTTTGTCGCAGATCTGCTGGTATAGTTTCGTGTTTGTCTGTTTTTAATAAGAAACTCACTTGTTTGACTCCTCTCTGATTTTAGGTATAAGAAAAAGGAGAGCAAAGCTCCCCTCTTTAGGATTAAGACAAGACACGTAAGATTTTTCCGCGTACGCGACCTTGTTCTTCATCTACTTGAGTGATTCGGAAAGATACTTTCATACCTTCTTCGATTTCACCAGTTGGAGGAATGGAGCAAAGAGCATCTAAATTTGGTGCAATACGCACGAATACTCCCCAAGGTTTCACGTTTCGAATCATTCCAAATACGATTTGGTCACGTTCGAACATATCGATACCCATGATCGTCGGGCTGCTATGCTTTTCCACCGCTTCGAACAGTAAACGTCCGCTTTCAGAAACTTTGCGAAGGCGAATGTTGATTTTTTCACCAATTTTCTTCACATCGCCAATAGCTGTGTAGTCATCTGCGAAATCTTGGTTTTTCAGTAATCCAGTTACGCCATCAATTTCCACATATGCTCCGTATTTCAGAATATTAATGATTTGACCGTTTGCTACTTCGCCTTCTTCTAAGCGTTTTACAACACCGTCTTTCGTCAATTGTTGTGCTTCTTTACGAGAGCAATAAACGATACCGTTTTCTAGGTCGATGCTCTTAATTGTGTAGTGAACTTCGCGACCAAGGAAGTTAACAAGCGAACGCCAATTAAGATCCACATCTACTTCTTCACGAACGATAACAGCTTTCACACCGTCTAAATCCATACCTAGGATATCTGTGTTTAACTCTTTGTCGAACTGAACTAACTTGATAGTTCCTTTCATAACTTTCTTTTCTTCCATCGCTTTTTCGAATGCTTTTTGGTTTTTCATTTTATTTCCTCCTGTTTTCTATTGAAAAATTTTTTGATGAGGGAGAAGAAGGACTCTTTGGTCTCTTGTGCATCTTCCTCTTTATTGATGAAATACACTTCCTCTGTGTACTCCGGGTTTAGTGATGATGGTGTTAATGTTGGAGACTCTTCCAAACTAGAGTTGTTGGGAGGGCGTATACGCGGTCTCCAAACTTCTGGCTTTAGAACAGGATCCTCCTGTATTTCTGCTGCCTCTTCATGAAAAAAATTTACTACTTGTGCAACATCGACTTCTGATTCAGGTTCCAATTCATTTACTGGCAGAAGCTCAAGTTCTTTCGAAATAGGCATTTGTTCGTAGTCTCTTTCAAAAACTAATTGATCCCGGTCAGATTTCACTCGAATGATACTGTCGGGCTCTTCTTTTGGAGAAGCCATAACTGTTACTTTCTGATTAAAAAAGTCATCTTCAGCATCATCTTGTACAAGGGGTACCTCCGCAGCGAATAGCTGTGGCTCCTTTATTTTTTCAGTTGAGTCAATTGTTTCTGTTGAGACTATCTCTGTTGGCTTCTCTGCAAGCTCTTCAGCAAGCTCATCGATCCGATCGGTCAAGAATCTAGGTTGAAACGGTTTGCGGACGACTAACTTCACGCCATGTTCCATGGCACGCTCGGATATTTCTGGTTGATTAGAACCATTTAATCCGAAGATAACCGGTGGGTTACTCAGTGTCCTGATGTACTCTAGAAATTCAAAACTGTCATTTCCTTCTAGCTTCAGATCAAGGAGAACGAGGTCCGGTTTCTTTGCTTCCAGAATTTGAATTCCTTCGTGCGAAGACTTGGCCTCTAGCGGTATATTGTAACCTGCCTGCTTTACACACCTTTGTATGAGGTTACGCATCGCATAAGCATCGTCAATTACCAGTATCCGCATTACTTCACCTCTTTCCTCACTTTATTTTATTCTGGTTGACTGTTGTCAATTTTATTTTACACACTTGGGCTATGTATTATTACTCGTTTTGGTCGAACGAATCATAATAAATGGGGGAACGATATTTAAACGGAATGAATTAGGAAGAAAACAACTAGAATAGAACAGTTTAAATCAAAAGGAGGGACGTCAATCTTTGCGTCTAGTTAGGAAGGTAACCGAATTAAAAAGGAGGAGTTCTTATGAACGCTGTTAAAAAGATTAATGAATCTACGGACAACGAACTGGGTGTTATTCAGGCTTATGTAACTAAGAAGGAAGAAAAAGAGAACCGGAAGAGTGAAAAATACTGGTTTTTACAGTTTACTGATTCTACCGGAACGCTTGCTTCTTTTGTATGGAACAACCATCCAGTTTATAAAGATGTGGAGCAGTTAGAGGAAGGTATGTTTGTATCTATAGAAGGGAAAATTTCTCTTGGAGTAGAACATCAGAATATTGACATTGTAAAGTTTCGCATAGAGAAATTGCCAGAGGTGGGTCTGGAGAAAGATACATTAATTAAGTTGAAACATCAACTTAATGAACATGTACAAGCAATCACCGATGATTCGCTGAAACAGTTGGTGTTAAATGTGCTATCTCGTTCGGATGTGAACAATCTTTATTTCAGTTCACCAGCAACTCTCATGAGCGGATTTTCGTACACAGGGGGAATTATTGTATCTGTTGTACGGTTGCTTCGCTTAATCGATAGTGTATCCGAAGTGATAAACGAAGATGGTCATGGAGTTAGTAGAGACTTGCTAAAGACTGTTGCCATCCTAGAGCCTGTGGGCAAAGCATTTGCGTATGAGATTAAAAACAGTCGTGTTTCACGGACTAAAACAGGCGAATTTTTCGAAGAACTTTATCTTACGATGAAAGTGGTCTTGGAAGAACTTATAAAAGTTGATATGCCACCTGAGAAAAAGTTGTTGCTTGAGCATTGTATTGGTTCTGCTCATGGAAGAAGTGACTGGGGAGACCTCCATACAGCAAGATCTAAAGAAGCTGTGATGTTTGGCATCATCTGGAACCTTAATTTGCAACTGGGGCATTTCGAACATTTGAGCAGTAAGTCTTCTGAAGGGCAAGAGTTTGCGAAACTCTTCCAAAAGAAAGTCTATCTAAAAACATTTGATAATTAAAGGGTTCGAGGCGTGGAAACACGCCTATAAAAAGGAGGATGCCATATGAGCATGCACTATTCAAAAGATAAAACAAAAGAATTGATTGATGAATTGAAGGGGAAAGGTCACATCAGCAGCATGGAAGACCTTTCTAAATTCATACAAAAAACGGGACTAGTAGTGAGTGAAACGGTGGGACGCCGTCGCTCACATATCGAAGTAAATCCTAAAGTTTACGGGGTTAATCTAACAGATAAAAATGAGGAAACACAAAAATTCTTTGCAGACCATGTAAAGCTAGGGAAGATCAATTTTATTCCAGACACGCTAGATAAAGAGCTTGGAAATGCAGAATCCAGTGTTCGTACAGCTAGACGTCGTGCATGTATTGGATTTGATGATAAATATATGCCGATTGAAACGTACAAAACCTTCTTGAGAAAATTTGAGGAACATAAAAAGCGGTATTTTGAAACGAGAGACAGAATAGTTGTTCAATGGGAAAGCTTAATGAAGCAATTTGAAAAGTCGCTTCGTGCCAGTTTAGACGACTTGAACGCGGTTGACCAAGAGATAGTCGTCACATCTATTCTTGCGAAAATCCCATCACGAGAAGAATACAAAGAATCCTTCTACATGGACTTAGAAGTTAAACCTTTTCCAGTAATGGAGAATTTGGATATGTTTGAGGATGATATCAAAGAAACAATTGCCCAAGGCATGCAAGGAGAATCGGTTACCACGATGTACGAAATTATTGCTTCTTGTTTGAATGATGGTTTCCAACAGGTATCTGCTGTGTTGTCGACTATTGAAAGAGGAAATTCGGTTACACAAAAATCGAAAACAGCTCTTCAGGATGCGGCTAAACGGATCAAGCAAAAGAATATTCTATCGAATGACCGAGTAAATGGCATTGCTGCTCAGATGGATAAGACATCCAGAATATCAGACCAAGATGAAATTGCAGAAAGAGCAGAGTCGATTGCATCGCAAATCATTGGATATGCAGAGGAACTATCTATCGGAACGAAAATTTCGACTACTAATAGCTCGCTTACGTATGAAGAGTTGCTAGAGATATATGAAATGGAATACGAAGAAAAAGAATCAGCATGAGAGAGGCCAAAAGCCTCTTTTTTTTTATATCTATTGCTAAATTGTCGAAATATAGAGGAATATTCTCGATTTTGGATATATTTATGCTAAAATATCTATCATGGAGAGGTGATTAGTAGATGAAATGGTTAGTAGACAAAGCAGATACGAGTAATATGACAATAAGATTTAAGAGCAGACGCAAGAAAACCGAAGGAATTGCCTATACCGTAATACTTTCCAAGAGCTTGAAAGAATACATTCAAGAAGAAAAGGTCACAGGAATTCGATTTGGTTACGATACGGATAAAGGACAGACCAAATTAGTAATAGGTTTCAATAAGGAAGGTCAAGGGGCAAGTTTACTTAACAATAAAAAGGAAATTCGCAGTTGGTTTGAAGTGACGGAATATATTGAGCAGTACATGGAGGAAGGAATCGAAGTAAACCTATTAGTAGATTACCAGATTACCCTTCGGAAAAACGGCACACTCCTATTGGAATTAGAGAAAAAAGAATAGGTAATCCTGGTAATGAGCATTCTGCTGTATAGCGGAGTGCTTTTTATATCCTCTCGTATTTTAGACGTTAGCTTCTCTGGATACCTCGCAACCAGAACGATGACATTATATATATTCGGGATACTTTAGAAAAAACACAAAGTATCCCGAACGGAGTACTTGTTGACTGAATATTCCGACATAATGAACCAATAACCTATATACAATCACGTCACAGTTTATTCCCGCAATCGCAAAGAGTCTTGCTGAACAATAGAAAATTAAAAAAAACTTAGAATTTATATATAACTAAACAACATAATATAAAAACGGAATATTCCGACATAGTGAGCCAATAACCTATATACCGTAATGTTACATAGTATTTCCTCCAACAGCACGAAAGTAAAATAATCTTCCTAAAAAAATAAAGGTACTGAAAAGACACCTTTTATGAAAAGCAATGAATAAATTATTACGGATAGTAGTCCTTAAGGTAGCAAGGTGCTCGTCATTGTCGAAGTTGTTTTTTAGATGCAATACAAAAAAGAGCCCAAAATGGGCTCGGTTATTCAAAGGTGTGTGGCTCAAACACCCGTCGTTCTAATCCAGCATTTTCGAAAGAGTACAAATTTCCGAGTAAGTCAAACTGAAAAAGAGCTCTGTGGAAAGAGAGATGTTCCATTCTGTGAATTGTGGTGAAGAATATGTTTTCTTGCGTGTGCATATCAATCATGCGTAGATCGTCTCTAATTTGCTGTTCAGATTCAGCAACTATAATATAGCCTATCTTCCGTTTGAATCGGTTCTGGAAGTAAAGAGTATTCTTTTCCCAATAGGAAACTTTTGCCACTATACTGACAGGAGCACCCTCATAATCGTCTACTAAGAACTCTTGTATTCTACCTTCTTTAACTAAAATTTTCTGCTCCTCATCTAATTTACGGATATACCATCTATAATCCGCATCGGGAAAGAGTCTGGACAATCTGTCTCCATCCGAGGTTACAAATTTGTGTTTTACGGAAAGGAAATGCTCTATTTTTCGAGCGTTCAGGTCGTTTCTAGTGAAGGATGGAATGAGAACATTGGTTAAGTATGCCAATAAGTCTTCTTTGGAACCAACCATTATGTCAAAATCCGCTTCCATCTTATCTAAAAGCCGTTCATAAATCGTGTGCTTAACCAGAGCAACACGTTCTTTTGTACGAACCACATTTTCGCAGATGAAAAATACCACGATTCGCTTTTCTCTAAATGCATATTCTTGCGAATTTAAGAAGTTACGATAGTTTTCCCACTTATCGCACAGTTGTTTTCGGGATTCCGTTCCCATATCCATCTCTAAAAAGAGATCAATGTCGGCAAAGGAAATCATTCCATCTGGTCGAATACTTGTGTATTGCGAGACATACTTTTCGTCATAATATCTCCATGGAATAGATGGTTGTGTAGCCATATACTCAATAACAAACTGATTCAAATGTATTTGATGGTTGATGAGTTTGGGATACATGCTGAGTTCAGATGCCAAGTAGTAGCCACGACGGACCACTTTTCTTTTAGAGTCGTAGATATTCGTGGGCAACTCGAAAAAGTGTCGTATGATTTCAATTCCGAGTGGAGTGAGGAAATAACAAATGCGGTCTCCAAGGTACTCTTCTTCTTTTAAAAGCTCTTCTTTTTTCAACAATCGTAAAGATGTTTTTGTAATCCTTGTTGCTTTGGCATCATCTAATGTTTGTCTTTGTTGTTTCAGTTCTTTTATTTGCAAGAGTGATAGACACCGGTATTGATAAATCATATACAGAATATCCACATCTTGTTGTTTTAGTGTTTGCAGTAATTCATTCAATGGTTTTGCCATAGCTTTCCCTCCATAAAAAAATTCCGCTGTATTATATGCGGAATGGAAGGAAGGTACGCTCATAAACGGTCGCATGATGTATACCTATATATTTATTTGTTGACTATAGTATATTTGTTATCGTAATATGTAAGGAACACTATACAGTGTTCCGATTATTAATTGGATTAAGATGCGATACGGTGGTGTTTGAAGAAGTAAGTATCGATAGCTTGTAATACTTTACCAGTAGTTTCGATATTCATGCGTTTAACTTGGTAGTCTAAAGCTGAACCGGGATACTTCTCCATCACGCTCTGAACAAGACGATCGCAAATTTCATAGCGATTTATTCTTGTTTCTGCTTTTACAATTTCCTCAATCATTAATTTAGTTCCTCTTGTTAAGTGGTAAGAATCAGCTTTGTTAATCATATTATTTTTCCCCTTTCGTTCTGCTTATATTTATAACTTAAGTATATCACCATTGTACACCACAGTCAACGAAAATAAAAAATATATACTATATTGAACAAAAATGTTTCTTTTGTACTATCTTTGTGGTATAGTAAGGATAAGAGTTAAATAATAGTTAAATAATAGTTACACAACTTTAGAAACAACAAATAATATTAGAGAAAAGGGGTGAAGCAGCTTAGGCTGCGGCATATATGGATATTTTATTAGAAGAAAGAAAAAGACTTGGAGATTGGTACTTAGAATTTATAGAAGAATCGTCTAAAAGAGACAATCGCGTAGCTATTTCTCGAATCGATAATTTAATACGAGAGACTATGGGATTTGAAACTGTAGAGAAGATTGAAATGATCGAAGAAGAGATAGAAAAAGCTCGTAGTTCTAAAAAAACAGGATTAACAGAAGAAGACGTAGCTAAATTCTACAGAATCACAAGAATGTTACGAAAGCGAATTGAAAAACCAAAGTACTCAGAAATTGGAGAACTTATTAAGAACTTAAGATTAAGTAAGGGGCTTTCCCTTCGCCAAATGCAAGAAGTATCTGGTATTAGCTCTTCATACATACATCGAATTGAAAAAGGAGACCGAAAAACTCCTTCAAAAGAGATGTTGGAGAAGATTGCGATGGCACTTGACCAGGATCCAGTTGCTTTTGTTACTTTAGCAGAAGGGAATTCATCCATTAAGCAAACTGGTTCAACAGGAAACTCTGCGATAAATGTAGAAACTCTTTTATTTAATACTCCATTAGCCATCAAAGGTCGTGATATTGATGAGGAAGAGAAGTCTTTATTTATAAAAACTGTAATTCACCTATTAAATTGTGACTTTGGTGAAAAAAAATATGCGGAAATGATTGAATTAATGGAAATGGCAGAGAAATTTAAGAGAGAACAACAAAAAAACGAACAAAAATAAATAATAAGATAAACGGTCGCTCCTACAATGGGAGCGGCTTTTTTTTATTCCAATTGATTAAACATACTTTCTTTCATAGATTAATGGCCTTGTCACTATAATAGCCAGAGAAATACGAAAAAAGGGGTGGAATGATGAAATTTAAGAAAGTACGGAACGAGGGTGGCTATGTCACTGTCCCGTTTTTGTTGTTTGCAGCAATATTAACGCCTATTATTCTTTTTCTAGTAATTGAAATAACACAATCATATTCAGCTAAGTCGAAGATCGAA
Organism: Psychrobacillus sp. FSL K6-1464; assembly: GCF_038003145.1. Lineage (NCBI taxonomy): Bacteria > Bacillati > Bacillota > Bacilli > Caryophanales > Bacillaceae > Psychrobacillus > Psychrobacillus sp. FSL K6-1464. The sequence goes on from NZ_JBBOOP010000002.1 coordinate 309,724, forward strand.
ATGGTTGCGGACAACATGGCGAAAGCTGGGGTCTGGCAAATTGATGAAGAAGAATTGAAAGAAGGAGAAATTGTCCTTGATATAAATAAATCTCAAGCTTCAGTAAACAACTTGCTTGCTAGCGAGTTTGGTGAGGGTACCGGTCAACTAGACAGCATGCCTATTCAGGATGTTGCTATTAATGAGAGAGCCACCGAGACAAGCCGAACCGTGCGAACAGAAGGTGTTCAGTTCCAAACTTCAGGCCCATCGGTGTTTATTGGACTACATGCATATACAAAGCCAATTTTTTTACCGCCTGTCATAGAGGTTCGAGCAGCTCAGGGACTCGGTCTTAGGTGGAGAGATAAAGTGGATAAAACATATACTGGTTCGTTATCATTTGGAAGTTTATCTGCATCCAAAGTCGTGAATCCCGCAATTTATGATAGACAAGACTGGCCAGTTACTTCTCCAGACTTGCATATGGCAAGTGGAGGAAATGTCTCTGTTTCTGTTTCCGTTTCACCAAGCAATCCTGAGAAAGAAACAGCAGAAGTAAAAATGCTATTTGTCGGAGGGGATCATTCGTTGAGCTTTGGTAACTCTGCAAGTTTCACAGTCCCAGAGGACGCACCAATCGGTTCTATGCTTGTTGTAGAAGCTATTTTCACTTCATTAGAAGACGGCTCGACCCGTGAAGAGTCTGCAGTTATCGGACAGGTTACACACGAACTGAAAAAATTACTAATCACGGAACGCATACATCCAAAATAAAAGGAGGGAAGGGGCATGTCCCCGTCTATATGGAAACAATGTATTTAATAATTGCAATTGTAATCACCTTACTGCTGGAGTTCGGAATATGGCTGAACACCAGAAAGGAATATCCGGTGTCATGGAAGTGGCTAGTGGGAGTTATGATTTTTACTGTTTTGCTGTTCCCTCTATTAAAAGTAAATTATGACATGCTATTTCAACGACCGGCAGTTTTAGTTTTTATTCCCTTCGTTGCGAATTTATTGATGATTGGCATTATCGACTGGAAACACCAACTAATCCCGAATAGATTGTCAGCTTTCGCATTTGTTCTTTCTGGAATCTACTGTTTATCTTTGTGGTCAGCTTTCGGAAAAGAGTTAATCCTTGGTGGGATAGTCTTATTAGGCATCTTTGTACTATTATATGTCTTTGCCAAAGGGGCCTTTGGAATGGGAGATGTCAAACTGTCACCATCTATCGGTTTGATGATTGGGCTTTCGAGTGTTGGGGAATTCATGATGTTTACCATGATTTGTGCAGCATTCCTATCGCTTATTTTAATCGCTTGTAAATTAAAAAACAGAAAAGACAAGATTGCATTTGGCCCATTCATGGTAGTAGGATTCCTTATTTTATGGATGTTCTAGGGAGTTCGGCATATTTTTGGAGTCGCGAACTAGATACAATGGAATACATTTTTTGGACCCGCATATGATAGTTACGTAAAAGCGTTGGCGGAGACAGCGAAAGCTAGAATCGCAAGGCTTATCAATTTAAAGGGGGAAAAAACGTGAAGAAAATCATCCAATCGCTCAAAGCGAAAGCTGGTTTCATTTCGGTGGAAACAGTAATCGTGGCAGCATTACTAATTGGTTTAGGCGTATTCGCTATCAGCCAGTTCGTAACAGTTGGTACAGATGCTTCTAATGCAGCAGTAGATGCCGTAACTGACGCGTTATTGATCACTCCAGGAATTTAATTATTCCACTAGACTGGTTGCTTACGAGTATTCCAGTCAACACCTTGACACAAATAAAACAAAAATAATAGAAATCGGAGGAAACAAACGAATGAAACAAATCATGAAGAAAATGCGTGAAAAGGCTGGGTTTATCTCAGTGGAAACAGTAATCGTGGCAGCGTTACTGATCGGTTTAGGCGTATTCGCTATCGGTCAATTCGTAACAGTTGGTACAGACGCTTCAAATGCTGCAGTTGATGCAGTTACAGATGCGTTGCTAATCACTCCAGGAATCTAATACTAGTTTGGCAGTCGCCTTTTTTGGCGACACACCAACTGCTAGTTCGCAAAAAAATAAAATCAGGAGGAAAACACACATGAAAAACATGATGTCTAAACTACGCGAAAAAGCTGGGTTCATCTCAGTTGAAACGGTTATCGTAGCAGCATTGCTTATCGGCTTAGGCGTATTCGCTATCGGTCAATTCGTAACAGTTGGTACAGATGCTTCAAATGCTGCAGTTGATGCAGTTACAGATGCGTTACTGATCACTCCAGGAATCTAATGCTAATCTAGCAGGTGTCATTGTGACGGCACGCTAACAGCAAGTTCCAAAAAAAATAAAAATAGGAGGAAAACACACATGAAAAACATGATGTCAAAATTACGTGAAAAAGCTGGGTTCATCTCAGTTGAAACAGTAATTGTAGCAGCATTGCTTATCGGCTTAGGCGTATTCGCTATCGGTCAATTCGTAACAGTTGGTACTGATGCTTCAAATGCTGCAGTTGATGCAGTTACAGATGCGTTACTGATCACTCCAGGAATCTAATTGAAGAAGACCCTTAATTGGGTCTTTTTTTTGTCTTACTTGGTTATATTTGGTAATTATTAACTAGGCTGTGCATAAAATAAAAAAACTACAAGGAGGAAAAAAATGAAAAAAGAAACAAATAAGCAATACAGAGCACGAAATGTATTATTTAGTAGATTTATCAAGACGTTCTTAGCATCTTCTTTACTTTTGTCTGGAGCTGCGACGACAATTGGGCCAACAGGATTGTCATTATCACATATGCAGGTTGCGGAAGCTGCTATTGAACAAGGAATTTTTGATGTCATCGTAAGTGGGTATAACCACTCCCTCGCTATCACATCCGATGGAAGCGTTTATTCATGGGGAAATAACCAGAAAGGGCAGTTGGGAGATGGAACAAAAATCAACAAAACCATACCAACGAAAGTGAATGGATTATCAGATGTGGTCGCTGTTGATGCTCGTGGTATGCACTCCTTAGCCATCACCTCTGATGGCAGCGTGTATACATGGGGAAATAATGATAGTGGACAATTAGGCGACGGAATGAATACATCCTACAACCCTGTACCCACGAAAATAAACGGTTTATCAAACGCAGTGGCTATAAAAGCTGGAGACCAGCACTCCTTCGCTATTTTGTCGGATGGAAGTGTCTATGGGTGGGGATATAATGTGCACGGACAACTTGGCGATGGGACTGAAATAAATAAACGTATTCCAACAAGAATTAGCAACCTCTCGGATGTAGTGTCCGTCGAAGCCGGGGTGATTCACTCCCTCGCCCTCAAGTCAAATGGTAGTGTTTATGCGTGGGGATGGAATCATACTGGACAGCTTGGCGATGGAAAGACAACACCAAGAAGCACACCAACTATAGTAAACGGACTCTCCGATGTCGTCTCAGTCAAGGCTGGGAACAACTTCTCCCTCGCCCTAACTTCAGATGGAAGTGTCTATTCGTGGGGAGAGAACAATTATGGACAGCTGGGAAATGGTACGACAACGCAAAAAAACACAGCAACAAAAATAAACGGACTTTCAGAGGTAATAGCCGTCGAAGCTGGACGGCAGCACTCGTTAGCTATCACCTCAGACGGCAGTGTCTATGCGTGGGGTTATAATGCGTCTGGAGAATTGGGTGACGGAACAACATCGAACAAAACCGCACCAACCAAAGTATCTGGCCTGTCGAATGTGGTAGAAGTTAAAACAGGAAATAGTTACTCGCTTGCTATCACCTCGGACGGTAGTGTCTATGCATGGGGGTATAATGCTATGGGACAACTTGGTGACGGGACCATTGCAAATAAGAATAGACCAACATTACTAGCAGATATCAAAGTAGATTTCGGAGGGGAAGCTGAACTTAAGGAACTAATTGCCATGGCGATAGCTTCAGTCGAAAAATCAGAGAATACGAAACTACAACCTGACTTAGATGCTTCTCGTTCTCTTGTAAACGCCTTACCTGATAGCAAAGAGAAAACAGCTTTGACCGAACGATTAAATGTTGTTCAAGACACAATCGATGGAATAACAGCTTCTTATGAAGAAATGATGGCAGAACTTGTCGACATGAAAGCTTACTTGCTCACTGGTGAAGGTTCGAAAGCTGATGTTTTGGCTATGCGTGAAGCTTTAAATGACATCTTGAACAATTCAAAGTCATTACTAAACGACTCTCACCGATCAGAAGTAGCCCATACTATACAGGATGTACTGGACATCATTGGTTTACTTGAAATCATCTGGGACAAAATCGCAAGCGGTGAACTTGCAGGACTAGATGAGCTAGTAACTCAGTTGCCGGAATCTACACTAAAAGACAATACGAAACAAGAAGTAGAGGCTACGAAGGCAGATGACATAGATGCGAGTCTTGCAGAAGCAACAACTTCCGTGGAAAAAGCGGAACAATTCAAACTTCAAGCAGATGTGAACACATCTCGTTCACTTGTGAACAGTCTGCCAGATGGCACGGAGAAAACAGCTCTTACAGTTCGCCTGAATATCGTGCAAAAAACAATTGACGATGCAAAAGCTATAGCTACTCAGATCGCCCAAGCAACGACTTCTGTGAAAAAGGCAGAAGGCTCGAAGATACAAGCAGATATAGACGTAGCTCGTTCGTTAGTAGAATCATTGCCTAACGTTTCCGAGAAGACTACTCTTATACAACGGTTAAATGCTATCGTTGTTACTCCTGAAGGTGCAGAGTTGTTAAAAGAAGCACAAGAGACTGTCGAAAAGTTAAACGACCAGTCGACAAAAGAGCAAGTCGCAGGTGCCAAAGAACTAGTTGCCAAATTACCTGAAAGCCCCACGAAAACAAGGCTAAGTGAAGGTATTGCGACAATCGAGGCTAACCAAAAGGCGATGAATGCAGTAGCTCAAGCAGAGAAAATGCAAACGAGCTACAATATCACTTTAGCAGAAAAAGCCATCAATCAGCTATCAGACGGCCCGCTCAAAACAGAACTGAGTGAACGAATTCAACAACTAAAACTGACTCTAGATGCTGAAAGTAAAGTAAAATCGGCAGAACTGACGAAACGTGAACCGTACATCACGGAGGCTAAGGATAGCATAGCCAAGCTAAAAGATTCTCCAAAGAAAACCGAACTTGCCAATCGTATGAAAGTTATTCGAGATGCACTTGCAGCTGAAGTGGAAGTTGCACTTCTAGAAGAAGCAATAGCCCATGTGGTGTTAGCAGAGCAACATAAAAGGGATCCGTATCTAACAAGTGCGAAAGATCTTGTATCGAAGCTAAAAGAAGGAACCGATAAAACAGCTTTGGAAAATCGACTAAAAGCAATCCAAGATGCTGCTCCAGTAAAACCAGAGGCTCCTGTAGTAGATCCAGCTCTTCTGAAAGCAGCAGAGACACAAGTTTCTTACGCAGAACGCTATAAGCGTGACCCGTACCTCACGCGTGCACAGGAGGCAGTCGGCAAACTTCCTACAAGCGAGGTAAAAGCAGCTCTGCAAGATAGATTGGACATTCTCTCCAGTGGAGCTAGTGACCAAGTCGAAGCAACAAAGCTAAAAACAGCGACCGATTCAGTTACAATTGCTGAATCAGCTAGTGATTTATTCGTTATCGAAGAAGCTCGTTCGCTTGTGAACGGACTAAAAGATGGCGAAGCGAAGCAAGTACTAGTAGACCGCTTAGATGCAATCGAAGTAACCGAAGCGATGCAGTTTGCCTATGACTTAAAAGCCGAAATCGAGGCCATCACCGATGCAACAATTAAGAAGGCACTTCAAGAAGCTTACACAGCAGTTGGAGTGGCGAAAGAACGCCAAACCTCAACGTATATGACAAAGGCTTCTAAAAGTATCGAAGCCCTAAGCAAATATACGGCGACTCAAAGTGAAGTCATCGAGAAACTTTCTACATTCTTCACAGACATGCAGAAAGAACTCGAAATGCAAAAGCTCATTGTCGCTGCTAATAATGCAGTCGCTCTTGCGGAGAAATACAAACGTGCCCCGTACTTCGCAAAAGCTCAAGCTGCTATCGATGTATTGTCTGAGGGGAAAGCAAAAGCTGACCTTCAAGCACGACACGATGCAGTTATGAATTGAACGAGATACTAATCACTATTTAATAGTTGACTCTCTTGTTATCTGGCAGTCCTTTCATAGGGCTGCTTTTTTGTTCCTTCAAAAGAGTAGTGTTTGATTTCGGTAGTGAACCAAAAAGACCTGCATATCATAGACCAAGCGAATCGTGTCGAATGATTCAGATTAACGTTGACCTCTGTATATAAATTATTTATAATGTATACTACAGGCAACATAAAAGGGAGGTGCTCTCTTGTTTCTATTGAAACAGTGGAAGAGAGAAGAAGACGGTTATGTGTCTGTCGAGGCGGTTTTTATAGCATCCATTATGATGATTATGGCTTATCTAGTTATAGCTTTCTTTTTGGTTTTAATCTCTTACGGACATGTACAACAAGATGTACGGTCATTAAGTGTAATGGCTGAAAGGCAAGGAGGATTAACGGATAGAGACATTGAGATATTCGAAAATACACTCAAGAATTATTCATTTATTGACCATTCCAATGAAATAGAAATATCTCTTGTGACCGAAAGTGGCTTACCAACAATGGACATCGATCCTATTGGAACTGGTGAGGTATATGTGTCGAGAGATTCAGGGGAGCTAATGGTGATGAGAGTAGAAACTCCTGCTAACAATAAGATGCTTAAACCATTGATAAAAGTTTTAGGTTTAGAAGGTTCTATCGAAAGCTATACATTCAAATCTTCGTTCTATTCAGAACGATACTAACAGAAAAAGGAGAATGACGAATGAAAACGAATAAATTACTTTTCTCGGTACTCGCGGTGACATTCATATTGGCCGCGGCTATGTTTTACTACCAAAACTTTTATAAAGACTCTATGAAAGAAGAGGATATGCGGATAGTCTATGTGGCCAGAACAGATATACCAGAAGGCACAAAACTTGGAAAAGAGAATATTGCGGCCATTCAAATACCAGTTACCGCGATGTTGTCTAGTTATAAACTGGACTATACGAAAAACATTGAAGGAAACATTGCATCTAGTACCATTTTTGAACACGAAGTTATTGTGAAAGAGCGTATTACTGAAAAAGACCGAGACAAAAAGCAATTTATGATCAATGTTCAATCGGTAAGCGATATGCGTGGAATCGATAAAGGAGATACTGTTCGCATTGCTGTCATTCCGACAGAGTATGACAACACCGATTTATTCATGGTGTTGGATAAGAAGGCAGTCGCTTCAAATTCGATTAAAGTTAACAGTTCAGGGAAAGAAACGGGCGTGATTGATTCAGTGAATTTACTCATGAGCGAAGAGGAAGCTGCGGTTTTCTATAAAGCATCGAAGTCCGGTGAGATTATCGTCATGGAATACAATACCTTGGCAGATGCAGAGAAATCTGGCATGCAGTCATTTAACGAATTTATAACAAATCTACCAGTTGAAGAGACTGGAAAATAAGAGGGAGGTGACGGGTACAGGAGACAACCTCTTGTACCCATTCGTTTATGGAAGGAAAAGTTTACGCAGTAGCATCAGCTGTTCCGGGTGGAGGAGCTAAATATACAGCTCTACATCTAGCGTGTGAATCTAAGAAAGCAAGCAAGAAAGGGTACGGGGACGTTTTGTTAATTGATTTTGACTTTGATTATCCTTATCTAGCAGAAGCTTTTGTCAAAGAAGATGAAGATCATGGATTTGATGGTCTATTTAGCATGATACCCCCACTAGAACCGCTGGCTCGAGAGGTTTTAATGTCCCAAGTTACCGAAACGCAAATCGGGATAGATGTTTTGAGAGGAACAAATCAACCAGGCATAACTGGTCATGTGGATTCAGTTCATATTGAGAAAATCATAGAATGTGCAAAAGAAAATTATGACACCGTTATTTTGGCAATTCGTACGCTTCCTACATGTCCTGCAATGGTTCAAACACTCATTATGTGCGACCGAGCAGTTCTTGTAACTGAAGACAATTTTACCAATGCGAAAACAGTTTCCAGAGCACTTCGTCGAATCTCTCAGTACTATGCATCTGAAGAGCCAATAGGCATCGTTTACAACCGTTATCAAGCAACTACAAAGGGTGGCGTTAGTGAAAGTATTGGTAAATCGGATGTCCCAGTAGAAGCACTTGGATTTATCGTATACGACGAAAAGACAGTCGATCATTTGGATATGTTAGACAACTCGAAGTGGAAAAAGAAATCAAAGAACAAGCAAGTCTGGGCGGATGTTCACGCTAAAATGATTCGGAGGTATCAATGATGAAAATAAAAGGGAATCCTATTTCCATTAAACATAACGGTAAAGTGAGTGGTGTCCATCATGTTACTTGTGAGACACATTACCCACCGGTTACAGTAACGGCGTTTACGAAAGACAAACGAGAACTATTTGAATATTTGCTGAGCGAAGACAACTTCCAATCTTTAGATTCCATTGATGGTGATGTAAGACTGGTGTACAGAGATTCAAAAGAAGAAATTATTAAGACAGAAGAAGTCGATGTAGCTTCAAGATTCGGTCTTGATCCAAGAACGACAGAAGAAAAACGCTCAGAACGACAAGAAAAAACACAAATAGAGCGATTAATTGAGATTATCAAGGAAGAAATGGACAATCCTGCAGGTACTTCTCTAGAAGTAGAGGAACATACCGACCGATTAAATAGATGTACGATTGATTCCGACGCTCGTCATTATGTAGAGTCCAAAATACGCGGAATTCTTTCCAAAGAAAATGGCGTGTCTGAGCATCAAGTCGAATCTTACACTACTTATATCTATTCGCACCTGTATGGAATGGGGATTTTGCAAGAGATTGATGATAATCCAGAAGTTGGAGAGATAATGGTTAATGGGTTTATTTACCCTACCTTTCATACGGATATTTATTACATTAAAAAAGGAGAGAAAATTCGATACAACAAAGAATTCTCTTCTATTGAAGAAATGTCCAATGTGTTCTCTCGCTCCATCGCTTTCTCAAATAAAGAACTTAATAGTGTCGAACATGCACTCGTAGAAGCAACTCGTTCCAATAGAGATCGTGTAAATATCATTATTCCTGATGCTTCCGAGTCATATGTTATGAACATTCGTAAATTTGGAAATTTCGTACCTGACTTAGAAAATATGAAAGCCAGCGGGACAGTAAATGACTTTATTGACCGATTGTTGAAAGTGTTGGTTGTCGGTAAAGCGAACATCGGAATTGGTGGAGAGATGGGTACTGGTAAGACGACCCTAATAAACTATCTTTTAACTAATACTCCTAAATCCGAGCGTAAAGTGGTTGTTGCATCTGTTTCAGAGACAGACATAGACCGTGTTTTGAAAGGGCATGACATTATCAACTTGAACGTGGATGAGGAGAAGGGGTTTACCTTTCAAAAACTAGTCAGAGCTGCGTTACGTACGACAGCTTCTCGAATCATTATCCCCGAATCTCGTGGGGATGAATTCAAACAAGTACATGAAGCCAATCTGAAAACCAAGGGGAATATGTTTACAGCCCATGCATTAGATGATTATGCATTTTTAGACATGTGTGTGGATATGTATATGGGCGACAGTGCGGGCAATCCGATGGTGATCCGAAATAAATTAGCCAATTCCATCAATATTGTTGTCATAATGCGTTTGGTTGGAAAAGAAATTCGTATTAAGTCAATTAGTGAGATGATCCTGGACGACAATCGGGAGTTCACTCGCTTGAATACACTTTTACATTGGGTTCAAGACAAAGAAGACCCTACAAAAGGTCAATACGAACAAACAGATCATCGATTAAGCGAACGATTAAAGGAACGTCTTAATGAGTATATTCCATATTCAGAGATGGAAGGCCTATAGGAGGGGAAAACATGACAAACATAAGTGAACGTTTCTTCCAGATTACTTCCGAACTGGGACCCGAGTTTTTTGGGTTCCTCCTGTTCGTTTCTGTAATGATTGGGCTTTTACTGTATTCACGAAATGCGAAAGATATGCGAAAAAAACGAGAAATGGCTCGATTCGAAGAAACAAAAGCAAAAGGAAAGAAAAACAAGAAGCGTAGTAAAACGCAGGAATTCACCTATTTCAAATCGCTACGGAAACAGATTAAGTTGCTATATTTCTTTAAACAAAATCCGAAAAAAGAAGAACGTCTCTACCATTTAATTCTGGTGGCAGAAGCAGTGATCTTTTTGTTCTTCTTAATCATTGGAAAAGTGATATTGGCTTTAGCTGTACCGTACATTTTTCATAAGTTTGCCCAGAAATCGATTGAGCTAGCAACAGATTCGATAGATTTGTATGTCGAACAGGAATTGCCAAATGCTATTAGGCACGTCATCAAAGCACTTACAAAGACAGGCGATTTAAAGACGGTTATCTATGAAGCCGGCAAGAGTATCCGCGAACCACTTCGTTCCAGATTTATCGAATTATCGAGGAAGTTGGTGACCGAAAATCCGGATGAAGCAATCATGGACTTCGCAGAAGAAATTGATAATACATGGGTATATGCATTCTCCTTCTTGTTAACTTCTTATCGAGATGCAAGTAAAAAGCGAGATATCGTACAAAATCTTGCAGACATGGCTTCCATGATTGAAAAAGAGGCTCTTGTGAAGTCTCAAGGCATCACCGAGAAAAAAGGTACGGTGGCTTTAAACAATATCTTGATGGGTATGGCAATTATCGCGTTCTTTGCCAATTTGTATTTTACGAGTGGGACTATTGAGTTCTTCTTCGAAACGGTGCAGGGCATGATTATGTTGATCGCAGGAATTACTATGGTCGGATTTACAGTCATTATCAATCTCGTGCTATCCAAGCGAGCAATATAATAGAGGAGGAAAACACTATGTACTATGTTTTATTTGCTGCAGTATGGCTGGTCATTGCTACCATCATCCTGTATGCACACCTTATTCATCGTAAAGAGCTTCACACAATTAGACGGTTTCCTAGTGGATTCTTTAACATAATGTACCAACTATCTTTTCTAGCCCCGTTCAAATGGTTTGTGGAAGATGATCTCGACTTGACGAAAAAAGGAGAACATATGAAAATGTTGCTTCATATGAGTCGATTTAACAAACGCTTTACTGTAAGAAGCTTTATGGCGTTTCATTTTTCCTTACTAATAGGAGCTATTCTTTTGTCTATTGTGGTGATTTACTTGATACCATATACAAGCACCATTTTCTCCGTTGTTTTTAATATTGAGACAAATGCAAATGGACCTGGAGACGTATCTACAGGAAAATCGTTGCTGGTATTCCTCTTGTTTTTAGTGTTAGCAATGTATCCAAAGTTTCATTTGAAGAACAAAGCAAAGAAAGAGTTGGTTGGTTTTAATAAAGAATTACCGATGATTCAAATGTTCGTCATTCTCATGTTGAAATCGAACAAAACGGTACGTGAAGTATTATTCGCTTTGTCGAAACTCAACACCTATCACCGCGAGACCTTTGAACAAGGCTACCGAATATATGCACGCAATCCCATTGAAGGGATGCGTTATTTGAAGGGAGAGTTCACTACCGGTCGATTTTCGGAGTTGTTTGATCTGCTCGAAGATATCGGGGAGTATGCGAAAAATGAGACAGTCACAATTCTTGAAGGAAATATGCGTAGCCTGACAGATGAAACAAATGATGTAAAACGAAAAAATGATATTAAACAAATGGTTTTCTCCCAGTTCTCAATGGGGCCTCCATTTGCGGCATTGCTACTCTTAGGTATTGTGCCAATCATTATTTCTGGTATTAACAGCTTTAGTTCAAGTTCCTTATTTGGATTCTAATAAGAAGGAGGAAAAAGACAATGAGAAAAAAACAACTCATCATTACAAATGAAGAATTTGAGAAAAAGATACTAAAAGCTCTCTGGTTACAAGGAATGTTGTTATTTGCCTCCGTTGGTATGACGATTACTGTCATTGGATTTATGTTCGATTACTACTATCTAGGAGCCTATTTCTTATTCGTCTCTTTTCTTTCTTATCGGGAGATGGGGAGGTTGAGAGACGAACGCAAAGCCTATCAACTCAATCAGTTACAAGAATTGACAGGACTTCATCAAGAAAAAATGTTTTTGGCGGAAGTAGATGAAAAAATCGAACGATATGAAGTGCCAATAGATGCAAATGAACAAGAAATAGAGAATCTGTACGTAACTCCTTACCGAAAATGGCCAGTTCGCTATCAGGAAAAGGGGGAGAATTGATGAAAAAATCACCAGAATTGATTATTGCCGTTTTATTAATAACCGGCACCCTACCAACTGCCTTTTTAGGCATGAGCAATGGTTTACAGACGCCGACCATCATGAGTTCATTTTTTCAAGAAGAAGGCTTGCCTAATTATCTACTCCTACATAACGGTTCTGGAGTTTTTAGTGTCGTTTCTGCTGTAAACGGAGAGAAATTGAGTGAAGAAAAGATTGAACCTCTTGTACGGCAAGAAGTAGTAGGAAAGAAAATGGAAAAAGTAGTAGTGAAAACGGAGAAGAAGCCTAAAAATGAAGTGAAAGTGGACCCTGCTAAAGCTACTCATAAAGGATACGAAGTCGTAGAGATTTCTATATTTCCAGGAGATAATTCTTGGAGAATACAAGAATCCCTTACGCCGAATAAGGACGTCGCGACGATGTTACGTGAAGTCAAAGCAGTAAATGGCGGTCAGGAGATGCACCCAATTTATCCAGGGAAGACTTACAAATTTCTGAAAGAAGTCTTAACTGTCTCACCAACAAAAGAAGAAGTGCAGGAAGAAGTTGTCGAAGAAATAGTAGAAAAAGAGGTAATCGAAACAAAAACTGCATTCATCGTGTCTAGTTCGGAAGTGGACGGAAGCTTTGCTTTTGCAACAGAAGGTAAGGTCGGGCATATCCAGATGAGCAAGGACGGTGAAATTCAAGAGCAAAGCTTCGCTTATGATACAAATGACGTTTCCGGTGTTAAAAAGACCATGGCGGGATTAATGGTCACTCACACGGATGGAACTAATCATTTGGTCAGCAGAGCTGGAAAAATTACCGCTTTTCCAACAGCTTCAGCCTATGCATTTGCGAATAATGTTACGGCTATAGCGTACGGGGAGCAGCTGGTTATTTCAAAAATCAATGAGGAAAAAAGCATTCTCTTGAGTCGTGAAGTGCAATCCATGGTGATCGAAGGAGATCAATTATTTATTTTAACGGAGGCATCTAAGGAAAAATCATTACTAGTTATTATTGACTTGACTTCTAGTGCCATTATCGACTTTCTGGAAATTGGAAGTGCCGCTTATGAAATGAAAAAGAATGGGGAAAACATTCATATCATATCACCAACGGAAGTGATGCAAGTGGATACTAATCGAAACGCAATGAAAAAACTTCTTCAGATACCAAAAGGGGAAGTGGTAGAACTGGTAGCGGACGGATATTATTTGACGAAAACACCTGGTGAAATCTCTATGTGGTTCCGAGACGGAGTAAGGACTATTCCTATCTTGGGTGAGGTAGAAATAGGAGATGCTCAATAAAATAGGAGTTGTAAACACGCGGATCGTAGCGTGTTTTTTTTATGCACTTCTTTTTCTGTGATTAAAAGTCTTTTGGTGAATATAATGCAAAAACGAATATGAGGTGTGATAGGTGAAAAAGAAAAGAAGCAAGGACGAGAAATTCGTTATCGGGGCTGTCGCAATTGGCTTTTTGCTATTGATCGTTTTCCTAGTTGTGACGTTTACCAATCAAGATTCCATAGGGAACGATACGGAGAAAAAGTCGGATGTTAGTGTAATTGAACATTCGGAAACCGAACACGATAAAGTCGTGGTAAAAGAAAAAGAAGTAGTGCAAGAAGAAAAGTGGGAAACGGGAACGCATCAAACCGTAGAGGTGAAACGAGAGGTCGCTTCTTTCGACGAAGCAAAATGGAGTGTAACCAGAACAGAACTGTTTAATTTAGTGCAAAACTTTCAGTTTCACGACGGCTACGCATTAATCGAAGGGCATGCAGAATCCTTTGAGCTTAGTGAAGAAGGACAAAAGTGGCATTATGCACTGAGTGTGATGAGTGAATTAACTGAAGGGACACATGATCATCCATTGTCTGCAGGTGGGGCATCCAACATTGCAAAAGGATTGTCTATCCCAGAGTTGACGTTAGCAGCAACAATGGTCGTCGACGAGGAAGCTAAAACGCTTGCTATCTTAAATGCAGATAGTGCCTTACCAATTTTTGAAGAGGAAGAAAAACGTATCGAAATCGGAAAAGTAACTCGTTTGGAAGTGAACGACGATTCGTTCTCTGACAAGCAACTTATATTGAAAGACATTCGAGGAAGCTACGGAGAAGCGGAAGTTTACGAAATTCCATTTGTAATGGACGGCTACAACCACACGGCGATCTTGAAAAATGATGAATATGGAAGTTATCAGGTTTATCACATCATAAAGGATGAATCTGCACCATATGAAACAGTTGGATTTTGGTTTGATGTGCTAGGAAGAATCAATCAATAAGAAAAGGAGAAACTTATGAAAAAAATAGATGTTCCAGCGTTTCAAAAGAGAGTAGGTCCATATTGCCTACATTTAATGGTGGCAGCAGTAGGCATGCAGTTCGTGTTCTTGTTTTGCCAACACTTATTCCGATTTTCATCACTGGTTATGACCGTGCTCTTGTTTGTTGTCACGACAACAGTATTTTTACTGACGAAAGACGAAGCGGAGGATAAAGAAAAGAATTTCGGTATGTATTTATTCCAAGCAAGTATTGGATTGCTTGCTATGTCCTTTACCACGCATTTTGGCGTAACATTTGCCAATTGGATAGACGAGAAAACTCCAGGTAAAGGAATGGCAATTTTCTCTTTAAATATATTAGTAGATGTATTGATTGTGATGATATCGTTTGCTGTCATGAAAAATGATAAGCGTCAAGAGACATTCCGTATGTTAAGAGATACATCTCTCATCGAGCGACTTGGATTAATCGAGAACAATACCGAGACAGAATTGGGAGATGTTGTTCTTTGCAACAATAAAGAAACGAAGAAGCCAGTCATCTGGAAATTTAAGGATCGATTCCTTCACATGCTCGTACTTGGTCCAACAGGTTCCGGTAAGACCAGTCAAACGATAATTCCGCTAATCAATCAGGACATGCAGAATTTATCAGCCGGAATTACGGTGATTGAGCCAAAAGGTGATTTGGCTGAAAAAGTCTACGCAATGGCTGAACATTATGGTAGGAAAGCAGTATATTTCAATCCTATTTTGCCGAATTGTCCTATCTTCAACCCTTTACATGGAAAAGAAGATGAGGTAATTGAGAGTATTGCAACGACATTCAAAATGCTAAGTCCTGATTCCTCTCAGTTCTTCTTAGATCAAAATGAAAACTTAATTCGTAATGCTCTTAAAGTACTGAAACGCTTAATGGGAAACAAAGCAACACTCATTGAATTGTCTCGCCTTATCCATAACTCAGGAGGTATGGGACGAAAAATGGTAACAGAATTTAGTCGTTTGAATGCAGAAACCGCAGAAATTGCGAAAGAGAACGCAGATATTGCTGCTTGGTTCTTAAACGACTACTTCAATGAAAAATCGAAAACATACGACAACACCTCTGGAGTTCGTTCACAGGTTTCTAAAATCACTTCCAACAAGTACTTAAGAAGAGTCTTAAACCCAGAAAACGGTGAAAACGACCTTGATTTCGAGAAACACTTGGCTGAGGGTGGCGTTATTACTATCTCGACTGCTCAGGGTGCCCTTCGTGACCTTGGTAAATTCCTTGGGTACTTTATCATCTTACAGTTTCAAGCCTCTGTATTCAGAAGACCCGGAAATGAGAACACTCGACGTGCACATTTCCTTTATATAGATGAGTTTCAAACTTACTCGAATCCAGGATTTGCAGACATGTTAACACAAGGACGTTCTTACCGCGTGGCTTCTCATTTAGCGACACAGAATAGAGCCTTAATCGGTATGGGTTCCGGTCGTGACGGAAAAAGCTTTATCGAATTGGTATCGACAAATGCTCGTAATATTGTTCTTTATCCGGGTGGAAATATAGAGGATGCCCGTTACTATTCAATGCAATTTGGCGAGATATTAGAGAAAACGACACAGATTGGTACAACTAGGCAAAAGTTCAATCCACTTAAAGGAATCAAGCCGATGAACTACGATTCGGAATCTATCCGAGAAGTCGAGGAGCTTAAAGCTAGGTTCTCACCAAGTGATCTTATTTATAAGGACTTTGGAGAAATCACCTATGTGTTAATAGAAAACAACTCCGTGAAATCACCAGCGGTGGGAGAAATAGAATTTATTCCAAAAGAGCTGAACAAAAAGCTCGACGCCATGGTGGAAGAGTTCAATGAAACATTCATGTCCAAAGAAGAGGCTCCAAAAGAAGTTGTAATGGAAGACGTATTGAATGTAGAACCAGTAATACTGATGGATGAGAAGGAAATGAATGAATTCAATGGCGATAATACACTCCCAGGAATAGAAGATGGCGTTTTCGAGGAGATCGTGATTGACGAGGAAGATACGATGGAGGACATTTCCAAACAATCTTCTCACCGCAAGTTTGATGACATGCAAGACCAAGACTACCGCCACATGCATCAAAATGATTCGCCGTATTCACACGACGATGACCTTATCTAAGCAAGAAGCCCTCCTTAGCAGAGGGCTTTCGCTTTTGTTCGTCCGTTTTCAGATATGAAAGACATGAGTCTTCCATAGAATACAGAAAAAGAGAAGGAGGAACCAAATCCTTGAAAAATGCAAACAAAGTATTTATGGCAATTGGGTACCGTCCATTAGAAGAATTTCTTGAAAAGACGCACACGCCCGAATTCCAATTCGTAGGAGCTACTGTTCATCGAGAAGGTATACTTCGAGGAATATCACAAAAAAAACCAGATATACTAATCATCCGAGAAAATTTAGATGGTAAAGAGAATATTTTAACAATCGTTCATACGGTTCGAGCACAATTCCCTGAAGTGCGTATTGTATTTCTTGCAGGAGATCGTGCTGCGGGTGATTCGCTTCTAGCTAACTTAGTTAGTTATGGAATCTATGACGTGTTGTACGGTGAAAAGATCAACGCTAAAGATGTGATAGGGGTAATGCGTTATCCGAATGATTATGCTCGGGTTAGACATTTACAACCGAAACCTATTTTTGACGAAGAGCTGAACAAGATTCTCTATGAAGCTCCAGATGCATTACCAGGAGAGACTATTGAGCACACGACGACTGTCTATGTGCAAGCCGATGAACGACCGGAGCCTAAGAGAGTTGAAAAAGAAGCTACAGCTGTATTCCCAGCACATGAAACAAAAAAACAGGAGGAACCGGTAGAAAAATTAATAGAAGAAGTACCGGAAGAAGTGCCAGAAGAAATACCGAAAAAAGAAGAAAATGCTTCTCTTCCGATACGGAAGAAAAAAGAAAAGGAGAAAATAGCACAAAAAAAATCTCCTGAACCCATACCGGAAGTAAAAGAAGAAACCCCAAAGAAAGAGCATGAAGGGGAAAAGACGAACCCACTCCTCAATAAGATTTGGAGTCTGAGAGGAACACTCGAAGACGATAAAACGATGATATTGGGTAACAAACAAAAAATACTAACCTTCGTAGGGGCTAAAGAAGGTGTTGGTACAACGACCATCGCTTTCAATACAGCGGTGGAATTAGCAAAAAAACATCGTGTCCTGTATGTCGAATGGAACGAGATTTTGGCTTCTACGGGATATTGGTACGAGCTAGGTCACCTAGACAAAGGTATAGACTCAGCACTCATGGCGATTTTAGAAGAAGAATTGCCGGAAGTAATGAATGCCGTGACACGTTTGAAAGAGGAGAAAAAACAACCAAGCGATATGCAAAAAGTGCACAAGAAGTTTCCTGATCAACTGGACTGCCTGTATTTCTCAGGGAGCTTCATGATAAAGGGAAAAACTTCTCGTGAATCTATTGCTCCTATCAATCTAGCCAAAGATTTATATCTCTACTTGTTATTCCAGGGAAGTTACGACTATGTAGTGCTAGATGTCCCATCTGATACGAAGTATGAGCCGACTATTCAAGCTATGACTTACGCTCACAAGGTGTTTTTTGTTACTACGCAAGACGTAGCTGTACTTGGTCAAACGATCAAAGCAATTAGCGGTCTCACAAAAGTGGGTATTGATCTTGGCTTGAAGGGTGTTTTTATACTCAATAAATATGAAAAGTTCGAATTAGATGAAAAGCGTGTGAAAGAGTGGCTAGAGATTAATTCAGTGGTCTCCTTTCCAAACGCGAACAAAGAGTGTCTTGTAGATAACTACAACGGCATGCCATCCATATTGCAATCCAGATCATTTATGCGGGCACCGATTAAGTCGCTGCTGACGCACCTATAAAACTAAGGAGGAAAACAGATGAAAATGAAACGTATGGCCATTTTGTTCATACAAGTTGCACTAATTGGCGGGGCAATATTTTTCTTTATGAATTACACACAAAAGGAAATTGAACCGACGAAGGTGTATGTGTATACAGCCGACATGGAAGCTAATCAAGAAATCAAGGAAGCAGACATCACACAAATCGAAATACCAGCAAAAGGGGTTCAGGATAACTTTGTTACAGATAAAAAAGACCTCAAAGGTATGTTTATCGGCTCTCCTGTATTTAAAGGACAGTATGTATATAAAGATAACGTTATCAAAGAAGGAGAACAAGATCCATTTGACTCAATGGACCTTGAACGCTATAGAAAAATGAGTATTCCTGTAAGTCTTGAATCAGGTATTGGTGGAAACTTGGAGCGTGGAGACAAGATAGACCTAATCTATCAAGATGGCGGCAAGGCTAAGGTAGAGGGTGACTTAGCGATGGAAGAGTCTGATTTTATCTATTCTAAAGCATTCCTTCAAGATGTAATTGTCTACAATGTTGTTACAAAAGAAGGAATTCCATATGTTGACCGTTCTGAATCGGGATACACATCAGAAGATGAAGATGGAGTAGGTGGAGAGCTTGCTGTATTAACAGTCGCTGTGACACTAGATCAAGCGGAAGAAATCTCAGCACGTCAAGCAAAAGGCAGTATTTCCATGGTTGCTAGATTCTCTGAAGCAGAAACATATGAAACTTTAGGATTTGTCCTAGGCGATTATGAGAAACAATTCGTAGCACCGGTTGAAGTTGAAACTAATCGTCCGCAAGGCGAATAAGAAAGGGAGGTGCGGGCATGTCTTTTTAGAAAGGCGTGCCCGATTTCATGGAAAAACGAGTAATTACAGCAAGTGGTCAACAAGAAATAGATGCTTCCGTACACAAGTTTGATGGCTTTAAAGTCGTCGGCGGAGCGGATTATAAAAGTGAAGTGAAAGAACAAATCCAGAAGCATGAACCAGACATAGTACTTCTAGGGGAAGGATTGTCGGGGCAAGAATCGACTACGCAATTAATTCTAGACCTATCAAAAGAGTTTCCTCAACTACGAATCATTTATTTGTCTGGATTTGTTGAAAAAAAAGATGAATCTCGTATTCAATCCCTTGGGATATTAGTGATGAGCGGGATATACGACATCGTACATGACGATAAACTATCATTTAATAGTTTGTACAACTTGTTTAAAGAACCTAGAACCCTAGAACAGATGCAGTACTTGGTCAAACAGGTAAAAACAAAACCTGCGAAATTAGTAGAGTTTGTTATTCCTGAAGAGATAGAGGACGAGGACGAAAACACTTACAAGAACGTATTTGTTATTAGTTCCATTAAACCAGGGACAGGAAAAAGCTTCCTTTCCTCTAACATAGCTACGGCTATTGCGAGTAGCGGGATAGAAGTTAATGGCCGCAAACCACGCGTTGCCATTATTGAAGCCGATTTGCAGAATTTATCTATTGGAACACTGCTTCAAATAGAAGATGAAAAAAAACATCTAAAATCAGCAATCGATAAAATCTCTACGATCGTTAATGAAAATGGAACGTTGACTGGGGATTTAGAAGATGTCGAGAAAGTAGACGAATACATTCGTAGCTGTTTTCATCCATACCCGAAAGTGAAAAATCTAGAAGCTTTGGTCGGCAGTCAGCTGTCATTCGGTCAGTTGGAGAAGGTAAAACCTTATCACTATGCTTACCTAATTGAATCGGTGGCAAAGAAATTTGACATCGTAATCGTGGACACCAATTCTAGTTTGTCGCATGTAACGACGTACCCGCTGCTCCAAATGGCGAAGTCTTGTTATTACATCTTAAATCTAGATTTCAATAACATTCGAAACAATAATCGTTATAAAGAGGTGCTTCGAGAAATCGGTGTGCTGGACAAAGTCCGTTATGTTCTGAACGAAGACTATGTTCCAGAGGATAACACAGAGGTTGAGGATTTAATCTTCACGGCGGAACATATTGATGACTCTGACTTTAAACTAGAGTCACGTATACCGCAATTGCCAAAACCAGTCTTCTTAAATCGATTATACGAGGGAACGCCCGTAGTGCTTGATGAAGATGACGCAACACTCAAAACTCGCTATGAAATTTTGAAAGTGGCGAATCAAATTTGGCCTATTAAAGATTTTGACAAGATAGAGACAGAAGCACTTCAGTATAAAAAGAAGAAAAAGAGAGGCCTTTTCTACAAAGGATAATAAAGGCTCCTTCGGGGGCTTTTTTCATTCAAACGAAAAACAAGGGGGAAGCATAGATGGAACAAAATCTAAATAATATTCGCAAGTCACTAGCAGGAATGAGAAGCGGCAAGAATACTGGAAAGAGAGTCCTAGACGAAGAAGAAGCAATAGAAATCGTCCGCACACATTTAGGAGAACGATTGAAAGAATTGTCGGAGCAAGGAATTGGAAATGAAAAAAAAGAAAAAGATAAACCTTTCTTCCGAAAACAATTTGACCGTTATAAAAATTTGGTTTCGGATATCGTATTTAAAGAAGATCTCCGCATACGAGGTTATGAACAGAATGAGATCCATAAATTTATCCATAAGTGTACGCATGAAATCAAAGGGTACTCTGTATTAGCTGAGGCTTTTGAAGATCCTGGAGTTTCAGATATTTATTGCATAAAATGGGACACTATTTTCGTTGAGAGAAACGGAGAGAATGCCCGTTATGAACATATCTTCAAGAATGAAAAACATTACAACGAAACGCTCTTTCGCTTTCTACAAGAAGCAGGGAAGGAAATCAACAACGGAGATAAGAAGATTGTCGATTTTGAATTGTATGGAGACCGTGGATGTGCGACTAGTCCTCGAGTTTCACCAAGTGGTTATTCGTTAACATTGCGTAAGCATTCCGAAGACCACATTAAACGAGATGACCTTATTAATTACAAAGTAGTCTCAGAAGAAATCGCTGACTTGCTTGGGTTAGTGGTTGTTGGAGAATCTAACCTCATTTATGCAGGTATAACGGGTTCAGGTAAAACGACAACGATCCGTGCCATCCTCGATTATTACGTAACAAGAGCAAATAAACGTATGCTCCTATGTGAAGATACTCAAGAGCTTTTCCCAGAAAATGAGCATACGCTTCAGCTGGTATCAGTGAAGAGTTCGGACCCTGAACAAGCAGTACCGCTAGATCAATTAATCATTACAGCTCTTCGTCTGAAACCAAAATATATTGTGGTTGGAGAGGTTCGGGGATTAGAGGCCCAGGCAGCTGTCGAAGGCATGGAAACCGGGCACTCAACCATCTTTACGATGCACGGTGGGAATCCTTGGAATATCGTGAATCGACTTGTGACGAAATATCTGATGGCCATGCCTGCCCTAGGTATCGATGTAGTAGAGCGTATAATCGGAAGCTCACTGGATTATATTTGCATCCAAGATAACATTCCAGGAGTCGGACGCAAAATGACTATGATGCATGAAGTTAGCTACAATTTCTCGACACGACGCATGGAACTGAAAATGATTTGTCATTATGATTTCGCATTGAAAGATTTCGTAATGGATAACAAAATCTCCATGGAAAAAGCAAACACCATGATGAGACGAGGCGTGCAATGGGAAGATGTCGAGAAATGGGTAGAAAAAGTAGCTGCTGCATGATTCGACGGATTTCCGTCATGAATGAAGGGCGATATGACTATCATACACAAACAAAGGAAAAGAAAGGATGAAAGAGTATGCACTGGATATTAATTGGCGTTGCCTTACTGGTCGCCCTTCTTAGCATGACGGTTCTGTCTAGTAAAGAGGACAAGCTAAACAAACGAAAGAAACAAGCCGTAAGCGGATTGCGTGAAAATGTAATCAAACGAAAAATAGACGGGATTATTGAGGATAAAATCAAGTACTCGAGACGCTATAACACCGAAACACTTTGCTTACAAGCAGGTTTTCCTATTTCTTATTCGGAATTATTTATTATTTCCGTAGTGATGGGAATTGTTTTGGGACTGATTATGTATCTTGGGACAAATAACCCGTTGTTAGGCTTTTTATTCTTGGTCATAGGGTTTTTAATGCCGAAGCAAGTTTTGGCCATGATTAGAAATGTACGTGTAACGAAAATGGAGAAACAAGTGGGTTCGTTTATTCACATGATTTTGAAACGATATGAAACAACCCAAGATTTTGGTAAAGCTATTCATTTATCAACAGAAGAATTTAAAGGGGAAGAGCCGGTGTATAGCGAGCTTAAACGTTTGTCTTATGCCGTTACCCTTGGTCGTCCGATTCACGAAGCACTCCGAGACATGGCTAGAAGCATGGGGAATAGATACGTAGAACGCCTTGCGGATTACTATGAGATGGCAGGAGATGCAGGGAATACAGCTAGTCGATTAAAGTTACTCGGTCAAGCATATGAACAATATGAAGAAAACCGTAAAGGAAAAATTTTGTTGAAACGTGAAATTGCAAATGTGAAGAGAGAGAACTACATCATGCTTGCGTTCATTCCGATTTTTGCCATCTATCAAGTATTTACTAATGATGATTACATCCGTTTCATGACAGAAACAACGATGGGTCAAATAGGAACAGCATCTATCGCAGGAGTGTTCGTTATTCTTCTGTGGTTCATCAATAATAAAATCGGGGCACCACTCGATTAAGGAGGATAAGAAATGGAAATGAAGTGGCTCGTATTACTATTCATGGTGGTATTTTTATGGATGTTTGCTCGAAATATTCTCGTTCTTGTATTTTCATTAGAAAACTATAAGATCCATAAAAAACGACTGAAACAATTAAATTTCCAACGAAAAGACGATGCCGATATAAGTGAGATTATTGGCAAGGTAACAAATCCTTTTGAGCAATTCTTCTCGCAAAGATATTCGGTAGATCGTCTGGAAGTAACTTGGAGAAAAATCAAATTGGCAAAGTGGGATAAAGTATTCAAATCACCACTTTCCTTTATAGTTTTTCTTTGGTTACTCCGTGTAGTAGGGGTGTTCTTTGCCGTAATACTCTGGTCTGCTTCCCCTTTTTTCGCCAGTATGTGGGGAGGGGCTCTAATCTTATTGCCGGCTTATTTGTTCTACAACTCCACATCGAACCGAGTCCAACGTTTGATTTCCGAGTTTCCAGAGTTCATTCGTATTATGGAAGGGTATCTAACAGCAGGTCTTACGTTCTCGACCTCAGTGCAAGAGAGTATTCGCTATGTAGGGGACGAATGGAAGCCAATTCTTCAAAAATTAGCGGTAGATATTGAACTAATGGGGGTAGACGATGCGTTAGAAGCCTTCAAGTTCGAAGTAGACCTGTTTGAGGTTCGCGAGTTTGTATCTCTCTTAAAATTAACACTGGAACAAGGTGGAGATCCAAGAGAAGGATTCGAATCACAAGCGGAACGTATTAAAGAGTTAAGCCAACTCAATATCGAAATGAAAATCCAAAAACGAACAACGATGGGCATTATGATTCAAGCTCCAATGTTGATATGTCTAATTATGGTAATCGGTTTACCAACAATTGATGCCATGATGAACATGAACTTGTAAGGGTTCGACGAATTTCTATAATCCTCCCTAAAATACTCGGAATGAATAAGGAAGCATCCGAATATGATAGAGCAAACGAAAAGGAGGAGAAGTGGACAATGACGAACCTAATCAATCGTGCGAAGTACGCTGTGTCTGGTGAAGACGGAGCATCGAACCTAGAGATTATCGTATGGTTCTCTGTGGTTCTTGTAATCGCGACAATTTTATTCGTGTTCCGTGACGCAATCACAGGATTCATCGAGAAAGCAACTAGTCGTGTTGCCAACTGGACTGATGGTGGTACAGGAAGCGACAAGTAAGAAACGAGAGGCCCTTCGGGGTCTTTTTTTATGTGTGAATTTTTATAAAAAAATCAAATGTTGAATCAATAATAAATACCCACATATGATGAAGAGTTACACACAAAAAAGAAAGAGGAGAGTAAAGAAGATGAAAAATAAAAATCTTAAAGAATACAATGTAAAAAATGTATTAAGTAAAAAAGCTATTAAACTAATCATGACTAGTGCTATTTTATTTTCGGGGGGATACACCCTCGTAAACGCAGGGAATGGAGACATAAAGAGTATTTTACAAATTGCTGAGGCTAGTGTTTCTCACAGAGACACTGAGCGTATTTCAATTGGGAATAATCACACTTTAGCAATAAGGGACGATGGATATGTCTATGCGTGGGGGGGGAATACCTATGGGCAATTAGGTGACGTTGCTAATCCCGCAAATCACACTCCCTGGAAAATTAATGGTCTGGAGGGAATTGTTGAAGTAACAACTGGATCTTATCATTCTTTAGCATTAACCTCTGAAGGGGAAGTATATAGTTGGGGGTATAATAATCAAGGACAATTGGGTCTAAACACGAGTACACAGATAATATATACCCCTTCTAAAATAGAAGGTTTGCCCAAAATAGTAAGTGTAAGTGCAGGAGATTACTTCTCGTTAGCTGTTGCAGAGAATGGAAGTTTGTATGGCTGGGGCCTAAACACCTATGACCAACTAGGTCTTAATAGTAGGGTAAAGAACTACCTAATGCCCGTAAAAATAAATGTTTCAAATGTAGTTGAAGCGACTGCAGGAGGCGATTTTGGCGTTGCGTTAACAAGTGATGGAAGTGTTTGGGCGTGGGGGCATGGTTCAAACGGACGAGTTGGTAACAATTCAACAATTTCCAATGGATTCCCTAAGAAAATTGCTGGTTTGTCTAATATAAAAAAGATTAAGTCTTCTAATGCCACTTCTTTTGCTATTACAGAAGATGGTAAAGTTTATGGATGGGGTGCAAACAACAAGAATCAGATTGGAGACAGTTCGACAACAGATAGATTGCTACCCGTATTACTACCTAAAATTAGCAATTCAATTGAAACAGAAGGCGGAGCTGGCTTTAGTATTGCTATAAATTCCGACAAAACCCTTTCTGGTTGGGGAGTAAATAATATGGGACAGTTAGGACTTGGAACACAAAAGGAAAGTCGTACACCGGTAAAATCAACATACCTTTCCGATATAGTTGAAATTTCTTCTGGGTCTAATGGAGCTGCCGCTATAACATCGGACGGCAGTGTATACGAATGGGGAGGAACCACAAATACCTATAAAATTATCCCTGCATTACTTTCAGGGTTCAAAGTAAATGCAAGTCCCACGGAGGGAATACTAGGTGCGACAGCAGCAGTCATAATAGCTGAACAATCCAAGTTGCAAGCCGACGTGACAGAAGCAAGAACGCTAGTTAATGCTTTACCAACGGGAACAGAAAAAACGAACTTGACATCTCGCTTAGATACGGTTCAAACTGCTATCAATTTAGCTGCACAGATAGCGACATCTACAACGTCCGTCGTAAAAGCTGAAGGTTCTAGACAACAAGCTGATGTGGATGCATCTCGTCTACTTGTGAATAATCTTCCATCTGGCACAGAGAAAACAAGCTTAACGAATCGATTAAATGTCGTACAGAAAGAAATTGATGATGCCAAAGCACTTGCAGAACAGATTGCGACCGCAACAACAGCAGTCTTAAAAGCGGAGGGTTCTAAGCTCCAAGGTGATGTAACGGCAGCTCGGTCATTGGTTACGGCACTACCAAATGGAACTGAAAAGACTAACTTAAATAATCGCTTAGAAAAGGTACAAACAGCAATTGATTTAGCGACTCAAATTGAAACAGCAACAGCTTCTGTTGTCAAATCCGAAGGATCTAAGTTACAAGGCGACGTAACAGTAGCTCGCACGTTAGTTGAAGCACTTCCAACTGGAACGGAGAAAACAAACTTAACGAATCGATTGAATGTCGTACAAAAAGCAATTGAAGATGCCAAAGCACTTGCAGAACAGATTGCAACTGCAACAACATCGGTTGTGAAAGCAGAGGGTTCTAAACTCCAAATTGACGTAGATTCATCTCGTTCACTAGTGAACCAACTGCTAGACGGAACAGAAAAAATAAGTTTAACTACTCGTTTAGATAAGGTCCAAGAAGCAATCGACGAGGAGAAAGCATTAGCAGAACAAATAGTCAAAGCAACAACCTCTGTAATTGTGGCAGAAGCGTCTAAATATCAAACAGATGTCGACTCGTCTCGCAAGCTTGTCAACGCATTACCAAAAAGTGAAGAAAGAACAATCTTAACTGCACGTTTGGATAAAATTCAAAGTGCAATCGACTCATCCAATACCAAGTATCAAGAAATGTTAACGGAGATTTTAGATATGAAGAATTATCTGGTAACAGGAGAAGGAACACGTGCAGATGTGCTCGCAATGAAAGATGCTTTGAACGAGATATTGGAAAGTTCTAGAGCTTTATTAAGTGAATCTCACAGAACAGATGTTGTACTCCACGTTCAAGATGTCCTCGACATTATTAAATTATTGGAAAATATTTGGGGTAAAATTGAAGGTGGTGAACTTGCTGGTTTAGACGAGTTAGTTACACAATTACCAGAGTCCCAACTCAAAGAAAATACAGAACAAGAAGTGGAAGGAGCAAAGGTAACGGAGAAGGAAATGGCTATTTCAAAAGCAATAGATGCAGTAGTGAAAGCGGAAGGTTCTAAATCGAATGCTGATATCGAAGAAGCTCGAAAACTAGTGAATGGTCTGCATGAAAGTACAGAAAAAATGAATCTTTCGGACCGATTAGATGCTCTTGAGTTAGCAATCAGCATTGAAGGGCTATTAAAAGATGCAAAAGGTGCTGTGGATAATCTAGGAGAAAACCCAACAAGCGAGAAGTTAGCCGAAGCAAAAGGTCTAGTGTCGAAATTGCCGGATGGACAAGACAAAACCGCCTTATCAGAACGTATACAAGATATTGAATTGAGACAAAACGCTACCAAAGCAGTTCTTCATGCAGAAAAAATGCAGACAAATTACAACATCTTGCTAGCAGAAAGAGCCATTCAGCAGTTAACCGATGAGCAACTCAAAGCTAACCTCACGGAGCGAATTGAAGAACTTAAACGTTCAATCCTTGCGGAAAGCAAAGTGAAGACTGCCGAGATTTCTAGAAGTGAATTGGACTTGGCCGATGCAATCGACAGCGTAAATAAACTAAAAGAAGGTTTAGTGAAAACAGCACTGAATAAGCGTATTCAAGCTATTCTCGATGTAATTTTAGAAGAAGAACAGGCAGCATTGCTAAAAGACGCGATGGAGAAGGTATATATCGCGGAACTAGAAAAACGCGAGCCGTTTCTAGAAAATGCAAAGTTAGCTGTGGAGAAATTAAAAGATGGCCCTGATAAATCCACTCTTGAGGATAGATTGGAAGCTATCTCAGCAGTAATCCCACCAACAGAAGGGCCGCCAGTAAAAGTGGATCCGGCACTTCTAAAAGCTGCAGAGCAACAAGTTACTTTCGCAGAACGCTACAAACGAGAACCGTACTTCACACGTGCACAAGAGGCAATAGATAAACTTCCATCTAGTGAAGAAAGATTAGCACTTCAAAAGAGATTGGATATGCTTCTGGCAGGCACCAATCAACAAATAGCACAAATCGCAATTAGCATGTTGTCTGACGAAAACGAATATAACAAGCTCCTAGCGAGATTATTTCCAGTTATGAACTAAACAAGACATGAACCACTCCTTCTGGGGTGGTTTTTTTTATTGAAATCCGTCGGACTCATTTTTCGATTAGAAAGTAATCCGTCCCCATATCATACAAAAACGAATGATAAGGGAGGAATATGCGATGTGGCTATTCGCAAGAAAAAAGGCAGGAAATATTGCTAAAAAGAAAAAGGGCTTATCGAGTTTAGAGTTTGTAATCAGCATTTTGATTTTCATGCTTTTATTCGCAGCTTTTATTGATATCGTCGTAATTGGCGTGAAATTTGGTGCTTCAACACAGGCAGTTCAACATGTAACAAGGATTGTGGGAGTTCAAGGAGGAATGCTCTCCAGTGCCCCAACCGGTTATCCAGGAGGAGCAACTTCGTATAACACTGGCAGTCAGGTAGACAACCAAGTAACCAATATGTTATCCAAAGCAGGCATTAAAGAAGGCGATTACTCCATTAAAGTAGGTGGTTCACCAATTACTTCGGGTGTTGCATATGACTATATGGACGACATCGACGTAACGATGAGAGTGAATTACAAGTGGGAAATGCTCTCGATGATGTTGCCCGGTGAATTTGACTTCTATTTAACAAATAATCGCTCAACGGTTTCTGAGTTTAGATATCGTTACGACTCATGGTAAGGAGGAAACCCAATGAGGAAAATAAGAAATAAAGAAGGAGCCATGAGCCTTTGGATGGTTATTGTTCTGCTCGTAGCAGTCGTGGTATTCACAGGACTTGTAGAAATCATGCAACGTTCATTCGCTTTGCAAGAGATCAACTCTGTTATGGATACTGCGGGTGTAACGGCTTTGTCGAAAAATGTTAAAGAAGAAGAAATAGAGAAATGGGAGAGGTATTACCGGACTGGTAATTACAAGCCGGATATTAATGATTTAGTGAGTAAAGAAGGTACAAAACATCTATATAAGAAGATAGTCGAAGACGACACCGCTCATATCACTTTTATTCGGGACACGGACGATGCCAAACTGACCGTTTCTTCTTATGAGGATACTCATGGTTTAGGTACATCCACTTTGCCACGTCCACAAGTTGAGATTGACTCGGTGATGATTGTCACGGTCGATGCTCATGGACTTTTTGACAAAATTGCAAACTTGAACAAATGGTACTACGAATCTCGTTCGAGTGAGAACTTTATGATCAGCTACATCGGAGAAAACGAAGACGGGGAAGTAGAACTTTCCATTCGAAGCGTAACTAGAATTATCTATAATAGAGAGTTTTCAGAAGGCTAAGGAGGGACTAGAAGATGGAGAACATCAGCAATTTGATGGGGGAGATATTCGATTCTCCCTATATTCCGATTCTGTTTATGGCATTTTTGCTTATTGCCACTTATACAGATATCAAATATCGAAAGATCTACAACTGGTTGAATGTAACCTTTTTCATTCTATGGTTCATAACTATCCCCATTCATGGATTTTCATGGATGAATATTATTGGGGCAATCCTCGGATTCGTCCTCATGCTTATACCGGCAATGGTGAAAAACCAAAAGATGGGTGGAGACATCAAAGCAGCTGGAGTCATCGGCTTGTATATGGGAGTCCCCGGAATTTTCCCCTTCTTCTTGATGACAGCAGCGACATTTATTGTGTATGTGCTAGTGATGAGATTATTTGGAAAACAGCTTCAATTGTTGCCTATGGGGCCGTTTTTTCTTGGAGCCTTTCTCTTCATGAGTTCATTAAACTTCACGATACTACAATGATACCAACGGATTGACGGGCGTTCGACAACAAAAGGCTTGTTAGTCAACAGTAATGATGATATATTTACTGTAGTACACAAGTCGCCTACAGGAAACACTTAAGGAAAATAAGCGAGGAGGTATGCAAAATGAAAATTTGTTTAGATCAGAATGAACGACTTTTCTTAGAGACGATTGATAAAAGCTTTGTCGTGAAAAAATATCGAGAATCCGAAAAGAAAGCAAAAGTAATAGGATATTACGGGACTCTAGACAGAGCAATCGTCGGAGTGCTTGATCATAAAATGATGACAAGCGAGGCAACAAGCATTCAAGAATTACTGAACGAGATCAGAACAGCTAAAAATGAGCTCATAGAGCTATTGAAACTATAAAAACAGAAATATCAGGGGGAAAACCAAAGATGATGTTAACAGAGATAGAAAAAGACGAGTATGCAATTGAACACAAAAGATTAGTGTACTACGTAGCCAACAGATTCTTAACATCTGGCATCTCGCTAGATGAATTACAAAGCGTAGCTTTCTTAGGATATGCGAAAGCTATTGATCGTTTCGACAAAGACAGAGGCGTTAAGTTCTCTACGTACGCAATCAATGTTATGAATAATGAAATTTTGTTCTTCTTACGCAATGAAAAGAAGCATATCGTCAACGGAGTTTCTATGAACTATGCATTGTCTAAAGATGAATTTGGGAAAGACCTCTTGATAGAAGATACGCTTGAACCACAATATGACGGAGAAAAGTCATTAGAGGAACAAGTAGTACTAGGCCAATACGCAGATGTGCTACACGCCATCATCAACGATTTACCTGAAAAAGAGCGATACATTTTGACATACCGTTTCGGTTTAGATAGAGGCATTATCAAGACCCAACGTGAGATAGCAGAGATTATCGAGATGAGCCAAGCTAATGTTTCGAAGATTGAGAAAAACATCATTGATAAGATCAGAAAAATAATGAAGTCTCAGTATCATATCCACGAAAACGTTTAAAGGGAGGAAATCGAATGAACTGTTCATTTTGTCAAATGCCAGAAGGACCGAAAAACAAACAACTCACTGCGGACAAGGTTTCTATTTGCAAAACCTGTGCAGAAAGAGCTCATGAAATTTTAAGAGAAAGAAAGAAAATTAGTCGTACTGGTTTATTAGTTCCTACCGATATGAAAGCAGAACTAGACCGCTATGTGATAGGACAAGAAGAAGCAAAACGAACACTAGCTGTTGCTGCATACAATCATTACAAACGATTAGGAAGAGAAGCGACTGAACTCGTGGAAATTACGAAGTCGAATGTGCTCATTTGGGGCCCGTCTGGTTCCGGGAAAACTTATTTGATTCAGACCCTTGCTACCTTGTTAGATGTGCCTTTTGTAACTGCGGATGCAACTACCTTAACAAAGGCGGGTTATATAGGAGAAGATGTCGAGTCCGTTCTCCAGTTATTACTAGAACGTGCGGATGGAGATATAAAAAAAGCAGAGCGAGGAATTATCTATATAGATGAGGTAGATAAATTAGCGTCTAACGGTGACCGAAAAGATCCAGGCGGTCGTTCTGTTCAAGAAGCTTTGTTGAAAATGATGGAGGACCGTGATGTCAAATTGTCCATTGGTTCGCAACTTCAACCAAAAACAGTCACGCTTAACACCAAAAACATTTTGTTTATATTCGGTGGGGCTTTCGTTGACATGATTGACAGCAAAGGTAATAAGGAGGACAAGGTGGTCGGGTTCTTAAGAGAAAACAAAACAACTATGAAAAAGAAAAGTCCCGGACATGAGGAATTCATCAAATATGGGCTTATTCCAGAATTCATGGGGCGTATCCCGATTATTGCTAAATTGAACCCATTGCTGAAGGAAGATCTTCGCGATATCATGACAAAACCTAAAAATGCTGTGGTTAAACAGTATCAAGCCTTATTCGAAATGGACGGCATTGCCCTTATATTTGAAGATAATGCAATTGATTATATTGCTGAGCAAGCTCTTCAAAAGAAAACGGGTGCTCGTGGTTTGAAAAGTATCATAGAGAGTAAAATGCTCGAAATGATGTATGAAATACCAGGTAAGAGCGAAGATAAAAGTCTTCTCGTCACACTTGATATGTTAGTAGAAGAAGAAATGCAAACAGCAAACTAAACCCTCGCCCCCTTATCCCAATGATTAGGGGGCTTTTCTCTGAAAACTCGAGGTGTAAAGTAAAAAAGGACAAATAATAGATTAGAAAGAGGTAAAAAAGAATGAAAATGAAAACAAAAACAATAACCTTAACTTTAATCGCTAGTTTAGCTTTTGGGCAAGTTGCATTCGCAGATCAAGGAGTGTTCTTGAAAGATACAACAATTCCAACTGCTCCACTAGAAACAACAATCAAAAAAGGAGAATCGTTTACTTGGAATAATGAATTATTAGCTGACCCAACGGTTACAGTCAACGGCCAAGAATATGCCGTTCCGCTCGACTCCTTCATGCAGACACATCAGACGAAGTTAGTGGATAAGAAAGTGGAGCCTGAGGTTGTTATTCATTCAGAAGGTGGGTTGCTATCATTGCCCTTGCTTACGACCACTGGTTTGGAAAAGGTAATGAAAGAAGCTGAGGGCGGGTTAGTAGAGATTCAAACATTATCTGGTCAAAGCGGATGGATCTCAAGTGAAAACGTGTTTGAAGTGACAACAGAAGTCCCCATCTCTACAAAAGCATATTCGATTGGAGACGCCTTCCCGTTCGGAACAGAACTGGAGTTGTCAGGATTTAACGGAAAAGAATACGAAGCTAATATAAAAGACAAGCTTCATCTAATTTCGGAGGAAAATGTATCATTCAAAGCTCCAAGTCAGTTTGATGAACTCTATTATTATGCTAGCAAAGAGCTAGGGAAACCTTATATTTGGGGTGGTAATGGGGAAGTAGGTTTTGATTGTTCGGGATATACGACAGAAATGTTTAAAAAATTGGGCATAGAACTACCGAGAACTGCCCTAACACAATCTGTTTTGGGCAAGACAGTAACGGAATATGTACCTGGAGATCTGTTGTTCTTTGAAACATATAAACCTGGAGCTTCTCATGTAGCCATCTATATTGGTGATGGAAAGATGATTCATGCAGCTGGAAAAAAAGTACACATTGCCCCAATAGATAAGCCCTATTGGAAGGAAAGGTTTCTATTCGCAAAAAGGATTCTATAAGAAGGCATTCGCCTTCTTTTTTTTGTTGCATACTTTTTTGGCGTTGTACGGTCGAACGATAGTGTTAAGCGGGTGACTAACTGCATATAAGATAACAGCATGGTCGCGGGTTGACCGTGACTTCATATAGGAGGTGATACAAAATGACAAAAAACGCACAAAGAAACTTCGGATATGTAACTGCTGCGGCTGTGATGTTCGGCTTGATGGCAGTAGGTATGCCTCATTTAGCTGATGCTGCTGGCAATGGTGAAATTCCAGGAGTAACTATAACGGATGGCAAGATGACGGTTACTGGTGCAGGTTTCAGTGAAAGTACTGGTTCTGCATGGAACACGCTGATTTCGAAATACCGAAACTTCATCGTAGGGATCTCTGGTATCGCTGCAGTAACGATGGTTGTGGTGTTCATCCTTCAGTTCTTGAAACTGGGAGCATCTGCAGGCAATCCTAACGCACGAAGTGCAGCCTTAACAGGCGTGCTATGGTCAGGTATCGCCGCGGCCGGGCTCGGAGCAGTATCGTTAATCGTTGGTTTGTTCTATCGCTCCATCAACTAGCCCTTCGAGGCAATCGGAGTCGGCAACCCATTGGTTGTCGGCTCTTTATACATAGTTGACTAAGTCAAGGTCCTGACAGTCAGCAAATATACAAAATGGAGAGGTGAGGAATGAACATGCTACGGACCATATTAGCCTTGTTCGTGAAAATATGAATAATTACACAATGCCACCAGATATGTCGGAAAAAGAAAAAATAATTGGAGGAATCCTTAATATTAATCAATTTTTTTGGGTGTTAGGGGGACTTGGAATAGGGGCGATAATTTTCACCTTGCTATTCGATCTTATTGGCGGAAAAGCTGCGTTAGTTTTCGGATTGATTGGAGCTACTAGCGGTCTACCGTTTGCTCTTTATAAAAAAAACGAGCTGACATTGTTTCAATACATCACTTTTAAACAGAAATTCAAACGGAAAGTGCATAAATTACCAAACAGACGAAAGGACGTGTTGTAAATGGTAGCTATTTTAATCATAGGATTTCTTCTAATTATTGGGGGCATGGGGTTCTTTGCTTATAAACAAATAAAGAAGACCGACCCTAGAAATCAAGACAACTTAAACATGGAAGAAGCAACAACTGCACAGGACTTTATTCCTTTTGAAGACATCAAAGAGGGAATGGTTGCAATGCCGAATCATCGTTACCGTGCGTATATCGAGTGTTCTTCTTTAAATTATCATTTGCGAACGAATAAAGAAAAAGACGCAGTTGAATCTTCCTTTCAGGCATTTATCAACTCTCTATCTTTTCCTACTTCCATCTTCTTGCAAACGAGAATCATTGATAATTCGAAAATGTTAAAAGCAACAGAGAAAGATGCGATGGAAACGCTCGAAGTCTTTCCACAACTTGCGGAATATACAAATCAGTATTTAAGTGACATGGAGCATTTGAACGAAAAAATCCAAAATAACAAACAAAAGAAGAAATATATTATTATCCCTTTTGACGAAGCCATGAATATGGGTGAATTAGATGATGATGAGAAATTTGATTACGTCTTAAAAGAAGTTAGTACTCGTGTAAACATGGTCGCTGACGGACTTTCTGCAATGGGAGTAAAAACACGAATCATGCGTACTCGTGATGTAGCTGAGCTTATCTACTCTACCTATAACAGAGAAAATTATCTGCATGTCGACAATATCATGGAAGGTCATTATTTATCTCTCATGACCGAAGGAGAAAACCGTTTAGACAAAATGAAAGACGAAGAGCGTATGGACTGGATTCTATACAGAGCTCAAAACAGTATACAGACAGACTTATACAATGAAAATTTAAGCGAACCAGAACTCGCTCGATTACAAGAAGCATTGGAAACAATTGATTCACTACGCGATCGACTGGGTAGCTACCATAAACAAAAAGATGACCATGAAGTAGCACAAGGAGATTTTGATAACTTCGAGACGAACTTCAAAAAACAACACGAAAAGGAGAGTGGCTTACATGTTTAAACGAAAAGAGAAATCAAAAACAGTCGAAGTAACTCCTAAAAAGAATGCAGAGAACGTTCTTGCACGGGGTTCAAAAGATATTAAAGATATGTTTGCCCCTCCTTCTTTTGATAGAAGTTTCGAGGATTATATGAAAGTGGGAGACAAGTATGCTAGAAGTTTTATCATGCATGGTTTTCCTTCGAACGTATCCGTTGGTTGGTTAGACGAGTTGTATAGCTACGACGGAGATATGGATACACAAATCCACATTCAACCATCTGATGACCGTTCAGCTTTGGATGAATTGACACATAAGATCACACAGTTCGAGGCACAGCTATCTACGGAGACGGAAAAAGGTTCAATACGAAACGTTACACGCCTTCAAAATATTGTTAGACAGCTCTATGCACAGCGTGAACGTATCGAGCAAAACTACGAGAATTTATTCCATGTTCAGATTGCTACGAATCTATATACAGATTCAGTAGAATCGTTGGATAAAGAAACGAAAAAACTCGACAATCGCCTTAGAGGTCGTAAAATCCATCACATGCCTGTATATCTTCGTCAGGACGATGGTTACAAGTCTGCCCTGCCCTATGCAAACAGTTATGTTCCGGACAAGTTCCGAAACTTTAGTACAGGAGCCCTTACTGCGTGTTTCCCATTTTACAACTCGGAAATTTCACATCCAACTGGAGTATTTAGCGGAGTAAACATGTCGACAAGAACGCCGATGTATCTTGATTTCTATGACAGAGACCTATTAGGAAATTCAAATCTAACTGTTTTTGGTAAAGCAGGTTCTGGTAAGACATTTTTGGTAAATCTTCTTACTCTCCGTTCAGCGATCAAGGGAATTCGCTCGGTCATAATCGATCCAGAGGGAGAATATAAGCCATTAGCATACGCTCTAAAAGGTTCTTATGTAAAGATTGCTCCAGATTCTAAGACAAAACTAAATCCATTTGATCTTGAAGAAGAGGAAGAAGAAGATGGACGTAAAGTCGTCAATCTTAAAGCGAAAATAGCTGATGTATTGAACCTTATTGGTGTTATGGCAGGTTCTATGACGCAAGAGCAGTTATCGATTGTTTCCTACATTATAGCAGAGGTTTATACGAACGCTGGTTTCACGGATAGCCCGTCTAGCTTGTATGTGACTGAGCCGAAATTTGATGAGAAAACAGGAGAATTCACGTTTGCTGGACAAAAGAAAGATATGCCTACTTTTTCAGATTTCCATATCCTCTTAGAGGAATATGCCAAAACTGAGCAGAATCACGATATCAAAACTCTTGCGAACGGACTTAAAATGTTCAAAAAGGGTGGAGTATACGACATGTTTGACACACAAACATCTGAAGACTTGAAAAAATTGAAGAGTTCTCCTGTAGTTGTATTCGACATATCTGCTTTAGAAGAAAACGTTCTCCGTCCTATCGGTATGTATGTGTCGATGAGTTGGACATGGGAGAAATTCGTGAAGAAGGATCCAAAAATAAAAAAACGTGTTATCTGTGATGAGGCGTGGATGTTAGTAAATAAAAACATGCCAGGAAATGAGTATACATCTCAATTTCTAGAAAATGCCGCACGTCGTATTCGTAAACGTAACGGTGGATTACTTGTCGCATCCCAAAACTTTATTGAGTTCGCAGATAATCCACAAGGTAAAGCAGTTTTAACAAATGCGTCAGTGAACATATTCCTACAGCAAGATTCTACCGATATCGATGCATTGCAAACAACCTTTAAGTTATCGGACGGAGAAAAGAATTTCTTGCTTACAGCCAATAAAGGTCAGTTTTTATTAAAAATGAGAGAGGAAAGCTCGGTTGGTTTTGCTTATGCCTTTGAATATGAGAAAAACTTGATAACGAGTGCCTATGCGACACAAGTATAAAAAAGAGAGGGGGTTACCCAATTGAATAAAACAAAACGCAAATGGCCAGCGTTGCTGATGATATTGGTTGTACTTGTCAGCATGTTTAGACCAAGTAACATAGCAGAAGCACATGACGCTTACTTTATGAATGTCTTGGTTGATAACGGAAGTTTTGAGTATAGCTCGTTCATTCTGCATGATAAAGTGTCGAAAATGTCTGGAGAGTCGAAACATACAGAGTATGCATTAGGTGATTTTACGGACCTGAGTAGCACTGGAGGTACTCTTAGCGATGTGCCAACGAAGATTGAAAAGAAAGAGTTTTCCAGCCTTCAGTTAAATGGTAACCCTCCGATGATTTTCTCGTTCCCTTCCAAACAAGATGGCGGGCACCTTGCAGCAAACAAGGAACTTTGGAAAGCAACAAATCATGCAACCGCAACAGACTATGAGCGTGCTAAACTAATTAGTGACACGCTTGTAGGTGGATTGAATGGTGCACTTGCCACTGTTTATGCAGGTGAACCAACGAAATCTCTTGAAGAATTAAGGGAGCGTACGAATAAATTAATCGCTGCTGTTCAAGGAGGGAAAAGTGTAGGTCCGAATAATGAATGGAAAGTTTCGAAAGGGAGAATTAAGAATCAAGGCTTAGCAAAAGATGGTCTTGGCGATGCCGACTGGATCACTATTTCCAAAGGGACTCAAAAATTCGAATTTCCTTTCCAAATGATCAAGGGATATAATGCAGATTCAAGCACGTACAAATTTGCTAAATCTCTGAAACGCGGTTATGAGTATTCAGACGATACTAAATATCTGAACTGGTCGAATATTGCTTACCAAGCATGGTATTCCTTTGATGTAAATGGTCATACAACTACGAATGTCAATGAGATACGTCGAGTTGGCAAGCTAGAAGAATCAGTAGTGGAGATGACAGAGAATACACTTCGAGGCTTACGTGACGTACTAGGACTCTATCCTATGAATGATCTAGTTTACAACGAGGGTATACGTAACTCTGGCTACTGGCATCATGGGGTAATGCCATCTGCATGGGAAGATAACATGTCGAAATATTATTACGTGTTCCTAGCTGTAGCATATTCTATTATTATGTTCGCTTTTGCGAAAATGTTGATACAACGTAACTTGTCTATTGTGAACCCGGCGATGCGAGTTTCGATGATGGAAGGTATTCAAGACTTGATTGTTACCTCTATTGCTCTCGTATTTCTCATGCCTCTTATGGATTTTATCCTGATGATGAATTATCGGATAGTAGATCTGTTTGGTGCATTAAAAACGCATGGAAATAC
Organism: Psychrobacillus sp. FSL K6-1464; assembly: GCF_038003145.1. Classification (NCBI taxonomy): domain Bacteria; kingdom Bacillati; phylum Bacillota; class Bacilli; order Caryophanales; family Bacillaceae; genus Psychrobacillus; species Psychrobacillus sp. FSL K6-1464. The sequence goes on from NZ_JBBOOP010000002.1 coordinate 348,042, forward strand.
ACTTAGTGAAGTGAACAACTATTCAGGATTCTTGGGCGGAGTTATTTTACAGTTCTTCTATTTCTTTGTAGAACTTTGGCTTAATTTCACTTATATTATCAGGGGTATCATCATAGCAATAATGATGATGATGGCACCATTGTTTATGGTCGCTATTGCAATGGGTGGCAAATGGAAAATGATCTTCGGAAATGCAGTTCGTGAGTTCACAGGACATGTATTTATGCAGTCGTTCCATGCTTTCATTCTGGCTTTCTTGTTGCAAACATCAGTAATGAGTCGAGGTGTAGAAACAGCAGTAACCTTATTTGCCCTCATCACGCTCACAAACTTCTTCCGTAGTTTAGTATTTGGTAACGGGGGAGACCTTGCAAGTAAGATGGGTGTTTCTGGAGCTGCAGGAGCTGTTGCACTTGGAGCATCTGCAATTAAAGCGGGTACAAACAAGCGAAAAGAGCATAACAATAGGAAAGAGTCGAATGATGGAGGTAAATCTTCATCCAGTGAATCCGGTAGTGGGGAGTCGTCAGGGGGAGGTTCGTCAAATCCTTCTGGAAGTGAATTTTCATCAGGTAGTCGTGCAAATATGAATAATTCCTCTATGACAGCAGGTGCTTCAGGCGGTGCAGGAAGTACTGAAGAACGTGGATTAGGTGGAGGTTCATTATCAGAAGAAGGTCCATATGTTGGAGGTTCTGACGGCATGACAAAATCTGAAGCCCAAACTAGTGCGAATTCATCAGGTTCTAATAACAGCGGATTAAAATCTGCATTAGTTACGGCTGCTGGTGCTGGATATGTAGCTACTAAATTAGCGGGTTCTGCTGGATATGGTATGGCATTAGGTGGAGAACAAGGACCTGCTGCTTTCAATCGTTTCCATAGCGGAAGTGAAAAGCCAGAGAATGGCAAGAAAGGTTCAAATAAGAAAGGATCTTCAGGAGAAGGAACAGGAACCCAATCATCAGGCGGACAAATCGATGCAAGTAACGAGTTTGTAGGGATGACAATGGAACAACCTGTTCGTTATGATTCTTCTTATATTGGAGCAGACGGAACTGAAGAAGCAGCTTTTGATGGAGATCAATTGTCCGACGTAGGAATTGTCAGTGCACGTTCAGACGCGGGTAGCCAGTGGATGGAGTATACGCCTTCCTCTCCTTATGCTTCTCAGGCTCAAAGCTACGTAGACGCATATAGTTCGGAAGACAACAGCGAAAGATTAAATCTGTATCATCAAGGTGTTTCCAATGCTCGCGTGAATGCACAAGGAAACTATGAAGTTTTATATGGTAAGAAAGCTACAGACCGTATGGGCTTCCAATCACTTAATTCATCTAACGAAAATGGTAGAGTCCGCTTTGAACAAACAAGAAGAGCAGATCAACAAGCTGCTCCACCCGCATATTTCGCAGGTCCAAAAGCGACTTCTTCTACAGAGCCAGAGAGTACTACCAATAACGAAGAGATCCCGAGGGTTTAGACCTCGTGGTCTCTTTTTTTGGTTGTCGAATGCCCTCTAATTGCATATAAGGCAAAAAGGGGTGATGAACAGCATGAGTAATGAAGACAAACAAACGCAAGGCGATGGCCTCGCGAAAGATATGGCAGGAAAAGCAGGGAGCGGTGCGAAACAGGCTGGGAAAGCTGTTGTTCGGAAGGCATCAAAAGGAATCGGGAAAAAAGTGGCTGGAATGGCAGCGAAAAAGTTAGCATTTGCTATGGCACAAGGATTTGCAGCAACCCTAAAACTTTTAGCCCCAGTACTTATTGGCTTTTTAATTGTTGTATTTATCGTCATATCAGCATGGTATGTAATGTTCGAAATGAGAGGGAAAGACCAGGAATACAGCGAGAAAGATGTACATCAAAATGAAATGCAAGTCGATGACAAATACGGCAATTCGGTAAAAGAAGTATCTGGACAGAACACAGCGATCATCGACTTTTATCGTAATCAAGAGCGATTTGGGTACTGGCAAATAATTGATGAAGAAGACGATCCTTCATGGAACTTTATCAAGCCAGTTATGCCTTACAAGCTAACAGATAAAAATCCCGGAATAAAAGGGGATGTGCCTTACGGTCTTACGAAGGCAGATGGTTCTGTGGAAGATTACTACAAACAGGAGAAAACATACACTATGAACGCAAACTTCCTTTTTTCTCTTGATGAAGATTTGCATAGACAGGCATTCCGCTATCCAGAACAGTTTTTAAAGCCCGTTTATTATGAGGAGTTAGAAAACGGTGAAATGCAAGAACGTAAAGATAAGGTAAAGCCAGCTCGTGGAGTAGGTTCTCCAGAAGATCCCTATATAGCAACTTCGGATAAGGGTGTTTCTGTGAAGCAAAAGAAACTAGCTGATCCACAATTAGAAGCAGAATCTCGTGTGTTTGATGAAGAGAAGAACGAATTCACTGAGAAGACAGAGAAATCTGTTCATGACTGGGGATTAGCAACGATCTTTGAATATCGAACAGATAAAATTATTCGAACGGTAGAGGGAGTTTGGACAAAAGAAGACTACTATGACAAAGGGTGCGATTGCGTGAAACAAAAACCCATTAGTATAGAGTATGTCTACATGATGAAAGGGTATCCAATTACAATCTGGTTAATTGAGCATGCAACAACATTCAACATGGATATCGAACTCGCATATGAGAATTTTAAAGAGCCGGTGGGACCACTTCGAGACGCAACAGACACAGATCCATCGAGCGATGCGAACCGCATTTTCTATAAAACACATGATGTCTATGAAACTCGCACACGAATGATTCAAGATCCAAGTGATCCAAAAAAAGAAGTAGCAGAAGAATATGAAGTATTCGTGAAGACTGTCGACCTCTATCGATTCCGAGAGGGAGAAATTATGGAAGATAAGCCAATGCCAATGCCAGAACGTTTCGTAAAAGAAGACCACGGCACAGATTATTTGATGGATTACGGGTTCTTTTACCGTTCATGGGTTCCAAAGTCCGTAATGGAAAAATTCGATTTTGAAGAACGAATGGGCGGAATCACAATGGACCTTGGCAATATCGAAACAGGTACCCACACGAATAATGCCAATTATACCCGTTCCATGCAGTACTACGACATCATTGAAAAATATGCTGGGCAGTTTGGTGTAGACCCTAATTTAATTGTTGCCCTTATCGCACAAGAATCAGGAGGGAAAGCCCATATCAAAGATGGTCTTATGCAAATTGTCAATTTAGGAAATGATCCGAGAGCAGTGACAGCAAAAAATAATAGTGGTCAATCGCAAACCTTCTATATAGGTGGTAATGAACGGAACGACCCGGAGAAATCGATTAAGTGGGGGGTCATGTATTTTGCTAGTAAAATGCAAGCACATGATAACAATCCGTTAAAAGCACTCCAGTCGTACAATTTTGATGTTAGTGGATTTATGAAAAAGAATTATCCAGAAGCATGGATGGATAGTGGTAATGCATGGATGCAATACAGAGAAGAAGCACGAATGTCACTAGCAACAGCAGCGGGTTATTCGGGTTCAAAGAGTGCTAGTTATTGGTGTGCTCCAAACCTTGAAAAATCTGGGGGAAGTCGATGGGGCGATATTTGCTATATCGAAAACGTGATGCGTTATTATGCAGGGGACAAATTAGAAGGTTTTGCACCAAATACGCCAGAAACTCCAGTGGAAGGGTCCGAACCTGAAAAAGAGCCTGAAAAAGAAAGTGGTGGATTATTTGATTCTATCAAAAAAATCATCGCAGCAATCATCGGAAAAGAATACAAAGAAGATGAGCCAAGAAGAGTATTTGAACATTCTATGAATAAATGGGAAGTTGTCGACGTTATGAAACAAGCCTCTACCTTCGACAAAAAAATACTATTCTCAGAAACAGGAGATGCAGACTCTAAACAATTCTGGGAAGAAGGATTTAATCCAGCTACAGCAGCACCTGTAGCGGGCGGAAGTTACGAGAGCTTTACTAATCTAGTGCCGAATGCGAGCGGGTACATCACGCCTTTAGCTATTCCGAACCCAATTGTGACTAGCTGTTACGGAATGCGTCTCCACCCCATCGAAAAGGTCATGAAACTGCACAGAGGGGTAGATGTAGGAGTGCCTACAGGAACACCACAATACGCCATTTCCGATGGTGTGGTAGAAGTGTCCAGAAATATGGGTACTGGTTGGGGAGAATATGTCACTGTCCGTTTTACGGACGGCAACTCAGCCGTATATGCCCATTTAAGTCAGCGATTAGTCCAAGTTGGTCAGCAAGTCAAACAAGGACAGGCTATTGGACTAACAGGAACGACAGGGTCTTCGACAGCACCTCACATGCATTTTGAATTTAACGTGGGTGGTCAATACGTAGATCCTTATTTCATCGTAGTAGGAGCAGGAAAGTCACAAGCAGCATGCAAATAAGCTCTTATGAATGAGAGCCTATCTGCATAAGATAGAGCAAAAGACCAGAAGGAGGTGAAGAGAGATATGTCAAAAATAAATGGATTTGTAACAGCATTCCTGCTGGTGACAGTATTCCTTTGGATGAGTGCTCCTGCATTCGCGGATGCAGCAAGTTACTCCAGTAAAGGGTTAGGCGAAAACAATGCCGACCCATTGACAGGCTTAACGGTGACATCGGACGAGAATGTAAATGGCGGTGTCCCAACGGTGAACGTACCCAATGTTCAAATTGAACAAGCGAAGGATTTTGTAGAGAGAAGAGGATTTGATGTCGTTGGGCTTATGCAAACGTTCGGTCAACCATTCGCTATTATTCTCTTTATCTTCGGTGCATTCCTGACGGGGGCTGGTGCAATGGGTAAATCGAGTGGTGCTGCAAAAGGCGTCATCGTAATGGTCATTGCCATACTAGTTTACGCAGCTGTTCTATCCGGACCAGAACTAATGGATTTCGGAAACGCATGGCTGAAAAGTTAACAAAGAAGAGGTCCCCGAGTGGGAACCTCTTTTTTCGTGTGTCTATTCATAAGATACCGATTCGTCTACTACGTGCGATTCTAAATCCGTCTTTAACATACGAAGCGTTTCTTCCTCATATATATATATAGGGTCATCTATTACTCTGACACCATCTTTTGTCTCATATATTAGCAAAGTGACAGATTGTACGGATTTGTTTTCTTCTTTAACATATCGCTCGAAAGGCTTGATAAATTCGACACCATATATCATCAGACTGTCCGCCTCAATGGTGATAGTAGCGTGCTTTTTATCCAATTCGACATTGCTCACATTATATGCAAAGGCGTCTAAGTTCTCCTCTGCCGGTAGTGGAACGACGGAATAATTATCTAGATTTTTTTCATTACCTTCAGGCCATGCGTAGAAGTAGGCTATACCTATGAGTAGAATTACCAAAGGAATTAACAAAGGAAGTAGCCATTTTTTTTTGTCTTTTACCATATACAACACCTCATTTTTTTCTATCTTATGCTTCCGAATAGAGTCTATGCTGTAAATAGTTTTCTACGGCGTCGTACGACGATTTAAATGAATGAATCCATGTAAAATGAATAGATTATAGAAAGGAGGATTACCGATGAAACTATTAAAAATAAGTGGAATATTACTAGCGGCAACACTCGTTCTGATGGGTTGCTCGGATAAAGAAGAAACGAAAACAAAAGAAATGGTTCAAATTGACAAAAAGGAGCTAGAAAAGATGGTTGAAGCTTCTCAGTTTAAAGAAGAGGCCAAATATTATCGCGATTACGTACGAGAGCTAACTGAGAAATTGACAGAGGAAGAGAAAGCAAAACTGATTGAGCAAGAATGGAGCTATGAAATCGACGTAAACGGTGTAAAATTCCCTGAAAGTGGAGAGCTTGAAATAACTGCTGAAGAACTTCTCGTAACAGTATCAGAAAAGCGTGCCCCATTCTCTGTCCTTCCATTGGAAGAGAGTATAAAAGGAAAGATTTTTCAAGCCTTGAATCATAGTGTAGTTATGAATGGTCAAGAGATGGAAATGGAGACAATTAGTCAGACGGAAACGGAGCATGTCATTACCTTTGCGAAAGAGAAAGTGACAAGCGGAGATGTGTTTATGATTGAACTCCAAGAGGATGTAGCAGAACGACTAGGTGTAAAAATGAGAAGCATTACTATTCGTATACGATAACTGAATAGATAAATTGGTTAAAGCATATGATGGTTTATAGACGTCCTTATAGCTATCTTATACTAAGAACATTCCTTGTGAACAACGAATGTTAATAGTTATGGTTAGTTCATGTGACTGAATTCTAGGGATTCATCATATCTCAGGACGGATGGGAAAGCTGCCGGTTGGCAGTTTTTTTGTGTGTAGTTACTCTGTTTGGAACTGAACGAAAAATAAAGCAACAGTAAAAAAAACTCAAACCCTTGTGGATTTGAGCTTTTGTTAATTATCTATCTGGAGTTGTAATTGTTATAACTCCGGTATTATTTGTTACGTTATCGAACTCAAGGGAATGACTTAATTCAAGTGCGAAATTACCGCTTGTGTTTGAAGATCTAATTGCAGGACGAGCAGTTAACTTGTTTGAATAGATTGGATATAAAGCTCTAGTAAAATTCCAACGTCCATATTTAGAACTCTTAGAAGACAGGTCTACTGTGTTATAGCGAACCCCAGTATTAAAACTATAACTAATCCCAGGTACTCCAGCACCAGATAGAGAAACCGCAACAGTACTACTGCTTGTAGTAGATGGTCCCCAATCTAAAAGAGTTTGATAAGTATATGGTACAGCTAATCTAGTATATAGATCATTTAAATAGCGTAGACCACTCGTACGTTCGTATTGAGTATTTGTCACAACATCCCATACTGATCCAGCCACACCGTTAATAGATGCAGTACTAGATTTTCTGCTCATTTCCACACTAGTTGTTAAATAGTGAGCAGAACTATTGAAAGACCAGTTAAAATTTCTGATAACAGGATTTGCTACAGGCTGTACCGCTGCAATAGAAACAGTATTGTCATTTTTAAGATTTGTTTTTTCAGAAGATCCCATTTTAACAGAAAGCTCATTTTTGTTTTCTGCTTTGCGTTCAAGGACTGTTTCCTTAATATCATCTAATGTACGTTCTTCATTTTCAACCTGATTAAAATAATAATCAATCACTTCTTGTCCGTTTACTACGTCTTTTGAAATTGCCTCAAGATAAAAATCTGTATCGCCTGAAATGATATTTGTATCAATTGGTTCACCATTGTTGTGCAACCACAAATACGTTTCTTTAGAAGATCCGGGCTGAACCGATTTAATATTATCCTCAATAATGTTTTTAGTGGATGTATCCTTGTATTCTTCCCACTTATTAATCTTCACGTCTTTAGCAAACGCATCTGGGCTACCTATTGTTAAACCTGCAATTAATACACCCACACCCATTAAAGAACTAGCAAACTTTCTTTTTGAAAAAAAATTAAATTTACTCAAATTAACCATCTCTCCTTTATGATTTTTTGTTTGAAACTAGTGAATTAGTGAAAAAATATTGAAATGCTGTTGTTTTACTAGGCATCAGTCCCAGTTTCGTAGGGGATTCACGAGACTGACAATCAAGTGCCATAAAAAGTAATACTTAAATTATCCATTCGTGTCCTCCTTTAACTGTATATCTAATTTCAATAGTACTGAAGAATCTTTTGATAAGAAATAGGATGTTATGCAAGAATTTGTTATTAATATATATATTTCTGAATAATATGATATATTATTGAAGAAATGAGGTGATTTTTTTGGAAAAAATAATGAAATCAATAATTACTATTTCATTAATAGTTTTAGCGATAAATAGTTTCTTTTTGGTAAGTTATTTAAAAACATTAACTGAATTAATAAGTGTACTAGTGAATGCAGGAAACTAATATTGTTGTTAATAAGAACGTAGAAAGTTTGCTATTGGCTATATAAAATGTAAAAAGTATACACAAGTGTGCTGATGAAACACTTTTATTACAAATCCAAAATGAAATAAAGCTAATGTATAAACACACTGCCATAAATGAAGCATTGGCAGTGTGTTTTGCTTGTATAATATAGTGTTGATTTTTTTGAGCATGAGGAGTGTGAAACAATGAAAGAAGAGCAAAAACACAATCTAAATTACCTTTATACATAGCTAATTTTATAGATTTTTGAGGTCTTCCTTGGTCCTATTGGCATTCGTATCGTTTGCAGTAAGAATAAAAACTAACAAGGCCTTATTGAAGGCTTCTTCAGCATCAATAAGATTTCCGTTTTTTTTAGAAAGGACACCAATAAGATGATAGGTTTCACCTAATAAATACATCAAATGATGTGTTTCAATGTTAGACAGGACTTCTTTAGCTACGATTAAGGCTTTTTCATAATTCCCGATTTTAAACAAAGAGTTTGAATAGTTGTATCCAATTCTAGGAAGAAGGGTAGAATCTTCTATGATAGGTCGGTTTATAATTTTTGCATAAAGAATTTCGTAAATATGTATGGCCTCATGGTATTTCTTTTTTGCTAAGTAAATTAACCCAATAGAATTAACGATGCTAGTATCTAGTTCTGAACCATATTTCTTTAAATTAACGAGGCTATTCAAAACGGATAACGCTTCATCTATTCTGTTTTCTTTTTTATGTAAAAGAATTGCTCGATGCCACCCAATAAATTTTCCGAATTCTAGTTTGGAATAAGGAGAGTTTAATTCTTGTAATATTTGCTTAGACTCTTCTAAAACAAGTTCTAATGAGATAAAATCCTCCGCATATGTAAATTCCCTGCATCTTTTTTTTAGTTCCTCAACCTCTTCATTAAACGGGAATAATGCTTTAAATGGAATCTCTAATTTCAGACAGATATCATTAACAATTTCTAGTCTTGGTAATTGTTTTCCTTGTTCTAGTCTATAAATAGTAGATTCGTCACATAAACCTTCTGCTAGCTTCTTTATGGATATTCCTTTTGTTTTCCTGAAATAAGCTACTTTTTTACCGAAACCTTCCATTAATATTACCCCCTTAATTTACACATTCTTGCATAACATCCTATATCTTTACTAATCCTATTATATTATATTAATTGATAGAGAGATAGTAAGGGGGGAAGTTATAATGAATAATAAAAATAGATTCGGTAAAATAATCGTAGCATTTTTAATGTCTATTGGACTATTTACTAATGTATCAAGCGGTAAGGATACAAACTTAGAGAAACAATCGACTACAGAGTATGTACAAAACTCAGATGAAACGATTGATGGGAAGCATTAATAGATTTAAGAAAAGGGTTGACTCCTGCACGCCAGAGTCAATCTTTTTTTTATTTATGCAGTCATTCGTCTATAATTTGGAATGAAATATTTTGGAAAGCATAGAATAAAACAAACGCAACCGGATGTATAAACTTTCAAGTGGTCTGATTTTATAGTCGCATAACAAACCAAGAAGCAGGGCTTTTTGGGCGGCTAAAAATCAGAGACGAATAATTACTAAAAAGACATCCCAGTGGCGTACAAAGAGAAAGAGTGTTCTTTTAATCAATAAGGTTAATAAGTCCCTCTTTTTTTCTTAAAAACTACCGCAGACACTTTCATGTGTACTGCGGTGTTCTATTTTTATTCGGGATTACATTGACAACTAATTATATTAAGTGTATACTGTAGTATACAAGTATAGGCAAGTAAAAAGGAGGAGTTTTGACATGTATGCAACGCAAGACTTCGTAGCTATTGAACGGGAACTGGATGAAAAAAAGGAACGTATACGAAGAATTAATCGAAAAGAGAAGCGTGCATCCCTCCTTAAAAATAATGGTTGGGCTAATATGCTCGACTTGACAGCGATAAAAGAAATGGATTTATCTGCCGCAAAAGGAAAAACTCTTTATTCTATAATTGCAGAAATTCCTGTACATAAATGTTTTCGACCAAATCTGCCAGAAGGAGAATATTTTCCCTGTCTCTTATTTCCCCAACATTTTGCTTGGGTTTATATTGATGAACAAGGACACTCTCGTTATTTTACTCGAGCAAAACGTTCAAAAGATAAAATGTACCATACTGTGTCACTGGACATAACGGATCTAGTTGAACTTGGATTTGGATTAAGCAATATCGAGGCCTGTGACCTTATCAGTAAGCACCTATCCCCAGATGTAGTAAAGGAACAATGGCCAGCATCTGGTCACCAACATTACCGAGAGTTAATGAAATGTTGGCAGAAGAGCGGACTGCGTAATCATAAGGTGATGAAGCCACTAATACACGTTTTGGAAGAACTCATTCAATCGGGAGAGTCGTTTTTGGTTAAGAGCCATTGGTCACATGAAGGAAATCCGGTGTTTTTCGCCTCTCATAGATACTTAGCAGAACGTGCTGGAGAGGGAAGGACCACTTTCACTAAAAAGATAAACACTCTAGCTTCTCTTGGAATTATTCGTAAGGTTCCTATAGATGATGTACCTGATAATTTACGCAATTTAACACTACACAGACAATCGAAACTAGGTTATGGGTTCCATCTTTCCTACTTTTCCATTCCTTCTTATAAGGAAACGTTGGAACTAATAGAATCTAACCTTCGCAAGTTAAATCTACAGAAATTATCATATGGAAAATCGACGAAAGAAAAAATTCGTGCTGTGATGGGAGAAGAATCAGCAAATAAAGCTTTTCCACAATTAGTAGATAATACGAAGAAAACAAGACACCTAGCACCTACATTAAGAGGTATTTTTGGACAATTGATGAAAAATGGACCCGTTCGGAAACAATCCCTAATAGATATAACAGTGGTGGGTTTTACAGCGAAGGAAGTCAAGCGAGTGGTAGAGAGAGAGTGGATGACATGGATTCAGGATTTTGGTCTGGAATATCGGCGTCCTAAAAAACATGAGGTTGAGAAATATCAATTAAGTTCGAACGAATTTCATGCATTGCCAAAGCGAGCTATTCGAAAGTAAGACGGAGACCTTCTAATCGAGGGTCTTTTTTTATGTGCAAAAAAAAAGACGCCGAAGCGTCCTTTCGTTTTATACGTATTGCGTGTTCACGATCATTGTTGCACCAGGATATTTCTTAACTTCTTCTTGCATTAAGAAAAGGCAGTCATTATGACTGATTTGTCCTCGAGCAGCCTTCATTACAATTTGCTGGAATGCTTGCTGAACGATTAAGTCATCTTTAGGAGAGAGTCCATTGACAGAAATACCTGCACCAAGTAGAACGGGCTCAGGTGTGTATTCTTCTTCTGGCTCCTCGTCTAATTTTTGTTGCTCCATTTCAGCTTCCAGTTCTGCTTCTTGGAAGAAGTGAACAGCCCCACCAAAAGGAATTTTACCGAGAGCAGCTTCCATTAATACTTTCTGGAACGGGTTTTGACCAGATGTGTCACTCGCTATTTCTTCGTTTAGAAAATCTGCAACAACCTCATGATCTTCTTCCGTTACACCAAAGTAATCTTCGATCTCTGAGCGAATTTCATCTGCAATTTCCATTGGAGTTGTTGAATTGTCTATCTCTACAAGCACTGTGAAATCAGGTAGAACATTAAATAGTCCGACGATATCCTCATTCGTTTGTTGCTTAATAGAAACTAATTGATTTGCGAACTCCTCGATTGTTACACCTTTTTTATTCTTGATTTTCATAATGAAAATTCCCCTTTCGTTTTTGAATCTGCTACATCATATGCGATGACAAACGTATTTATTCCTATTGTTCTACCAGGTTCATATGGCAATGCGTAGTAGCAATGTCCTTTTTTGAATAGAATACTTCAACGAATAAATAGGAGGGATTTATATGAAATGGAAACAAAGGGTGGCAGTAGTTCTGACAGTCGGATTGCTTTTGACAGCATGTGAGAAAAAAACAGAAAAATGGGATGCCGATACAGAAGAAAAATATCTGACAGAAATGGCAGAGACAGCTACTAATCCAGTAGAAACGAAAGAAAAATTAGATGCAAAAATTACACAAATGAGCAAAACGGGTGTCATGCATGGTGTAGATGCTTATTTGTACGGCTTAAATGAAAAAGCTATGGAGTTAAATGAAAAGGTAAAACCTTACGTGGATGAACTAAATAAGCTAGGCATTGTTAGTCTATCGAACGAATGGAAAACCGGTGTAGAAGATGCTAGCGATGGACTATCGGCTCTATTGAAAGAAGCTAGTGAACACTCTCTCGTTCTCTTCCGAACAGAAAGCTTGACTATGTTTAGCCCTGATTTTGTTGGAGTAGCAGAAGAATACAAATCCGGGATGGATGTCAGTATGTATGAATTTATGCTATTTACTGGTGAAGAACAGACAAAGCACTATTTTAATGCAGAATCCAATGTCCTTGACTTAGATATCGTCGCAGAACGCATTAAGAAGCTTGACCGATTACTCGAGAAACACAAAGGTACACAAATGGAGGAATCTCTCCATATAAGCAGATCTTTCTATGCGACGCTCTACTTTGGACAAAACAGCAATGCTCTTCTAGAAGGGGATAAAGTGTCAGGGTACGCAATGTCTCATTATGAAAAAACGATGAAAGAAGACTTATCTATTCAAGAAACACTCAAGGGATACGTTCAACTATTGAAAGAGAACGGCTTAAAGTATGACGCACCGGATGTGCTGATCTATCTATCAGAAGCAGGATTAGTGGAAAGTCAAACATACGATGAAGAAGCAATAGAAAAAGAGACAGAAAAAAAATAAAAACAAGAAAAGAGGAGGAGGTGGAACGATGACTGGTATGTTTAATGTATTTAATGACTTAAATGACCTAAATGAGGGATACTTGGCCGGAAAAGAAATCGGAGAGCGTCTGACCATAACTGGTATAGTAAGAGACGAATTTTATTACGACAACATCAATCGATTTGGTGTATATAGCATCGAATTGGATGACATGCGTACGAAAGTGTCAGGAGAGTTTCCGTATCAATTAAAGGTTGGGCAAACGTATCAGATAAGAGGGAAGGTTTACGAATACAAAGAGGAGTTGCAACTAAAAGCGGATGCCGTTTATCCAGAGCGACCATCGACAAAAGAAGGAATCGTTGCCTTCCTCCAGACGCTCCATGGGTTGAATATACGAGCGAATCTTTTGTATGAAACGTACGGGATGGATGTAATTAACATTCTTATGAAAGAGCCGGAACGAATAGCTGAGGAAGTACGAGGGATTGGTGCGAAAAGTGTGAAGGCGTGGCAAGAACAGCTCGTGGTCCTACAAGACGATTACCATTCGTTAATGAGGCTCATGGGTCTTGGGCTTTCTATGCGAGATGCTGAATATTTGTTTAAAAGGTTTGGCGAATCAGCAGCAGAATCCATTGAGCAGAATCCCTACTGGTTACAAATACACCTCAAAGGATATAGTTTTAAAGCATGTGACAAAGTGGCTGCCACTATGGATTTTCCAGGTGATGCTCCCGAGCGAATAGAAGGAGGAATATTGTTTGTTCTTGAGCGATTTGAATGGAGCGGACATTGTTATACGAGTGACACTCAATTAAAAGAAGAACTCAAAAAGTTATTAGAATTGACGTTAACTTATCAAGAAGTCAAGGATATACTTAAGCGTCAAGAAGGACCAAGCTTACTCATTTCTTATAGAAGTAAGCGATATAAAGTGGCGAGAGAAACGTTAGAAAAACATGCAAGAAGATTTCCCATTGTTCGTGTTTCGGATAAGCTGATTGATGAATCTATAGAGATTTTAAAAATCGCAAATAAGATTGTTGTAGAAGAAAGTCGTATTTACCTTCCAGAAACCTATGATGCAGAAGTTAAAAGTGCTATAGCAGTTGGAGCTCTAAAAAGAGAACGTGTGCCGTTTTCACAAATCCTAGAGCCTGTGGCAAGAGAGATGCTTCTGCGGGAGAAAGTGTCACTAGAAAATAAACAAATGGAAGCGGTGGAACGGTTTACTTCCGAACAAGGCGGAATGCACTTGCTCGATGGTTCGGCGGGTTGCGGAAAGACATTTACCTTGAATATTATCTTGAAAGTAATCGAAGAGAAATTTAGAAGAACTCGTCTACCTTTTGAATATATGATTCTTGCACCTACTGGCCGTGCTGCAAAGGTTGCTAGTCAGTCGACAGGGCGACCAGCCCAGACTATCCACCGAGCATTAGGGTATTCTGATGGCAAGTTCGAACATCATTCTAACAATCCATTGTCCGCAACGTGCTATGTGATTGATGAAACATCCATGATTGACATTCATTTAATTGCTTCCTTACTAGACGCAATCCCTAACGGTGCCAAGGTAATTTTCATGGGAGATGGAAAGCAATTAGAGTCCGTAGGGCCAGGAGCAGTCCTGCTAGATTTAATCGCTTCTGGTGTGTTGGATCACGTCACACTAGATGTCGTGAAGAGACAAGCTTTAGACTCTGCTATTATTCGTAATGCAAACCGAATTATTAGAGGAGAAACGATTGAAAGAGAATCTTCTGCGGATGCTCATTTTGTGCGTCGAAACACAAAAGAAACGTTCCAGAAAGGAATTGTCGAATCTGTTCTTCGCATGGTAGGGACTTACTCCCTCGACGATATGCAGGTTTTGTTGCCGATGAAGCGTGGAGAATCAGGGACATATGTAATTAATTTCATGCTTCAACAAGCATTAAATCCTCATAAAGAAGGAGAGCGAATACTAAATCGTATTGTGGACCGAGAAAATGCAGATTCTGTATCTCTTTATTTTCAAGAAGGTGATAAGGTTATTCAGATGAAGAATAACTATGGAATGGAATGGTTCGAAAATAAGAGCGGTCGCCTCGAAAAGCTTCGTCTCAAGGGAGTTATGAACGGAGAAATCGGGTTCATCGAAAAAATAGAAAAGAAATCAACTGCTATCGGACATGCTTTCGTGACAACTGTTCGTTTCCAGGAAGGATTGGTGTTCTATGAAGGGGACCTTCGAGAGTTAGACCATGCGTATGCGATGACTATTCATAAATCTCAAGGTTCTCAGTGGCCATTTGTTATACTCGGACTCACCAATGATCATTATCCAATGTTGCAAAACAGCATTCTCTACACTGGATACACTAGAGCGAAGGATCTCGTCCTAGCAATCGGGAACGAAGAAGCTTTTGACCGGGCAGCACGAAATTTCACGAGCAAAAAGAGAAGAACGACTCTCGCAGCACAACTGCAGGCATCTATATAGGACATCTTGAGAGAAACCACTCCTTCGGGGGTGGTTTTTTGTCGTTCTACAGAGAGCCTAGTGGTTAGTTTTTAGTCGAATCTAATAGTACTATTTGCATATGATAGAGGGTTAAATAAAATAATCTTAGGAGGAATATCAAATGAACGAAATGAAAAACAAGCAATATAAAGCACGACATGTATTATCTAAGTCTTTATTGAAATCTACACTAGCGGCATCCTTACTATTGTCTGGATTTGCAGGGGCAGTGGGTACGACGGGGGCCATTTCGGACTTTTCGGTTGTGCAGGTGGCCGAGGCTGCTAGCCAGCAACAAGTCTCGAATGTTCTAGAGGCGGCAAGTACAGGAGATAATATGAAAGAGAATCCTGCGAGTGATTTCAGCTATACAGTAAATGGTTCTAGTGTAACGATTGTCAAATATTTAGGTTCCAGTAAAGATGTTGTGATTCCAAAATTAATTGATGGAAAACCCGTTACAAATATTGGGTATAATTCTTTTCGTCATCACAACCTAACAAGTGTAGTGATACCAGATAGTGTAACAAATATCGAGGATATCGCATTTGAATATAACAACCTAACAAGCGTAGTTATACCAGACAGTGTGACTAAAATTGGGTTAAATGCATTCGCAAACAATCAACTAAAAAACATATTTTTATCAGATAGCGTGACTATTATCGGGAAAAGTGCTTTTGCTCTCAATCAAATAACAAACATAGTTATACCGGATAGCGTGACTAGTATTGAAGGTGGTGCTTTTGTTGGCAACCAACTAACAGAGGTTATTTTAGGTAAGGGTCTTATAACTATTGGAAACGGTGCTTTTGCTCGCAATCAAATAACAAACATAGTGATACCAGATAGCGTGACCACTATTGAAGACACTGCATTTGTTAGCAACCAACTAACAGAAGTGATTATAGGTGAAAGCGTGAATAGTATTGGAAAGCAGGCGTTTCATGATAACCAACTAACAAGTGTGGTGATACCAAATAACGTGGTTAGTATTAAGGAATCTGCATTTGGATATAATAAAATAAATAAAATAATAGTCAAAAGCCAAAATGTAAATTATGGATCAAATGTCTTGCAGTATAATCCTACAAAAAGTACTGTTTTTAATCCAAAAGACGTAACAATCAATGCTGCAATTGGTTCAACATCCGAAGTGTATGCAAATAACTATAGTCATACATTCAACGGAGTAGACTCTGAACTACAAATCTTAACAGCAACCGCATCTGTTGAAAAAGCGGAAGGTTCTAAGTCGCAAGCAGATATAGATGCTTCTCGTTCCCTAGTGAACGCTTTGCCTGAAAGTGCCAATAAAACAGCCTTGACAGAACGACTGAACGCAGTTCAAACAGTAATCGACGCATCCAAAACCTCTCATGAAGAAATGATGGCGGAACTTATCGACATGAAAGCGTACTTGCTCACTGGTGAAGGTACACGAGCAGATGTGTTAGCCATGAAAGATGCGTTAAATGTCATTTTAGCCGATTCTTTAACTTTAGCAAACGAGTCTCACCGAACAGAAGTAGCTCATTATGCACAGGATGTACTGGACATCATTGGCTTACTGGAGGTCATTTGGGAAAAGATTGCAAGTGGCGAACTAGCGGGAATGGATGAATTAATATCGCAACTGCCAGAATCGGAGCTAAAAGACAATACGCAGCAAGAAGTAGAGGCTGCGAAGGAACCAGAAATCGACAACACTCTAGTAGAAGCTGTAGCGTCTGTTGAAAAAGCAGAACAATCCAAACTTCAAGAAGACGTGGATGCTTCTCGTTCTCTTGTGAACGGTCTATCAGATGGTTCAGAGAAAGCAAGCCTAATAGAACGCTTAGATGCTGTTCAAAAAGGTATCGATGATGCCAAAGCGTTGGCAGAACAAATCGCCAAAGCAACCGCATCTGTAACGAAAGCAGAAGGCACTAAGCTACAAGCAGATATAGACGCTGCTCGACCTTTAGTAGAAGCATTGCCTAACGGTTCGGAGAAAACAACTCTCACAGAGCGACTCGATTCTATCGCAGTGTCGCCAGAAGGTGCAGAACTCCTTCAAGAAGCTCAAGACGCAGTAGGCATGCTGAATGACCAGTCAACAAAAGAGCAAATCACCACTGCAAAAGAACTAGTTGCGAAATTGCCAGATAGCTCCACGAAAACAGAGCTAAACGACCGCATTTCGAGAATCGAGGCCAACCAAAAAGCAACTAATGCAGTAGCTCAAGCAGAGAACAGACAGACCAATTACAACATCTCTCTTGCAGAAAAAGCCGTTCAAGCGTTACGAGAGGGTCCGCTTAAAACGGAACTCACGGAACGTATCGATCAACTCAAGCTAAATTTGGATGCTGAAAACAAAGTGAAATCGGCGGAGCTGACGAAGCGTGACCCGTACATCACGGACGCTATGGATAGCATCAACAAGCTAAATGAGTCTCCAAAGAAAACAGAGCTTACTAACCGTATGAACGTCATCCAAGATACACTAGCAACTGAAGCTGAAACAGCACTCCTAGAAGAAGCGACAACGCATGTCGTTCTAGCTGAACAACATAAACGAGATCCGTACCTAACAAGTGCGAAGGACCTCGTATCAAAACTAATAGATGGAACAGACAAAACAGCTTTAGAAGCACGTTTGAAAGCGATACAAGATGCTGCTCCTGTAGCACCAGAAGCACCAGAGGTGGACCCAGCTCTTCTAAAAGCTGCGGAGACACAAGTTTCTTACGCAGAACGCTACAAGCGTGACCCGTATCTAACACGTGCACAGGAAGCTGTGGATAAACTTCCTACAAGCGAAGTGAAAACCGCTCTTGAAGAAAGACTGAATGTCATTTTCAGTGGAGCAAGTGAACAAATCGAAGCAACTAAGCTAAAAACAGCGACAGACTCTGTTGCGAAAGCAGAAACAGCAAGTGACCTAGTTGTCATCGAAGAAGCTCGTTCTCTTGTGAACGGACTAAAAGACGGCGAAGCGAAGCAAGCACTAGTGGACCGCTTAGATACGATCGAAGTAACCGAATCGATGCAGTTTGCCTATGACTTGAAAGTCGAAATCGATGCCGTTACAGATGCAACAATCAAGAAAGTCCTTCAAGAAGCCTATACAGCAGTTGGAGTGGCAAAAGATCGCCAAACAACTACCTATATGACGAAAGCTTCGACAAATATCAAAGCTTTAAGCCAATACGAAGAAACGCACAGCGAAGTCATCGAAAAACTAGCAACGTTCTTCACAAACATGCAAGAAGAAATCGAAATGCAAAAACTGATAACTGCTGCAGATAAAGCGGTAGAGCTATCAGAAAAATATCAACGTGCGACGTACTACACGAAAGCCCAAGCTGCTATTGATGGTTTGTCAAAAGGGAAAGCGAAAGCCGACCTGCAAGCAAGACTTGATGCAGCTAAGAGCTAAACATGACACAGGCCACTCCTTTAGGGGTGGTTTTTTTATTGGAAAGGATAAGGAGGTTCTCTTCCAAACTGGTAATTTGTAAAATATAATTGACACATATAGTGTGCCGTGCTATAATTAAACACAAGATGTAGTACAGAAAGGGAATGTGATCAACATGGAGACGAAATGGAGCAACATCATCGATGAGAATTATAAATCAGGAGTATCCAACGTCTTTTTGTTGACTGGTACAGTTCACGACTACGTTGCACCTGGCGTATCGCTACGCAATTTCTTGGTAAATCACTATCAAGAAAATACAATACAGATGTGTAGTTACTCGATTGCAACAGGAACAACTATCATTCACGGACCCTTTTTGGAAAAGCAAACACACGGGAGAAATGACTGGGAAGAAATGCTGATTGACTTACGAACAGTAAGAGAAGAGGGTCGCATCATCTATCTGATAGAATACCCAGAGTTTGTACTAGGACATAACGTGAACGGGCAAGTAGATAAAGAAACATCGAACCGATTAATTGGTCTGCATCAATTAATGAACGATACAGCATTCATCAACTCCAACAACATGCTGCTCCTTGTGTCTGAAACGAAAAGTGGCATTCATGAGATGTTCTTAAACGCTAATTCTCGGACGATTATTGTGCCGGTGGACTATCCGGACAGAGAAGAACGGATGGACATGATAGCTTACTTGCGTGCAACTAGTAAGAAGCCGTTCGATTCTGAACTGAGTGATGGGGTATTGGCCAATTTAACTGCAGGTCTTTCTCGCATGCAAATGGAAGACTTGCATCTTCTAGCAGAATCTAGTGGGAAAATGACTCGTAATATGGTCATTGACCGGAAGGAAGAGCTCATCCGAAAAGAATTTGGAGAGCTTATTGAATTTTTTGATACGGAAGGGTTTGGCTTGTCCCAGTTTTCTGGTCAGGAACATATAAAGAAATATCATGAAGAAGCTGTGATCGAACCATTTAAGAATGGAAATACTGCTTATGTTCCAAAAGGACTTCTATATATGGGACCTCCAGGAACAGGAAAAACTTATTTCGCTAGATGCCTTGCGGGAGATGCAGGCATTAACTTTGTAGAGTTCAAGATGTCGAAGATCGTTGATAAATGGGTAGGAACAAGCGAAAGAAATTTAGAAAAAGCGTTCAACTGTTTCTTGTCTATGGCTCCTGTTGGAGTATTCATCGATGAGATGGACCAAGTTCTTTCTAGAGGCGGAGATAACGACTCAAATCCAGTACGACAAAATATATTCGGGATGTTTCTTGCGTTTCTTTCTAAACCGGAGAACCGAGGGAAGATTTTATGGGTGGGAGCAACTAATTATCCAAACAAAATCGACGAAGCTCTTAAACGTGCAGGTCGTTTCGATAAAAAAATTCCATTCTTTGCCCCAGACTCGAATGATCGTATAAGCGTGCTGAGACATCATGTTAAGGCTTCTGGATTTGCGTCTACGCTAATAGAGGCCGACTTGGAAGAGCTTGCTGAGGGAATGGATGGTTTTACACCTGCGGAGATTGAAAACATCGTAGTAAAGGCTAATGAACTGATTCACCGAAGAGGTTTAAGCGGAATGACGAGAGCAGTCATGGATGAAGCAATCGGGTATATGTTACCAGCTTCAAATAGCCGTATTCAAGAAATGACGGATCTTGCTTTAAAAGATACAAACGACTTAGAGTTTTTAACAGGAGACTATAAAGAACGAGCACTAGAATTACACCAAAAACACTAAGAGCCTCTATATGGGGGCTCTTTTTGTTCGTCTTCCTTCGAATGATGATAGGTCCCTAATTTGCATAGGATAGATAGAACATATCAACTTGTAGACATGCAGTGTCAAATAGTTAGGAGGGAATGGTATGTATTTTGTAGTATCCGATCCTCATGGTTGTCTGCGAGAATTGAAAATCTTGCTGAGACAATGGGATCCAAAAAAAGAAACATTGATATTTCTAGGGGATGCGATTGATCGCGGAATTGATTCTCTAGGAGTTATACAATATCTTATGGAATTAGAGGAAAAATACGGGGAAAAAGTAATTGTAATGCGAGGGAATCATGATGCAGAATTTCTTGCATGGTTAGGCTCTGGAGAAATGGCAGGGATATTTTATAGTACATCACAGGAAGAAACGATTAAGAGTTTCTATGTGAACCGTGACATGACTCGAGATACAAGACAACAGCGTGCTGAATATATTTTGCGTAATTATCGCAAAGAAATACGCTTTATGAAATCGATGCGTCTGTTTTACGAGACAGAGCATGTACTGTTTGTACACGCTGGAATTGACTTCACCATACCTGATTGGCGTAAAGCAGGAGAAGGTACATTTCTATGGATACGCAATGCTTTCTTCGAGTCGGAAGGGACAATCGACAAACGAATTCTGTTTGGACATACACCAACCAAATACCTGAATGATGATCGCTCCAACAAAGTATGGGTAAATTACATGGGAGATAAGATAGGGATAGACGGCGGGTGCGTATTCGGGGGACAGCTGAATGGTATTGCTTTGAATGAAAAAGGCGACATACGGGCTGCCTATGCAGTTCCGTTTGGTAGTGAACAGGTCATCTATTATGCTAAGGGGGAAATTGAATAATGCTTAAATTACAAGAAAGTTTTATACAAGAGTTAATGAATGGCTTCAGTCGGGTTTATCACGTATCTCATAACGATTTGGACGGGGTATCACCAATAGTTTTAACGAAGCTAGCCTTTCCGAACATTCGCACTAAAGTGGTTGCTAACGGAGGTCCAGTGGACATAGCGACAAAAGAGTATATGGATGTTATGGGTAAAGAGGATTTGCTAGTGTTAACGGATTTATCTCCGAGTTTAGAAGTAGCTGGTCTGATTGAAGAGAAGATAGAGGAAGGGTATAAAATCATCCTGTTTGATCATCACAAATCAGCTATGCCCATTCAAAATCCTACCTGGACGGAGATTGTGGTAGAGCAAAACAGCATTCTAGCTTGTGGAACATCCTTATACGCAGATTTCCTAACTAGAAGCAATTGTCTTTCCGACTATTCGGAAGCTGCGGTTGAGACTTATGTGGAACTAGTCCGTTCCTGGGATACATGGGACTGGAGCAGAACTGGAAACCTTGAAGCTAAAAAACTAAATACGTTATTCTACCTGATTGGAATCAAGGAGTACATTGCGTTTGTAATGGAACGAGTGGAAACCGGGACGTGCTCATTTGGGAAGGAATACGAACAAGTATTAAAGTTAGAGGAAAAGAAGATTGAGCTAGAAATGAGCAAACGGGAGAAAATTACTAGGGAATTTGAGATTGACGGAGAAATGGTTGGAATTGTACATTGTGAGAATTACCATTCGGAAGTTGGTCATTATATTCTAGACAAGCGAGCTCATTTAGATTACGTTGTGTTAATCAACTTGGAGAAACGCACCATATCCTTACGTTCGTCAGATGGAGGACGAGATGTGCAGACGATTGCAAAAACTTATGGTGGCGGTGGGCATCCCAATGCGTCGGGATGTGGATTTAAAGAAGAAACCATTGAAAAATACGTGAGTCCTTACCTGAATAGGATTCTAGCAGCTTAAGAGAAGGGGGAAACCCTTCTTTTTTTTATGTTAAGGGGAGCTCCCAAAAAACGCGTTGAGGAGAATTTAATTCAATCAGATGTAGGTACATGTCATCTGCCTTTACCCTGAAAAGCCTTTTTATTCTGTTAATTTTAAATGTTCAGTAAATTATATTTGACGCCGTGTAGAAACTTGTCGAAATCATATGTAAAATATATTTTACTAAAAAGCAAAAATAATTGACAATCTAAATTCTTTGTCGAATAATCATGTAAAAAATAATTGACAAAATGGGTATCTGTGGTTATAATTAAGGTAAGAAAGTAGGGGTTATAAGATGAAAAAAATAGGTTTAATGTTGTTATCTGCAAGTCTTATTCTTTCACTTAATGTAGGGGATGTGTCAGCCGCAACGATAACAAAGGCAGAGCAGTCACTAGTATCAGCGGAGAAATCAGCAAAGGCATTAAGATGGCAGGTTTCTTATGAGTTGAATAAAGAATTAGCAAAACCAAATATGAAAGTATTTAACGACACTAAGAAATTTAATGCAACTGCCAAAGCTGAAATAAACAAAGTTAAAGACAAGGCTCTAAAAAGCAAACTCGAAAACAGACGCAAAAACGTAGACGTCATCCAAAATCAAGCGTTAACGTTTATTGATGCTCATACAGCAAGTGTAAAGGTGAACAACTTACAATTGTCGCTTGCCGCTGAACAACAGAAAGGACTAGCTACTTCAGGCACTCAAAAAGCTCACAAAGCATTAGAGAAAGAGTTAAAGAAGTTAGAGATAATTGTCAACCGCACATATGGACAATCGACTCGCAAAGCGTTTTTCTCGAAACATCGAGACCCAGCGAAAAAAGTCCTCGCGATTTCAACAAAGGAAGTGGTAACAAAGGATTCTATTGACGAATTACAGATTCGCATTGCTAAAAAAATGAATGATACTGATGTAGATGAAATGAGTAAACAGGTATTAGACCGTTTGGCTTTAGTTGGAAACGATACTGCTTATCAAACATTGCATGTGAACTACTTAATTGTGGTGGCAGAGAGCAACACATATAAACGAGTAAATGCAGAGGTACTTGAATCAATACAAAACGAGTATAGCGGTAATGAAATTCTGTTGTTAGCAAGTTATAACGATGTGGCATATGTGCTTATAGCTGAGAAGCCTCACGTTTTAGTGAAGAAAAATGGCGTATGGGTAATAGAAAGTACATTTTCAGCGAATACAACTGCAAATGCTTAAGATAAGAGACGGGAAACCGTCTTTTTCTAATAAATTAAAAGGGGATATTTTATGTCAAATTATGAAGAAATCTACAATGAGGAAAAACGGGAACAATTAATTCTTTGGGAGCAGATGACAAACAACCTGTTTCCAATAAAGGTAAATGAAACGGTAAGGATTACAGATTCTAGCCAAATCATTCAAATATTGAATACGATAGGGAAAAGTAAGGCACTTAATCATACGTTTGTTCCTTCTGGTGGAGGCTCGGATCTCTCAAGTGCTCTTTATTCTAATGAATCCGGTTTGATTGAATTAACCTTTGGGACATCAAGAGAAATATTAAATTTGGAGTCACTTACTTTTCATCCGATTGGCGAAAATCCAGAGTGGTGGTATTTCAGATTGAATGCATTACCATTCCATGACAGTGGCGTCTATGAAACTCAAGAAAAAGAAAAGGATAAGCCGTTTAACTCACTAACAGAAATAGAAAGAAATATGAAATATTCCGGTGAGGATGTGCTGGAAGTAGCACCTGGAGTATATAAAGATTACTCTTTTTATGAGAGAGGTTATATAGGACATAATATAAATGGTGATGAAATACCTCTTCCTAAACATGCCAGTGTGGTAACAAGAAGAACTAACGGTGGGGATTTTGTTATTTTTGCTAAGTACTCAAAATACAATCAATCTTCTGGTACTTACGCTGGCCAACACAGCTGGGTTTCCGGTGAGCAGTTTGAGAAACTTATAAAAGAAATAGTGGAGGAACTGTCTAGTAGAAGCCTTAGTGAGTAGGCTTTAATTAATTTGTATATTATGAACTTCAAAAGGGATGCTTTACTTCAATAGGGGTAAAGCATTTTTCTATAGTATTTTTTAGACTCAATGGGATATTTTCTTGCATAACATCCTATAGAATGCAATTAAATACATTCCTATAATTAAGGAATACGCTTAATTAAGACAACCAAAAAAGAGCGACTATTTAAGTCACTCTCCTTTGTCTTTGGGAAAGATATCATATTCCAATTACGATTACAAATACTATAATGCCAATCTTACTACATGAAACTAGAGAAATTAAGTATTAATAGTAATAATGTGCAGTTCCAGCACTAACTCTGTTTTGAGTTTTATAACCGCAAGCACAATATCTTTCTGAAACAGTGTATTTATTGTAAATCTTACAGTTTGTGAATGTTACACCACTAATTACATGGCTGTGAGTGGAAGAATATACTTCGTCAGTATATGTCTGTCCTGATTGCATTTGATGATTACCATTACTCCAGTAGTCGCAAGGAATTACCATTGGGCTCACAACATCTTCATAGGAAGTATCCTTTGTTAGAGTTTCAAGAGGTGCTCCTTCATTGCTTTGAGCAAAACCAATAGTTGGAACGAGTAGTAAAAATACAGCCATTAAAACGGTTAAGAATAATTTTCTCTTCATTTCTATTCCCCTTTTCTAATGTAAATTTATTGAATAATTTCCATTGACTAACATCTCTCCCAGATTTATAATACTAATAATTTGAATATTTGTAAATATAAAAATATAAAAACTTTTAGGAGGAACGAAATGTTAAAGAAATTAGTTGTGTTCTTATTGCTTTTAATATTTATAAGCGGATGCGAAGAAGAGGTGTCAGTTGATGAATATAAAGAAATGAAGGAGGGAATGGAATATTTAACCTCAGAAAAGATGGACGGGAGACTTACTGGTACAGAAGGAAATGATCTAACCGTAAAATACTTAGAGGGCAAATTCAAAGAAATCGATTTGGCCATGATGAATAGCAGTAGCTATTTAATGAGCTATCCACATAAATTTTATAATCCAGAAAAAATAATTTTTAGAATGATTGCGAATACAGTTGAGGGAGAGACGATTGAATTTAAAAGAGGAATAGATTACTTAGAAAGGTCAGGATTTTCAGAGTACAAAGAAGAACTTCCTTATACTTTTGACTTAAATGATCCAGAATTAGAAAACTCTTTTATTGTCTTGAAAGACAGTAAAGACTTTCAAAAAGTATTTGGGAAAGCAAAGGGCGTATTAATTGTTGAAGAATTAGGAAGAACATTATTGGTAGACAATCTGAAGTTCCCAATTGTCCAGATAACGGATGATACATATAAAAAACTCAAAAAATCAAAAAAAGCAACTTTAGAAATAGAAAGTATTGCTAAAGAAGAGAGCATCGAGGCATTTAACGTAGTTGGTAAGATACCAGGGAAAAATCAAAAGGAAGCTGTAGTTTTATCTGCTCATTTTGATCATGTTGGTTCATTAGGAGAAACAATCTATAGAGGTGCAATAGACAATGCATCTGGGACGGTTTTATTACTGGATATAGCCAAGAAGTTAAAACTAAGCGATAAAGAATTTGAGAAGGATATTATTTTTGTAGCCTTTAATGGAGAAGAATCCGGTCTTCAAGGAAGTTACTTTTTTACAGAGTTTATAAAAGAGGAATATGAGCATGTATACAATATTAATATTGATTCCATTTATGATGGCCCATTAGAAATCTTGACTGGAGATGAAGAACCATTAAAAGATTTAATTAATGACTTCAGTAAGCATCTGAAGGATAATGATTTAACATCAATTACGAATGCTACAGGTTCAGCAACTAGTGATCATTCTTCTTTTCTATATAATCATATGAATTCTCTTAGTATTATTAGTCAGGATGTATTAAGTAAAATTCATATACCAGAGGATACAATCGAAGAAATTAATTTTCCATACTTAGTTAAAGTTAGAGATACCATAACTAAATTTATTATTGATTTTGATAATAAAATGTATAAACATGAGCATGAAGATACGCATGAACATGAAGAAGGCGACGGGCATAATCATGAACCGAATAGTGAAGAAGGAATGGAAACAAGAATAGCGACCGAAGAAGAAAAAGAAAAGTTGCAATTTGATGAATACGAAATATTTGAATATGAAAACAATAATCTATTTCTAGATCATCAGCATTATCTATTTGATGATTTAGGAGCTTTTAAGAAATATTATCCTAATTTCATTTATAAAGAGAGACTGAAGGATTATAGTTTGAAGAAAATTGAAGTATTTAATACTTTTAAAGAGGAAATAGACAAGGGTAGTTTGGAAGTTAATAAAGTATATAAGAGAACCATAAGTCCATCTGATTTAGACACTATATCGTTCAAATATTATACGGACAATACGGAAAATCAACTATTGCAAATCAATATTGAAAAAAAGGAATATGAACAGTTAGATGGAACTATAGTAAAGGAAGAAATAATGAATAATACTAAGTATTATTTAGCTTATGATGAAAGTGAGAAACATTTATTTAACTTTGCTTTTACAGAAAATATCAATGGTCAAGCATATACAATGTCAATTAATAAAGGGGAAGAGATAACTTCAGAAATTGAAGGACAGACTGCTACGGGGGTAAAAACAAGCTTAACTGAAGCTGATGTAGAAAAAATTATCGAAGATTTTGAGTTGAAAGAAATTCTATCCAGTACAGCTAGTTCTATGAATTAGTAAATATTTCAATGATATAGGCACTACCTTCCTTTAAAAGATAAGCGTGGAACAATCCGTCTATCAATTGTTTGGAATATTTATATGTATCGACGAAACTCGTAAAAAGCATTATTTGTTCAAACTATTGCAAATAATTTAAAAATATTTTACAATAAAGAAGCGAGGTATCGCGTCGACAAACCAAATCCTAGAAACACACTCCACTATTTATAGTAGAGTGTGTTTTTCTTTTAAAAAGACGGCAACTATTTAAAGACCGCTTTTTTTAATCTTTTTCTTTATTAAGTCAATCTTCTTACGCTCTTCCTCTGCATACTGGATAGCCTTTTCTAAACGTTTCTTTGCTGTTTCTACGAGCAACTGATTTTCACCATCATCTGATTGCTCTAGGTGTTGGTGGTATTGTGATACGCAGAACTCTACCTCTTCTTCCAATTTGCGAAGACCTTGCTGCATTTTCCATATTTCTAAATAAATGATTTCTCCCATCCTAATCTCTCCCTTTATCATGCTGCAAACAGATCCATACACTCGGATACCAAGTCTAGTTCGCTCTTATTTTTGAAGCTGACAGTTTCGACAAGTCCATAAAAGCCCGTTTTAGCTTTTTTAATGTTCGGGTCCAGGACCAAATCATCATTCTGCATATTGTTCAGAACCGAACGAGTAGCAACGCCCAGAATGACAATTTCCTCTCCTTCTCGCACAGCAATGATCTCTGGCCCGAAGTTGTTTCGATATATGATTGGGAACTTCCCATGTTCGACTGTTTTTACGCCAATCGCATATCCGATATCTTTTAAATCTGATTTTCGGTAGTTTTCTGTCGCTCCGGCAGTTAGGTCAACGAAAGACATACCTAAAAGTTTTTCTACTGCTAATTCCCCAAAAAGCCCAGTTTCATAGCGTTTACGGAGTTTCCCACCATCTAATTGATATTCTTTTTCTTCTTTCTTACGTTCGATAATAGCACCGATATATGCATCCACTTTGCTTCTCATCTCATCATCGATTTTGATGCGTGGTCGATTGGATTTAGCTAGAGCTTCCGTATAGACATCTTTAAAATTTTTCATGTTGTTGCCTCCGTCATCGTTTTTGCATTATATGGAATCCCAGTAGGAGTATTCCTTATAAGCAAACGAACGTTGACTAACAACTATTTATTGACGACAAATATAATATGACGTATACTATAGTATATAAAAAGATTTTGAGTATCGTAGAAAAAACTAACCTTGTCTATATCTAACGGAGAATAAACGCAAATATTAAATGTAAAAAAACAGAAAGAAAAGGAGAAGTTTAATGAAAAAGGTATTTCTAGTTAGTTCAATAATTTTCCTATTAAGCGGATGTAATGAAGAGCAACGTGTTATAGAAGTAAATAACTACGAAGTGCGATTTGCTGGTTTGGAAGGTACGGTTCGAATAGTGAAAGATAATGAAACAGGCTGCAAATATATTCGAGAATCAACCGGTAATGGTTATGGCTCGACAGTTGCTTTAACTGTATTAATGAAGGCTGACGGAACAGCTGACTGCGAGGATTTAACGAATAGTAAAAAAGAAAAAGAGGTTGAATAACAACATGGGTAAAATAGTGCT
This sequence comes from Psychrobacillus sp. FSL K6-1464, assembly GCF_038003145.1. Classification (NCBI taxonomy): domain Bacteria; kingdom Bacillati; phylum Bacillota; class Bacilli; order Caryophanales; family Bacillaceae; genus Psychrobacillus; species Psychrobacillus sp. FSL K6-1464. The sequence continues at coordinate 376,660 of NZ_JBBOOP010000002.1, forward strand.
GAGTTTACTTTTGATAATTTCTCTTCTTGGTGGTTGTGCTAATCAATCAGGCGGTGCTGCTACCATAAAGCTGAAAGATAACGGAGAAAACAGGTTTGATGTGTTAGGTGAACGCCTGAAAATCACCACGGATAAATTGACTGGATGTCAATATATCATTTACGCAGGAACATCTGGGCAAAGCGGGATAACCCCACTTATGCTACCTAATGGTGAACAGGTCTGTGGCGTAATAGATGAAAATGAGGAGGAGTAAGTATGCCGATCAAATGGGAAAATTACAAAATAGCTTCTACAGCTTTGGGGAATCAGATTGTTATTGGCAAGGTAAATAAAAAGCAGGAAGTGAAAGGATTAACTTTTTTTGTTGATAAGAGTGAAGACCGCACAAAAGAATGTTTGTTAGCAGTAATGCAACATATGAATGGTTCGCTTGAAGAAGGACAAACAGAATGTTCTTACTCCAGTACTCTCGGGAAACTTACTTGGGAGCCAATACAAAAGGGAGATGCGTAGACATGAAGAAAAGAATGATGAGCTTAGGACTCCTTCTTCTATTTTCCCTCTCATTTATATCGGGTTGTAATTCAGAAGAGAAGTTGAAAGAAAAAGAGGCAAAAGAAGAAGCGAAACAAAAGGAAGAAGCCGTATTAGTGGACGAGATTCGTTTTGATAAAGATTATAACGTTTATATCGAAACAGTCGAAGGAACAATGGTTGCTCGAAGACTTCATACAGATTTTATTCGAGTAAAAAATACGGAAACAACAGTTTACTCTAAGTGGAAAGTAATGATGAATGGGGACAAAGTGTTTGCAACTGTCTTCCTGAGCGAAAAAGACATGAAAACAGTTAGCAAAAAGTATGCGGAGACGTATAAAGAAACGCTTAAAATTGAGGAAGAGTTAAGTGTCTCTCAAGACAACTGAGAAAGGTTTGATTAATAGATGAAGAAATTCATGATTAGAAATAAACGCCACAGGTATGGGTCATTTGAACAAAAGTTAGAAATAGGGAAAACGTACTGGATGGGGTGGAGAGGTTGTTCCTATAGCCAGACCTTTGTGTTTTGTAGTGGTAAAACAATTGTTTTGCTTGATAGTGATGGGAATAAGGATGTCTGTACAAAGCGTTGGCTCAAGAAGATAACGAGTAATGAGGCAGAGTTTCTTCACTTCTTAGTAGAGATTGAACCAGACTAATGCTCTAGGGGATCACTACGAGGAAGAAGATGGAGTACAACGTACTATGCAAAGGGAAATAGAATCCGAGGAAAAAATTATAGGAGGACAACTAGTCATGAAAAAAATAATGTTGCTAATATCCTTTATATTATTACTGTCTGGATGCACACAACCAACAGTCGAAACGAAGCAAGCTGTAGCTACGAATTGTGAAAAGGGAGAAATAATCTTAGACAATGATGAAGACCCAGATTGGGAAATTGACTTAGACGGAGATTGTGAAGGAGATATTGAATTTGAAGGCAACGAGTCTAAGACGAAAAAAAAACCTATCGCAGTAGATCCTTCAAACAAAGTAAAACAATCAGCTAAAAAGAATACGAATCAGTCTAAAACTTCAACTACTACCAATAAACAAGTTGATACAAAAAAACAACAAGCAACAAGCAAATCTAAACAAGTGAATCTAGAAAAGAGCGTAAAAGTAAGCACACCAAAAAAAATCAATAAAGAAAAGCATACATCAACATCAGTCAAAGAAAAACCGAAGCATGTAAAGCCAACGAAAAAAACAACAAAGTCAACAACGAAACAAAGCAATAAATGAGTAAAAGCTATTCGTGATAAGCGAATAATCTATTTGGGTATATCGGTTACAGGTGTTGGAATGAAACGTTTTGCGGTAGTCAAATAGAAGTAAGGTAAAGGAGAGGGCAGAATGGCGTGGTACTTCCTAAGTCTGCTAGCAGGATTTGGTTTTTCCTTCTGTATTATGTATCAAAATGGAATGCTCCATGATAATAAAAGACCATTGACTGAAATAGAAGGAGTGGCGATGATCTTAAACGTAAGTAAAGTGACAGAGACGTATATGATTTTATTGTTACCACCTACATCCAGAACAAGAGAGTATTTGAATGTGCGTTTTGAAATAAACTACCGTCAATATAATGAAAAAATTTCGGTGGAATCTGCTCCTGCTTTTATAGAAGGTGGAGCGGCTATGGTCGTACACGATGGCGAAAAATGGAGATTAAAGAATATTACTGAGAAAGAGGTTGCTTAATGGTCGAACAACAAGTACTTTTTAAACGAGATCGAGAAAAACCAAAAGAACTGGAGTCTGAATTAGTATTCAATCTAATGGATCGAGACGGAGAGACATTTGAAGTAGCATTGCCGTTTAGTTGTGGAGAGGATTTGCAAAACTATATGAAGGCATTTATTCTCAAAAAGTGGGATGAATTGTTTGAAGAAAGGATTATAAAAAAAGGCATATCGGATGGCGAGATTGAAGGAATTAGAGTTTCGGGGAAAAATGATAAGGGACGCTTTGCTATATATCTAGAAAACGGATATCAAAACGCCAGTTTCATAGTGAATAATGAAGTTCTTAGTGATGAAAATGCTGAAAAGCTTTCTCAAATCAAGGCAATTCTTCGCTAAACGGCCCTTGTTAATAAGCTCAATTAGAAAAACCTCACCGTTAATGGATGAGGTTTTTTTGGTTGTTATGATTATAAATCCATAATCATGATTTGCAAGTCATCGAATTTAGTGAAATCTAATTTCGCTTGTTGTAGAGATGACAGTTTACTTACGTCTTTTTCAATAGCGTCTAGTTTTTCTTGTATACTAGATAATGTTTCCTCATTAACTTCTAAAGGTAGTTCATCGATCATCTTTTGTACAGAAGTGAACAGCATTGCCGAACGAAGTTCTGAGATTTGTTTTTCAAGTGCACCTAATTTTGTTTGGGTCACTTTATCTTTTTCATGTTCTGACAATTTGTTAAGTTCTGCTTTTGCCTCCCCTAATTTCATTTCTGCTTCGGGAAAAGTTTCTTCGGTTACTAGCATCGGTAATGCATCAATTAACCCTTGAGCTAGAGCAATCCTCTCTAGAGAGGGAGCTTGCTCAGGGGTAGTTTCTAATTCTGGATCTGGTGCTGGATTTGGTTCCAGTTCAGGTTTTACATCCGGAACTGGAACTGGAGCTTCTGTTCCTGCAATCGTCTTGGAAGACTTATCAACTGAGAATTCTAATTTGTCTCTGTTTTGCATACCTTCCACTGCAATGATGTTAAATGGTGAAGACTTATGTGAGAACCCTTCCTCTAGATAAACAAAATCAACTATTTTGACTATCTCACTTGATTTTCCATCTTTTTCTTCCTTGATGGAGATTGTTGCTTGTTTGCCTTGGCCATCCTTGAGAGTTACCGTTCCAGCAGAACCGTCTTCAAAAGCGTGTCCGAATCCCTTGTCGTTATTTAGGAAAGTAAAGTGCAGGCTATCCCCGATAGACAATCCATCTAAATTAGGATCATTCAACTTAATAGATTCAGCAGCAAATGCACCAACTAATAGTTTAACTTCTGCTTTTCCTACCGAGTTTTTTCCATTTTCCCCGTCTGTGCCAGGTAAATATTGATAAGCGGTAAATGTGTTAACCTTGTTACCCTCTAAATTGGTTGATGTTGACCAATGGCCGTTTTTATCTACCGTCACAGAAGCGAGGAATGAACCATTACGATAAAGACGAATCATATTGCCGGGCTCTCCAGTCCCTTCTAATTTAAACTGAGATACATCTAGTGTCACGCTATCAGAAGAAGGATTTGTAAATGTTAATTCTGCTGATACAGTTCCATCTGTCTGCAATGTCCAGCTAGATACATTTTTGGTATTTGCTTCATAGATAACAGATAATTTATCTCCTTTGGATATCGATTTCTCAAATGTTTCTTGGTTCACTTCTGAACCACGAATAAAGAATAAGTCATTTGAATCCCAAGACCATTTCACATCATCTGCGAACACATAGTCACGTGCGGTATCTAAATGGAAGTCTGGAATAACTATATCTTTCTTCGCATTTTTATACTGAGCTTGCATGAAATGAGTCATTGGGCCATATTCTGTCACTCCGTCACCATCTAGTGTTTTAAATTCCGGAACGACATGTGTAGCGGAACGAGTTGTTTCATCTGTTGTTTTCGCTGCAGCATACGTAAATACAACTGAGCCCTGTTGGTTCGCAAATCCTTTCCAAGTTGAAGAAGGGGACTTCACCGCTTCGCCATTAACAGAAGAAATCACTGCTGTCGATTTGCCTTTCTTGTCTTTCGTTAAATTGATTGACACTTCGCCTACATACGGCGTTCCATCTTTATTCTTGAAGGTTGCCGTTAGGGAATTGGAATCTGTAGATTCTAAGAAAGTTACGCCAGATTTGTTAAATGAAATAGTAGCCTTCTGTTCCCCTTTAGGAGTAACGAATTTGTAGGTAGTCTTATTCCATGTCAAAGCGTACTCATAGTTGGACTTTTGGTTCTCTGTTTTAATCACAATGCTTTTCTTATCTACTGATAATTTAGCAGATTTAACATCTAAGTCTTTTATCTTGAATGCATCAGCTGTGATAGCGGGTAAGTCTTTGCCTTCGAATGGCTTATTCAATGACAGTGTTAAAGTATCCTTGCCATCTGCTTTGAGTTCGCTAATCATGATCGGTAGGGATGCATATACATCTTCGAATAACTTTTGCACTTCTTTTTGGAAAGTGAACTTAACACCCTTCAAAGTCATGATGTATTGTGCTTTTTCAATTTCTTTTGCTGCTAATGAATACTCTTTCTTTTTGATATGACCTGCAGCTTTATCTGCATACATTTTTAGCGTGACGTCATACTTCACAGAATCTACGGTCTTTTCTAATTGAGGCTTCACTGCATTTCGAATGCCATCTCTTGTTGTTTGTCCATACACCCGATCTAGTAAAACACTTTGTTTGCGGAACTCAGCGGTAGCTTTATGGTAACTAGTTTCAACATCTGCTAATTTTCCAGAAGCAATGGCTGTGTTTAAATTTTTTGTAAGTTCCATAATTTTCTCGCTAGATGTAATTGCATCGATATAGTTCTGTGCTCGCGTTACTTGAATTTTCGGATCTACAAGTTTCGATTGGGCACTTAACTTTTCAGAATTAGACAACTTGGTCATTGCCTTCTCTGCAACTTCAATCGCTTTCTTTGCTGTGTTGTATTCATCATAAGGTCTCGTTTTGAAATCAGCCGAACCTTCAACTGAAATAGCCCATTTCAATACTGTACTTGCATTGTTCGCATTTTTTAAAAGTGTATCCATATTTGAAGCTGCATCTGCTTGTAGTGGTGTAGGTGCAACTGCAACAAATGCGGATGCTGCGATAGCAGTAGAAATTCCAATTTTTAATGCTTTTTTCTTTTGTTTCATCATAATGTTAAATCTCCCTTTGATTTTTATTGGCTCCAATGCGTTTCTAAAAGAAATCCATAGAAATCCTGGTAGCTCTCTAATATAGTAGAAAGCATTCTTATTTATTCCGTTTGGAAAGCTTTACAAGTTCGAATAAGCCAAGGGAGAGAAAGGGGATCGAGAAAAATCTACTAAAAAAATGAAAAAAAAAGCCTGCCGATAATGGGCGGGCTTTTCTTGTTTCCTATTAGATAGGATTATTGTCGTTTTCGTCTTCATCATCGTCATCGTTACGTTCTTCTATAAAAGCAAGAACACCACAAATACCAGATACCATACCGAACGCACCATTTAGGTGTTCCAGTAATTCTTTCATCTGTTTGATGTCAAAAATAAACACCCCAACATAAAATACAACAAAACTAATTAATACAGTATAAAGCAAGCCTTTCATTTTGCATTCCTCCTTCCGAATTCAGAACAAAGGGAGGTTGCGTTCGTTGCCCATAGAGAGGACAAGATTGTCTTCCTCAATCAGATGGGTGAGTGTGTTTTCCTTTTTTTATTGCTTTCTCCATGCGGTAAATTTCAATCATCATAACTATTACCATCATAATGATTAATATCACACCATTTTCTACATCGTTGCTATCGAATGCTAACTCTATTCCTATCATCAGTCCTCTTAGTAGAATAATTAAGACAAATACATGCCCTAAGATTTTGGACTTTATCCATTTTGGTTTATTCATAGCGTTTCCTCCTATTGCGTTATCCTTTTTACACAAACTCACGGTTCACCAGATATTTTTGTTCTGCTATATAGTAGTAATAAACGGATTGAATTATTCCATGTGCAGAATAACGGTAGGTATCTTGTTGCCTACTAAAATTCAGATGTTGACAAGCTCCATTTTAGTATTCGACAAAAAACGAGGAATCAATAGGATTTTATTTGTATATGATGAATCATAGAAAAGATGACGCGTGGCAAATAAGCAGCGATCATTGCCCAACTCAGCGGATGCGTCCAAAAAGCATGGGAAATGTGGGGACAACTTGCGAGTGGTCCCACACTTTACTCTCGACATCTGTTCGACAATCTCTCGACTTTTGTTCGACATCTGATCGTTAAACTCAGGGTTTGCATTATCTCTCCGACTTATGTTCGACATTCGTTCGACTACTAACCGGAATAATAAGTTGCCAAAACCATACAATAAGGCAAGATGATCCTCGTTGGATCAAGTAGAACATGTGGCGGAAATACTGGTGTCGCAACCGGTAACGCACGCGTGACACGCAGGGATGTAAACAGTCGTCTGTAATGGCGGAACAAACCTTATATAGTGACAGTGAGTCACGAGTCGTGTGTGGCGGTGCCAAGCCATAGAGAAGTCAAAAGCGGTCCGAGACAATGCCGAGATACGGGATGATGTAGAGTGGTTAATACGTAATTCCACGCCCGAACGTTTAAATCGGTTGGCAGTTGAAGTGTGGCAACACACGTATAAATGAAGTCGGATGCAAACCTGCATAATTCTGCCATCAAACAGAATGAGATATTTCTAGGGAGGAAATCCCAGAAAAAATACAAATCTACCATGCGATGCGGGTTTTGAGGGTAAGCAGTCCCTCCTGAGATAGATCCAGACATTGTGGAGAAAGAGGTAGCTCCTCTTCGAGAGCAATGGATGCTCAGTGGCTGAAAGTGATGCTTTATGGGGAGGTTCGAAGTGGAATCTTCGCATGTATACTTGATCGAGCGAGGAAGAGAGATGCCTTTTTCGAATTGGTAATCTTCGCTTTCTCTTCGTTCTAAATCATTTTAGAACAAAGCGGATGTGGTGGAACGGTAGACACGCTGGCCCGAGGAGCCAGTGCTGTAAAAGGCGTGAGGGTTCGACTCCCTCTGTCCGCATATAATCTGTAGTAAAGCTCACATTAATTTGTGGGCTTTTTTAATTGAATTTATATAAAAGTGTAAAGCTTTATTCGACAATGTTTTGTTGACTACAGTATACATTGGTGTTATATTGTTTACAAGAAACGAAACAGCAGGACCGAATAAAGGTCCATGACAAAGAGGAGTGTTCCCCATGTATTTTATTACTGGAATGAATATGTTAATTAAAGAACAAACGAATATGAATGAGTTAAAACAATTAGATTCTCATAGCTTTGGTTATTACTCAGATAAAGACGAAGCGTTCGAATCTGTCAAAAATAACTGGGGAAATATTCAAGAATCTATGTATCCATATGTGGTAATTGAATCCGTTGAAGAAGGGGTTTTCCCACATACAGAAACGATACAGTGGTTTGCCTACAACCCAGAAGAAAAAGGTTTTACGGAAACAGAAGTAGTGGAAACGAAATTCTGCAGCTTTGCATTAGGGTGATCCAACTTGTCTTGTATACAGATAAAAACATATAAAGAATAGGAGATTTTATAATGAAAAACCTTGGGACTACAGTGACGTTAGAGGATTTGCGATTTTCAGTTCGCACATACAATTGTTTGAAACGAGCAGGAATAAATACGCTGAAAGAAATCGAGAACTTATCGGAAGATGACATGATGCGTATTCGGAACCTTGGAAGAAAATCGGTAGAAGAAATTAGGGTTAAATTAGCGGAACAGGTTTCTACGAGTGAAGATATTATGCTAGAAAGAAACGAATCCATTTTAGTTTTAGAAGTTCTACAAGATGCCATAAAGAGAGGTAGCGTGGTTAATTTGACTAAGATACAAGAATTTATCCAGCAAAATACGAATGCATTGGGAGATTGGACATTTGAATCTGTGGAAATTGTACTGAAGAAATCGTAATTTTTCATGGGAGGTGTTGTCTTGTGAAGAAGCTTGTAATTTTATTCTTTCTAGTCTTATTAATCTCTGGCTGTGGATATACAGGGGAATATAAAGAATATATCAATGATACTAAAATAGAAGAATTAATAAAGGAACGGGAAAAAGATAGTCAGTTTAAGATAATCGGTCAAGTAAAAATACCTTCTTCTTTCGGACATATCTATTCAGATCTTTTGGAAGACACGGTTACTAAATGTCAATATCTTTCTAAGGTATCTGAAAATGCTTTTCTAACGCCTTACTATGATATTAACGGAGAAGTAAAAGGGTGTGGGAGTTAATATTTTTAGTTTCCAAGATGAACTATAAAAAAAGGAGAATATTCAATGAGTAAAACAATCAATATTATTGGAAGAATGAGAGAGGTAACAGAAAAAGAAGAAAGAGAGGAGCTCCGCTCTGTACGAATAGCGAATATGGCTATGGCAACTCGCTTTATTGTTATCTTTAATGACTTACTGATCGGAAACGAACCCTTTTTCCGACATTTAGCTAGTCAATCGGTTCGTGACATTGTTGGCAATCAGTTAGACCAAAAACCCAAGGTCACAACACTGTTAACCGATATCAGTCAAACGGTGGATCCAAGAACACAAGCTTTAGCAATTCTGGCCAAGTCTATCCTGGACAGCGATGAAGCTTATCGATTATTTGCAACACATATTAAAAAGGCCTCTTAGTTGGTCTTTTTTTTATGCTCGAATGATAAGGACTGCTCCTGCGTATTATATATAGATGAAAATCAAATAGGAGAAGCGATTGCTTCTGTGAAGAGGTGTCTGAAATGAAAAAAAGAAAAACAATTGGAACGTTAGGGTGGGGACGAACAGAATGGACTATTTCTCCTGTCACAAAAGTAAAGAAAAATCTAAAGGGCAAAGGATCCTACACGCGAAAAAACGCTAAATACAAATAAAACTATTTAAAAAGGAGAATGAACATGAAAAAGATGATTGTACTTTATGGACCATCTGGAGTTGGGAAATCAACTTTAGCAAAATTTCTTAAATCCTTAGGGGTACCTGAAGCGATTTCCGTAACAAGTAGGAATCCAAGGGAGGGAGAATTAGAAGGAGTGGACTATTATTTTCGTTCAAAAGAGGAAATCAAAGAAATTTCACTTGCTGAACAAAATGAATATCCTTCATCCAACGGATTGAATTTATATGGCATATCTATCGAAGAAATAGACAAGCGATTCAGGGAGTCCGAAATAATCTTTGCTGTTGTGGAAAAGAACGGCATGATGCAATTGAAGGAACGCTATGGAGATATGCTTGTTTGTGTTTATATCACTATGCCACCAGAATTAATAGAAACAAGATTAAGAGGACGGGGAGAGAGCGAGGCGAATATCCAAGCACGTATCCAACAGTCAATTAAAGGAAAAGAATTTGACCAAGCCTACTTGGCCGATGCCATTATTGTAAATATAGACTTAGAAAAATCAAAAGAAGAGCTTCTGTCTATTGCAGGTGTCATGCAACACGCGTGACACATATAGTTCAGAAGCGAACAGTACCAAAAAGGAGGAGTGTGTTTTCGATGGAGAAGATACAGACGCGTAAAAACGGGACCAACTTAGCAATACAGGCACACCTGTTGCCAGAAAAAGAAATGAGAGCAGCAGGATTCACTGATTACCAGAACCCGACATGGTATTTTTGCAGAGGAGTTCATAAAAATGTGACTCTCAATGTAACTATCCCAAAAAAGAACCCAAAAGATTTAGCAATTGAAGTCTTAGACGAGAATTTCCTGCAGCCTTATGACTATCAAAGCATACTAGAAAGAGATTCAACTCATTCTATTGCATTAGCTATTAATGAAAAGGTGGAAGAGTGGATGGGCTTTTTACAGGAGAGAGGAATACTGTCGGGACATCATATAGGTGCATATATTTAATAAGAATAATTAGGGGGTATAGAAGATGAAATATGAAGAGATTACAGCAGGTATCCAAGATTTGATGGAGATTAAGGATGATTATACAGTCGTTCATTCTATAAGTGGGGACGCGAGGATGGAAGAAGGTAATGAGAAAGCGTTAAAAAAACACTTTAACCTGTTTCACTTAACAGAAAAGGCTAGGATTAAGCCGTTTCGAGTGGGTACATGCGTACAGTCGGGAAGGGTGATGAATCTGATCACCAAAAAGCTTTCCTGGTCAAAGCCGACTTATACAACGCTTAACGATGCTCTTGCTCATATGAGAGACATAGCCATCGAAAAGGGTTTGCAAAAAATTGCTATGCCGCAGATTGGTGCTGGTTCAGAACGTTTAGATTGGGATGTATCCAGAGAACTAATCCTTGATATTTTCAAGGATACAGATATAGAGATACTTGTATACGTGCAATAAATAGGTGAATAATATAAAAGGAGAGTTGTATATGGACAATCAAAAAGAGCTCTTTAGACTCATGCAAGAAAATCCGCAAATGGAAGTCATTCCGATGGTATATGAGGATGTAATTGGGGAAGATTATTCTTCTTATCAAGGAAAATTGGGAAAGGTATCATTGGAACAATACTATTCGACCGATGAAAGAATTTACATTAGAAGTAAAGATGAAGAGGAACTTGAGGAATACATGTCCGAATTGCTAGAGCAGGATTATGAGGAATTTGGTAAGGCACCGGGAGTGAAAGAAGTAAATTTTGAACTGATGTTGAGTAATCGTATGGAAAAAATAGAGTGGAAAGAAGTAATTCTTCTCTATATTGAACAAATTTAAGTCTTAGAGACGTCCTATAGGGCGTCTTTTTTTTGCGTCATGCACGTCTTACTTGATGATAAGGATAGTTAAAAATGCATACGATAGAATATCAATAAAATACAAAAAGGAGAATGAGAAAGTGAATGACTTGAAACTATCTATTAGTGAAATGAAAAGAAAGAACAAGGAAACTGGTCAAAGTTGGTTTGATAAAGGAGCAATTAACTTTTTTGGCACGAGAATTGAGGCTCCTCCGAATGCAAAAAACATTTTTATTACTTCAGAGTGGTCAAATTTTAATAATGAGACTAGAAAATATACATTAAGATGGTTTGATACCTCAACTAGCGAAGTAGTGACCCTTGGAAATTTTCAACAGTATCATTATCTAAGTGATGCAAAAAGAGCACGAAAAGAAATGGTTATAAGGGATTCGATTACAAAAGATAGCATGCCTGCCTAGAGACGTCCAGATGGACGTCTTTTTATTTCAATGTTGACTACATTAAAATATTTATGTATACTACAGTATATAAATAGTTTCGTAAAGTTTCTTTTATCGATAAGATTTAAGTTGAGTTCTTCTTGTACTTAGAGCGAGGTATTTTAAGAAATCATGGTCGGATTCACCATTAAAAGAGAAATCCAAAGTAAATTGAGAAATATTAAGGGAGATAGAAACATGAAAATGCCATTTGAGACGCACAAAATACTCATTACATTAGATGATCACAAGATATACAAACTGCATGCCGATTTTAGCAAAACAGAATTAAATAATGAGGAAGTATTAACAGAAGAAAGCTTAATGAAAAGTAGAAAAATGCCTTTTATCTTGATGCACAAATCTCAGTTCGATTATGGAAAAACCACTCTGATGAACAGGGATAATCCTCAACGAATGTGTAAGGAAACGGCAATGCTTTATTACCGGATAGGGTTTATTGGAAAAGAAGAACTAGAAGAGTATCTCGCTGATTAATTAGTGGGCATTATTAATATGGAAATAATAGAGGGAGGAAAATCATGAATGAACTAATTCAAAAAGGAAAAGAATTTGCTTTTAAAGCACATGATGGGCAAACGAGAAAAACTTCCGGTGCTCCTTATATAGTACATCCATTACATGTTGCAAAAATCCTTCAAGACGCAGGCTTTTCTGCAGAAGTTGTCGTTTCTGGTTTTCTTCATGACATTGTAGAAGATACAGATATTAAAATAGAAGATATTCGAAGAGAATTTGGTAACGTTATTGCCGAGTTAGTTGCCTTCAATACCGAAGATAAAGAAGGTACTTGGGAAGAACGAAAGGAACACACCATTAAACAGCTTAAAGGGGCGATATTAAATAAGAAAGCTCTTGTTGTAGCTGATAAATACGCTAATCTTTTAGAACTTATGCGTAATTATGAGAAACTAGGAGATGAAATTTGGAAATGTTTCAAAAGAGGGAAGAAACAACAGTACTGGTACTTTGCTGGAGTAGCAAAAAGTGGGAAGGTAAATCTTTTCCCAGAAGAAATACCTTCCTTTTTTCATGAATACGAAGCAACTGTTGAATTATTTTTCAATATGGAACGAATGAAAAGCTAGAAATAATTACTCGTGCCATTGTTTTATAAAAACAAGATAGATAATTAATGTGTAGCAGATAATTATGGGCAGGACAGCCAATGCACTGTTCATGATAAGCACGCCTTTTTGTTATTCAGTATGGACAAAATACCTTCTGTTAGCAAAAAAATAAATGGTGAAAGCACATGAAAGTATGGATACTGTTGATCAAGATTTGGGGGGAGCGGGTTTTAAGTGAGCATAAAGAACATTCGTAGACAAAATGTAGAGCGATTCAGCGTCGAAGAACAATTGAAATTCTATAAGAGACATTTTCAAAATCAACATTGCGAAATGGATGGTTGCGGTCACGAAGTTAGAAGTTCTTGGGCCATATACGATGACAATATCTACTGTGAAAGTTGCTACGAACATATAGTAGAAGAGGAAAAAGATAATGCAAAAAAACAATTAGAATTTCATGAACAAGAAATCCTAAAGTTGAAAGAAAGATACGACTTTGAATCAGAAGAATAAGAAAGGGGTGCTTAAATGAAAAAGATAGGTAGTATAGTTTTCGTGTTCCTTGTAGTTGTTCTGTTGGTATCCTGTAGCACAGCTACACCAAAGACTAAGGCGGATGAAATTAGTTTTATAGAGGGCGGAAATTCCAACTATAGCATCGTTATTGATACAGAAACTGGCTGTGAATATATAGAATCTTATGGACGGACTGTGAACGGTCTTGCCGTATCTATAACGCCTAGATTAGAAAATGGAGTTCCTATTTGCAATGTTGAATTGCCGTGATAAATGCTAACTCTATTAACTCGATTAAAAAACTATAAATAATGGGGGATATATCCATGAATAATATACTCAATTTTGATGATGACAATACCCTAAAACTAACTAAAGAGGAAGTCCTTTCTTTTATAGACCAAGAAGACAAGATAACAGTTATTTTAGGAAATGGGTTCAAAGCTAAAACAGATACGGAGGATGTCTTTCGAGGGATAATGGGCGATGAACGATTTGAAGAAAGTGAAGAAATGAGTGATGCTATTCATTGTGCAAGTGAGATACGACACACTTTTTTCCTGGTAAACTCCAAAGTTGAGAGTCCGTTTAATGAGAGAGGAAACGCAAAGAGAATTATCAGAGAAGGCTTTTGGACAAAAATCATATTGCCTAATCATCCCCTGAAAAATGGGTTATATGCTGTTGTGTATCAAACTCAGAGTAGAGAAAAGGAGAGATTCTGAATATGGAAGAATGGTTAAGCGACAATTCTTATTTAGTATTTAGTTTCATTTTAGTCTATTTCTTTTACTCGCTCATACGAGTTTGCATGTTCGGTTATCTGGGAATAAAAGAATCGTATTTCGGAAACGAAGAGAAAAATATACGAGTTTGGCACATATTGTTGATAATCATAGATTTAATGCCCTTAGTACTCGCATTGATTTGTTTGTTTTTTAAACAACTAGCTCTTATTCCGATCGTAAGAATCCCTGACAAGTACCTAACAGAAGAACCTAAAAGTACTGAATAAGTAAAATCATATTTCTTGTCTGTAGTATACATTATACGAATACTGTTGACAATAGTATATAGTGTGTGTATAATAAATAAAGAAAGATAAACAAATCAACGCAACTATAAAAATTGAGGGAATAGGGAGTGGTCAAACATGGGGAATCTAATCGACTTAACAAAAAAAGCGAAAATCGTACTGGATAAGAAGAAGCTGGTAGAGGTAAAAGCAGAGATCGTAGTCGCAATTGATCGTTCTGGTTCCATGTATCGTCTATACAGTGATGGGACCGTGCAAAATTTGGTAGAGCGATTACTGGGTATCGGGATGAATATGGATGCTAACAAAGAAATCGATGTTTTCCAGTTTAATCAAGGGTCGAAGTATATCGGGGTAGCAACAGAAGAGAATCATGCGAACTTCGTAAGAGACAAGAAGATGTCAGCCGACGGCGGGACGAATTATGCCCCTGTCATGAAGGAAATCATTGCGAAGTATAGCGGTACAGAGAAAAAAGGAAGACTCGGCAGCCTGTTTGGTAAGAAAAGTACAGAGGCTGTCAAACCAACTCATCCGACGTTCGTGTTCTTTATTACAGACGGAGACAATTCTGACGAAAAAGAGACAGAACGTCTAATCCGAGAAAGTGCAAATCAGCCAATCTTTTGGCAATTCGTTGGAATTGGAAATGAACCATTAAAATTCTTGCAGAAGTTGGATGATCTTGAAGGACGATATGTAGATAACGCCGATTTCTTCAAAGTTTCCAACTTGAAAAAAACAACGGATGAAGAGTTATATGAAAAGCTATTGACGGAATTTCCTTCTTGGCTACAAGAAATAAAGGTTAAAGGGTTGCTCTCTTAACTGAGAAACTTAAAGACGTCCAGACGGGCGTCTTTTTTAGGATTACTTATATAATCCTAAAAAAATTGGAGAGACAAACTTTACGACCTTTGAAAGGAGAAAATTATGGATAAACCAATTAAACAGGAATACGAAAATATGATTCTTTCAGGTATGCAAAATCAAAATAATTCACACTTAAAAGAATTGGAAGAAAAGGTCAAACGATATGAAAAAGCATTGCATTTTTATGCGGATGGCACCAAGTATCTTTATGCAAAGAAAGAACATCCCAATACTCGTTTAGCAGAAGATGGTGGAGAAATAGCACGAAAAGCATTAGCTGACTAACACTAAGTACAATTCTACGAAGTGTCAGTAGACACAAACTGTATCACAAGGAGGAGTAAATATGGCTAATAATTATATAGCAAAAGAAGATTTAATCAGCAATCAAGAACTCGAAGAAGTACTACATTCTAATAGTGAAGAAGTTTTCGGCTTGTATATGGGTGAATATTATGAGACACCAACACGTATTTACAATCCTCAAATAAAAGAACTTGTTGAACAGTTTAAACATTTAAAAGATTTTTATTTACAAAAAAGTTGATGTGTAGTTCGACCGTATTCTGTCGCAGTAGACACATATAGCGAAGGGGTAATCGAATGGATGAACTAGAAGCACACGCATACAAATTTATGAATGGTGATTTAGATAAACAAATAACACCCAAACAAGCGTTAAGAAAGATACAAGCATTAAAATATTTGTTCATTGGTGACAGGGAAGCGTTACATCAAGAGATTGACAGAATAATTTCTAAAGTTAAGTCATAGTTCGACCATACTAAGCGATAGTAAAAACATAAGGAGAAGGTGAGACATATGAAGATTGTTCGCCACAATAAGCGAGTGGGTGGAGAAGTAATTAAATCCATGTTTATTTATCTTAATAAACACATGGTTATTTTCTCCCTAGCGGAGACGAATTGGTTCACAAAAGGAAAACCCAGATTAATTCCTATATGGATAAAGAAGAGAAGTTTGTTCGCATATCGTTTAGCCATTAGGATTTCTAATAAGAAAAGGGGACCCCTTACGCAAATAAAGTTATTGGATGACGTGCTAAAGATTGATGATTTAGACATGAGTAAAACGTACGAAGTTATTAGAACTAAAATCGAACGGGATGATTTGTACTACATCGTCATTAATGAAAAAGGTGGAGAAGTGGCAGTTCACGAATTACTAGCGAGCGAGATTATTACGGAATAGTACAATCGTGCACTCGCTGTAGACACAGTATGAGAGGTAGGATGTTTATGAATAGTTGGAAAGCAGTAATTTATTATAGCTTCGTAACCTTAATAAACCTTCCGAGAATAATCTGTAGGCTTATTAAAGAGAAAAGGAAGTAACTACGCATTTCGACCATAATGTGCTGCAATGAAGAAACTGAGGGATAGATTACATGACTTTAAAAATACTTTTTGGATATATTATATTCATTATGCTTTTAGTCACTGCAATTAATATGTATATTCATAATGTGCCAGTATCAGAAGGGAAAAAGAAAATGATTATAAAAAACGCTATGTTTATACTTTTCGTATTAATAATTGTTCCTATCATATTCAAGGTTATAGGTATGGAGGTTCTTTAATGGAGTATTTAAACTTAGTCGGCTTTTTTTTGTATTTTTGTTTCCGGTTAACCAACAAATGTATTTAGGGGTGGAGTTATGACTGAAAAAGTAATTAGTAAGTCTAAAGTTTTTCGAATGATTAGAAGCATTCCATTTGACGTTACTCAAGGGATGGAAATCCAGTTGGAGGGTGATACAGTCGGAAAGTTAACAAAAATCAAATCGGCTAAATTTTTAGATATGAGGTCGATAGAAATCATTGGATTGGTAAAAATAATCTAAATAGGAGTTGTAACCATATGCATTTCAGCAACAAGTCATTTTCGGAAGGATATATGATGGGAAAAACTTTTAAACCAGAAGATTATGACGGTGGTATTTTTGTATTGTATCTTAAATACATGTTTCTTATACCAAGTTCCCTTGCTATTCCTGCATTGATCTTTTCTTATTTATCTGATTGGTTTTTGCACTACTGGACATCGGTATGGATGATACATTTAGTCCTTGTCGTTATTCTATCGTGGTTTTTAATAAACGCAGGACACTATATATCTAAACATCCTGCATATGATTTGAATCTCTTTGCTTATCCATTCATATTCCTTCAAGTATTTTTGGGATATACGATTTCCGTTGTTTTGTTGCCTTTTGAGTCGCTGCATTCTTTTGCTACAAGCTTACTAAATGTCATGGATGATGACCCGAATAGACTAGACAATGCACTCATTTACGGTTTTTCTTTTATCGCAATATACACGTTCATACACATCATACAGGCCTTAATAGTCCCACTCCTACACTTTATCTTTGCGAGAATTCTATCGGATTGGCTCGTTTCAACAAAAATGCAAATTCAAATAGATAAATTTGTTGTTCGGCATTTTTATCCAAAGAAATGAAAGCTTAGTCGCCGTGGGGATTTTACATCGACGATCCAGAACAACTAGAAAAAGAAACACCGCAAACTAGACATCCTTAGGGGTGTCTTTTCTTATTGTTTGCAACTTATCTGCATAGAATATATGGAACAATTAAATGTGGAGCGGCAATACTGCTGCATTTTCAAAAGGAGGAGTTACGGTGGAGAAATATGTAACGCTAATTCAAAATAAAAAGGTAGTCATGACAGCACATCAAGCTGATGTAAGAGAGAAAATTGAGCATATGATTATGGAGAAAATAGGATTCTTTCCTGATATGCAAGAACACGTTGAGGAAAATGAGGATGATGTGGAAGAATATTTCGTTTGTGTTCATTCAGATGCTTATGGAGATCTAGATGATGGGGATATACAAAAGTTGGAAGAACTAAATATCACGATGGATGAAGAGGCGACAACAGAAGCAGTTAAAGTGCTGTTCGATTTGCAGTTTCAAGTGGTGGAGATGATAGCTTAGGCTGTCATTTTTTTGTGCATTAACTTAAATTAGTCAACAAAACTATAATTCCGTTGACTGTAGTGTTGTTTAGTGATATGATTGGAACAATAGTACACATCGATTTTAATTAAATGAGGAGGAGTTTATATGTTAGAAATGATTCAACAAGAATTCCCAGAAATATTTACAAAGCATAAAAAGTTAACCAAAAGGCAACCAAAAATTTATGTCTGCAGTTGTGGCAATGAGTTCAATAAGACCAAAAAGTACAATGTAGGAGGACTCGGTTTTGGGATTCCATACTGTGAAAAATGCGGAAATAAAGCATTCACTTCTAAAGCGTATATTGTTTGGAGTAGAATGGAAAACAATCAAATCGAAGAAGAAGATTTTATTCTAAAAATGCTTGGCGACCATGGACAACTTAATAAAGAGGATTTGATGGCGAAGTTAAAAGAGAATTTCCCAAATACAAGTGGTCGTGCATTAGGATTTTTAGTGTACTATGGCTATCTAAATGTAGATAAGAAACTGAGGGATGAAGATGGAATTATTAAATACAGCATCAACGATCAGAAAAATAACAAAAAACGATATGAGAAATTAATATAATTGCTATTGTTATAGGGAGGCTGCACCAATGAATGATTTGCCAAATATCATCGAAATTATTATATTTGTACTTCTTTTAATTTTGATTTTCGCAATCTTGACACATTTTAGGGATAGAAACACCAGAGCCATTGCGAAAATATGTCCAGAGTGGATTAAGTATGTTAACTATGCGAGTTCTTTCCTAGACATTCAATTAGAGAATTTTCAAAGTTTGATAGTTATAGGAGTGAAAAATGGCGTTCTTCAAAAAGAGGATTTTTCTTTCGTTCAGAAAGAACTAGAAACTTGCTATGCCTTCCGGGGGAGCGTTGTCAACCTAAGTCAGTTTGCTAAAAAAAACTTAACGGTGGAAGCGAAAGCTCGTTTTCAAAATAAAATGTTTCATAGTTTGGATAATTTAAATGAAATAGTTCAGGAAAGAACATATGAAAATGAAAAAGAAGCTATTGCTATAACAAAACAAATTATAGAGAATGATTAGAGAGTAAAATTGAATAGTGAGAGTGGTGACAGAGTGGAAATTTTATTAGTGGTCATGTTTATCGTAACGATCTTTATTTTCTCTCCGTTTCGCACAATTGACCATCACCATAGGGTCATTAGAAAGCATATTCCAGAATGGTCTAAATACCGAAAACATCTAGCCTGGTGTTCTAGTGAGGACTTACACAAATTAGTACCTCAAATTAACTTGCTTGCCACAGGAGTGAAATCAGGAGTCTTGTTAAAGGAAGACTTTTCTTTTGTCCTAGGAGAATTGGAAAATAGACGAGAGTTCCAAGAGAATATCATTACACTTAGTGAATTCGTGAAGAAAAAGATGGTGAGAGAAGGGAAAAGTATGTTTAAGGTAAAGGCTTGGAACAATATAAAGAACTTAGCATCTGAAACTGAAAGAAAGCTAATTGAAAGAGAAAAAGAAGCAATAAATATTGCAAAGCAAACACTAAACAAAGATTGACTATTGCAGTCAGTCTTTCTTTTTATTCAAACAGAAAATAGGAAAGCCTTCATCACTAATTCGATGAAAACGTCGAAGTTTTTACAATTCGATGAAAACGTCGAAGTCGCAGGTCCTTTCTGTTCAGAAGGTAACACGATGATAAAAGAATACAAAAAAACCTGCACGGCGGGTACAGGTTTGCTCCTTTAATCTACAACCAGCTGTTACCCTGCTTGAAGACCACCTTTCGGAAGGGTGTTTCCATGTAATATACTATGCACGATGACTAGTTCTATGCTTAATAGTGTGTCGAACAAATAATTTATTGAATTGGGGTGTGGACTGTGAAAGAGTCGGATATGTTTCAACCAGTTAAGGATTTACTGCATCAAAAACTTGGCTGTGCACATGTGTATGCGGAAGTCGGAGTTTATGATGTAGTTGGACTACTTGAAAATGTGAATATTATAGTAGAAATGAAAAAACAAATGAGCTTTAAGGTTATTGAGCAAGCAAGAAGAGCTGCTGGACTAGCAGACTATGTGTTCGTTGCCATACCAAAGCCAAAAGCATCGATCAACTCGATGGCAGTGTCCTTATTAAAACAAGAGGGGATTGGTTTGATCTTAGTAGGTGTGCGAGGAGCAAAGATCCAGTTCTGGGGAAGAAGACATCGAAGAAAAGGAGGGAAAGGAATCCGCTCTCAGATTCGCTCTCACCACAAGGAAACAATTGGTGGTGTAAAGTCAGGTGAAGGTCCAACGGAATACTCAGTAACAATCGAAAAAATCAAGGATTACTTGCAAAGAAAAGACTGGGTAACAGTAGATGATATTGTTGTAAATGTGGAGACTCACTATAAAAATCCGAGGGCTTCTATAGGAACGACATTAAAAGCGTCTTGGAATGCGAGTTGGTGCGAAAGAAAGAAAGAGGGGCGGAAAACTTATTTTCGATTAATTCAGGATAAACATAAAAACTAACGAAAAAGGATATCGCCAGTCAAAGTAAAGTCAGCAAGAAATGAAATTGGAGTATCGTAAAAATGGAAAATAGTAAAATTAGTTCATAAAATACGAAAAGGCGTAATCACGGGTCATGTAAGGTTGGGCAAAACTGTAGCTCTAATAAATCTTCTAAGTACAATGGTTCCATCTACTGTTGTTATATACGATAGACTCGACGAGTATACGAAACTGGTAAAGCATCTTGGTGGTCAGGAGTTTAAACTTAGTGATTCTATCAAACATTTAGATTTCACAGGTAAGTTCACTTCTATTTCGGATAAATTAGATTCGGACAGTAATCAAACTGTTCTCAATTTTCACCTGTTGGAACTGGTAAGTAGCAGTTCATCAATTAGAAGAAGCTAATGACATTAATAGACAAGAAAAATATTAAGTTGATTGCAGTTTGTCACTCCGTTGACTTAGAGAAAGAAGAGTTAAAGAAACAGTTCAAAAACCAACTCTTATTTCATCCTTATGGTTCTACACCATCTAAAGAACCTTTAAAAATATTTCTAAGGAGCCTTTATCAAAAGGCTCCTTTTGTATACGAATTAATAATATTGTTGACTGTAGTATAAAATAAAGCTATAATAAGTTATACAAGACATGAAGTTTTAGGGGGTAAATACACATGGATAATTTAATGTATTTAATTTTAGGATTTTTACTAATAGTTCTTCTTGGAGAGGGCTACGGAGAAGTTGGAAAATTAGATTTGGCTCTTAAAATAGCGAACGAACTAAACCAAGAAGTGAAGGAAATAGAATTAGGGACGACGTTAGATGAAATTGAAAATCTGGATTTTTATAAATCACAGCAAATTATTGGTGCAGAAGAAGTATCTGGCAACCAAAGAAACAAGATAAATATAATTTTTCAAAACACTGCAAAAGAGAAGATATTATGGCGTAACAAGGAAGTTACGATAACTGAAAAAATAGGACTGGTATTCGTGAATGATAAATTAGTTGAGATACAGAGATAAGAGGAAGAGCTAGATGCTGCACGACAGAGCATTGAAATTATGCTTAGAAGTACTGTCCATATAGGGGGTTGAGATTAATGAATATTAAATCTAAAATACTAAAAGATGTTATAGATGGGATGTTAAGTGATCTCCAAATGAAAGCAAATGGAGTAATGAAACCTACTTTATCACAAAAAGAAGCATTAAGAGAATTGGGCGTAATCTTAGAGTTGGTATGCAGTTTACATGAAAAAATAGGGAACAACACGCTAAAAAGTGAAATATGGGTTATGAGAAATAAAGTAGTAATGACCAAACACCTAATAACGGTTAATTATCACTGAGTATTTCGTAAAACATTACAGTAGTGAGTTGTTTATATAAAGATAAGAATTTGCCTTATGAATTACAACAATTACATTGATTTTTTAATAAAAGGAGTGAGAAGAAAATGAATTCAGTTGGAACCAGAATATCTGGATTTCTAAACATCAAAACAGCCGAATTAGAAGCGGTCCGAGTGTTATTTGAACAGTTCCCAGATGATGGGGTTTATTTATTTAGAAAATATGGAGAAGTAATTTCTCATAGAAAACATCCTTTTCTAAATATCATGAACTCGGCAACGAACGAAGAGGAAGGTTTGTCTCCCCATGAATTTCAAGACTTGCTTAGTTCATTGTTGCATGAAGAACTTTTAAGGCAACCGTTTATGCGACATTGGAAAGATATATACACAATCCAAATAAAACCAAGAAATCGAAGTAGTTACCCGTCTTTATTTGCTATCTATATAAATGAAGAGGAAATGGTTCAATTTCGTCCAATGGATAAAATGTTTGGTATTCGAGATAAGATTGTTCTATGGAATGAACTATTAATTCAGGTAGAGAAAGAAAGTCTGCATTATCAAGAAAAGAATATTCTTGCAGAAGATAAGGTAGTTAAATTCCAACGATTAATAGATCGCCCTGCTGGCGAAATCAAGAGTTTGAAAGATATTTGGACAATTTTAACGAAAAGGGAGAAAATTCGCCATTTCGCTCAGAAATCAGTCAATCGTGAATTAACCTTCTTAGAAGAAGACAAAGAGTATTATGAAAAAAAGGTTGATTTTATGGTCAAAAGATATGCGGAGCGAATTGAACTGCTAGAAATTGTAGGTGAGTTGGCATCTTTCTTTGAGCAGTTAGACTATCGATTAGAGACCAGTAGAAGCTCTTTGTACTAAAAGGAGGATTAGATTGGGTTTCGATGAAAGGAGAGGGGTATACTTTGCTGCAAATTGTTAACGCATTAAAAAGAAGTGAGAAAATGGAACTCGCACTCAGAAAAGAAATGGATATAGTTCCGACCCAAACAATAATTATAAAGAAACCCTTCAAATATTATTTCAAATCAGTGTGTTGTATGTGTGAAGAAAAAAACAGGATCGTTTATTTGATAAGAACTGATATTTTGGGTTTGAGGGATGCACCTTTCCTCACTAAAGATTACTGTGAAAAATGCTCTGTAAAAATTAAGGAAGAGCTAAAGAAAGTAGAACAGTACATGAAAGAAGAAAGAGAACGGAAAGAAAAAAAAGAAGCTGAAATTCTTCGTTATGAATACCTAGAACGAGAGGTTGAGCGTAAAGAAATAGAGGAGAAGGCAAAAAAATATGGCATTGTTTACCCCGAACCGGAATGAACATAATGGCACCAGAACTATGTTCTTTTTGAACTGCTTCAAGAAGTTTCGAGGATATTAAGAAGGAGGAGATGAAAATGATCCCAATACAAGATCAGCGAAAGGCCTTTCAGTACGCTGTTGAGTACTTAACACAGGAAATAAAATCTATTGAACTGACATTGGAACATTGTCATTTGCTAGCTGCGAATATTTTCCAATTAGAGAAACGTTTAGCAGAACTTAAAGGTGATTTGTTGACTTTGCATTCACATAATTTGCACTGATCGAAGTCTTTAAAAACAAACCGCACAGAGAAAAAAGCCATATAGTAGGCCACGACACTTGGTGCGAACACTCGTATCTGATGAACGTGGAGGAAGTGAGAAATAGGGTCATTCTATCCATCGGAGTTTATTCGTTTGTCACTTGGGACAGTGAACCGTTAACCATCGAAGAATTTTGAAAACTAGAGAGAAATAACAGGGGGAAAACAACATGAAAGTCACTGACAAATTTGTCTTTTTCTTTACGGGGAAAGACGTTTTTTCTAACTTTTATCCAGTAAGATTTACACATGACGGACATACCTTTATTAGCTCAGAGCAAGCCGTTATGTACCGTAAAGCAAAGTTTTTTGGTGCTGAAGAAATTGCTAAACGAATTCTCCAGGCTAAAACACCAGAACGTGCGAAAGAACTTGGACGAAGTGAAGAAATACCATTTGAGCAAAGTGCATGGGAACAAAACAGAGAAGCTATATACGAATCCGTCCTTCTAGATAAGTTCCGAACAGGAAGTATTCGGGAACAACTACTACGAACTGGCCAGAAAACACTGGTAGAAGCATCTCCTTATGACAAGATATGGGGAATAAAACTTGCGATAACTCACCCAGATATAGAAAATCCATCTAAGTGGAGAGGTCAAAACCTTTTAGGAAAAGTACTAGAGAGAGTTAGAGAACAATTGCGATAGCAGTTGTTCCTTTTTTATCAGAGCAAAAATCAATTTTTATAGAGGGGATGCTTTAAATGATATTGATGATATTAATAGCATTGCCGTTATTGAGAAGAGGGAGGTTGTAAATGAGAGAAGCTGATATGTTTTCAGGATTGTTGTTTAAATTAACAGAATCATTATCAGATTGGTTTTTTCAATCAGCTCAGCATTTGTTTTCTATTATTGATAGTTTAATGAAGCTCAATGTGGGTGATGAAATAAATGCTATGATGGTTATTCCCTTTTTGTTATTAATATCGGTAAAGGTAATTTCTTTAGCTAGAAAAGAACTAAGCATTAAGGATTATTTTACGAAAAATCAAAACCTATTGATAAGCATACTAATTCTATGTATGTTCGGTGTCTTTCAGAATCAAATTCTAGCCATGGTCGCGGACTCGTTCGATTCATTATTTGACTCTGCTTCACTTGTGCAGATATTAAAAAACGATTTCACTACAGAGGAAACGAACCTTTCCTTGTATATTCTTTATTTATTTTCAGCTGCTTTCGCAATGCTAATTGCATTATCTGAATTACTATCCATTTTGTCACTCAAAATAACTTTAGGTTTATTGCCAATCGTCGCTTTTCTTGGATTTTACAGGCCGGCATTCATGAAGGTTGTGTTGAAAAATGTCGTTTATGGAATTGCTTATCCAATTAGCCAAACTTTTATGCTGTATATTACCATCATTCATTTTCTTCCACTAATTATATCGGAATCAGCAATATTGCATAATGCCCTAATCAAAACTTTTCTTATTCTTACGAGCTTTCCTTTAGCAAAAATATCTACGGAACTTCTATTTTCAAATTCAAAAACAGAGTCAGAGTTAAAGGATAGAAATGAAGATGGGCAAGCACAAACACTTAATTTATTAAAAAATAATAACTTCTAATACTTCATAAGAACTGGGGAGGGAGCAATATGATAGATGGTTATGAATATCAACAAAAGAAGAAAAGAGAATTAAAAGAATTTAACCAAAAGAATAAAAAACCTATGGATGAACACTTAGTTATTATGGGGATATCAATAGTAATCCTCTTCGTATTACTTATTGGTTTCTCTGTATTAATTAATCTATCCATTGAAGAAACCAAAAACGAGTGCGAGAGTATAGGCGGAAAATATCAAGTTGTTGACAGAGAATGGAGCGGCAAGCAAATGACCGATATATATGGGTGTGTTAAATAATGTATGGACGTCAATAGAAGCGTATTTTCTTATCGTTCAGAAGTAAACTGCATAGATTAGAAAGGAGCAATTAAAAAGGAGCAGTTTACCTGCAGATTAGGAGGATGAGTAAATGTTGAAAATGGTGATAGGGAATTTAATGGAAGTCGAGAGGGGTATTTTGGTACATCAAGTAAATTGTCAAGGTGTTATAGAGACAGAATTAGGCAAAAAGATTAGAGAAAAGTATCCCATGGTTTATGAGAAATACAATGCTGTATGTGTTCAAGCAAAAGGGGATATCTCTAAATTGCTCGGAAAAATTCAATGTATTGGCGTTGAATCGGAATTATATGTAGTTAATTTATTCGGACAAGATTATTATGGTACAGATAAAAGATATACGGATTACAAATCATTCAGGGATGCCTTTTCGAAGTTAATTGTTTTTAGTAGTCAGAAGAATTTACCGCTTTATATTCCTGATGATATAGGTTGTGGTATAGCCGGTGGAGAATGGTATTTGATTGAGAAAATAATAATTGACGAGCTGGCTATGCAAGAAAGTTTGGGCGTATTTGTTGATTGCACGATTGTATCTTTAGCAGACGAGAATGCATGTCAAGCTTGTCGAGTAAATCGGTATACGCAATTATGCGATTTCGGTATTGGTTCAGGCATTACTACTAGTATAGATTTTAAAGAGTTAGTAACAACATGTGATCGAAAGCTTTGCAAAAGTTGTGCTATACACTTGTGGTCTGATTGCGATGTGTGCCCGGAACATGCATCAATAGTAAATAAGAAATTGGCTGTGCAGTTAAAACTGTAAATTAGGAGGTAAGGGAATGGCAAAAGGCTTCGATGCCCAAATAACAGCAGGTGTGCATTGGTCTAAAGCTGAAAGGGATTGGATGTGTACAGCACCAACTGGAGCTACACGGGCATTACTTGCCTTTGATTTAGTTGGGTCAGATACATTTAAAAATCTGCTCAAAGAATTAGAAGATAGAGGGTATGACCTATCAACATTGCGATTTTCCGTTAAAAAAAAGAAAAATGTTAATTAGTTTTTGACGGTTGGCTTATTAAATCAAATTGGACGTCCATAGAGGCGTCTTTTCTTATAGTTCAGAAGTGAACAGCATAGAATAAAGCGTATAGATTAAATAGGTGCAGCTCTACTGCACGTAAGAGGTGAATGTGATGAACAGTGAACAGAGTTATACACCAGGAGAATTTGGATAATGAGCACGCCGAACCGGAATGATGTCTCAGATTTTTAAAAGGGAGATGATGTTAATGAAAATTGCAGTAGGTTCCATTTGGAAGTGTACAGATGAAAACTATCCTGCCTATGGTCAAACATGTGTAGTCAAGGAAGTATTTGAGCACCCCGATTTTAATGGGGATGGAGAAATAGAGGTAGAGTATCAGGATAAAACAACTGTGGACATGAAGGTACGAAGATTTTGTATGAGGCATGAAATACTAAATTAGTAAAAAGAAAGTTGAAAGGTGGGTAAGCAATGAAGAAATACGAAGTTGAGATAACATTCGCAAATGGCAATTCTCAAACGCAAAAGGCGGACTCTAACGACAATATTTCGGCTATGAACGAAGCATTGAATCGATTAGAAGCTACAGAAAAAGCTAAGGTCGTTAATGTTGGCCTCATTTGTATTGGTGAATACTAGAAAAAAAGTGACTGTAACGAACTTAAGAGAGAGATGAATCCAAAACGATTTTTCTTGAATAAAAGCAGACCTAGTAAGACCAGATAGCAGGAAGCAGACAGTGAAGTAAACCAAAAGGGGGAAATGAAATGGGCATGTTTTTAATTGTTATATTCGTGATAGGATGTGTAGGTACTCTAATATGGTCAAAACGCAGAAATAAGGAAAAGGAAAAAAATGATACAAATAGAGCAACTCGGATACAGCAAAATCTTAAGAGAGAAACAGAGATAGGAGTCAATAAAGAAAGAGGAGTAAATGTTCCTACTAGCCATACTAAGGCGATGCCACCTAAAGGGGCCGGAGATTCCACAAGTTGGATGCAACAGTCATTATTCTTAAATACGGCAAACGCGGAAGAAGAACAGGAGAAGCATATTGATGCATCTGAAAGTAGTGTTCGAGCTGAGGAGCCAAACGTTAAATTAGATAGTTACACATCTTATGATAGTGATATTAGTTCGAAGAGTAATAGTTTTAACTCAACATATAGCAGTGATTCTTATTCGGATAGTAGCTCTAGTAGTTCAAGTAGTTCTAGCGACTCAGGATCTAGTGGAGGGGGAGGCTCTGATTAATTGATTTTCAAGTAATCATGATAATGCTAACCGAAACAAAAAACCAGCCCCTTAAAGGGCTGGTTTTTATTTGACTGAAAGTTTTTTTAATAAGGACATCATAGATTCACGAATGGGGTCATCCTCTTCGTTTCGTGCCTGAATTCTCTGTGTCAAATGGTTGATTACGTGATCACGGTTCACTCCACTGATATTGTAGTTGTCGTAAGAATTCATTACCAGGTGATTCACCAGTGGCTTCATTTTTGGATCTCTGTATACATCTTCTGAATTAACTGTAACTAACCAATTCCCGCCTATTCGGTCAATTTTACATTCCTGCAAAACTGTTGATTCCGTTAATTCCGTTGCAGATAAGGGTTTAGGAATCTCTGCGGAAGATCGAATATCTGGTGGAAACATTGGAACTAATGATTTGTAACTAGCTCCATTGATCTCCTCAAACAAATTGGAAATATCTTCTGTTCTAAACTGATAGGCCCGATAACCTTCTGTCAACGTTCTATCTATAAGGGACGAAACAGTTCGAGCATTTTCTGCTAGCATAAATATTTCATTTGAACATTTAAGTGTTAATGCTTGGAAATCTTTCACCTCTCGACGTTGTCTTCGAATTTCCTTAAATTCTCCCATTACGGATAAGGCATCCTCATCTATCAAGTCAACGTTTTCGATAATGTGCATAAGGTCGGATAATTGAGAATCATATGAGGAGTGTTTGCCCTTATGTTCCACAATATGGTCACGAAACTTCATCACTTCTTCGCCAA
This sequence comes from Psychrobacillus sp. FSL K6-1464, assembly GCF_038003145.1. Taxonomy (NCBI): domain Bacteria; kingdom Bacillati; phylum Bacillota; class Bacilli; order Caryophanales; family Bacillaceae; genus Psychrobacillus; species Psychrobacillus sp. FSL K6-1464. Next base: position 405,114 of record NZ_JBBOOP010000002.1, read on the forward strand.
GACTGTTCAATAGTCCTTGGATACGACGTACCGTTGCTGTAGCTTCTCTCTCTACAGAGTTTTCTTTCGATGTTTGTTTTATTGGCATCGAAATCACTTTTTCATTATTATCGCTAGAAATATTTGCGTGTACTGTGTTAGTAACTTTAGGTAATGGAGCTAATTTGGGTTGAACTTTTAACGCATTACTTTGCATATTTTTTATATGACGTAATGGAAGTTGTCTATCATATTGCCACTCTTTTTTTAAGTCCTTTAATAATGTTTGTGGATTCATTTGAATTCACTCCTTTTTTTTTATAAACTCCCTTCACTATATGCAGAATTACATCTTACATAACGTTTTGGAGTAGGAGCGTCGTCGAACAAAAAAAAAGACCAGTTTCCTGATCTTTATTCCATCTTTTTAAATGGAAGTTAACTCATCATATAGATATACATATGCTAACTCTCCTTTATAATCTTCATAGCCTTCTTGCATGAGCTTAAATTTTTGAGCAGAAGTTCCAAGTCCTCCCTTTAGAGAAACTCCTTCATTTCGATAGATAACAGAAAAAACTTGGATTTCATTCATGCTGTAATCTTGAACGATTGCTTCTACGTTGGTGTTTTCGTGAATTGATTTATATACGGTTTTCATTTATTTTCCCATCCTTTTAATATAATTCGAAGATTCATTCGAATGCACTTTCTTTTATACTCTTTCCACTATATGCAGAACATAATCTACTATAACATTTTATCGGTCGAGTATTGTTGAATAAAAAAAGACCAGTTTCCTGGTCTCAATCATTAGGGATGATTGTTTAATATGTCAGCTTAGAGCTATCCTTGAGTATTATGTTCAATGAGCCTATTTATTAATGTCTTAGCCATTCTTTTGCTGCACGAATAGCCTCGAGGTATTCATCATGCTCATGTTGGGGTGATTCTGGAAGCCATTCCCCGTTAAATGAGATTAATATTTCGATTACTTTCTCATGTTCTTCTAGTGTTAGCGGAACAAATGTAGAAATCTCTTCCATAGAGGCTACAACTTCTTCTGATTCTTCTGATTCTAAGAAATCTTGATCGTCTGGTTGGCAATCATAGAACTGCTCCAGTAATCTTCGATAGTGAAGGGCAGCGGTGTGTAAGTTTTTTTGTGTCTCTGTTGTCATAAAAACATCTCCTTTTTAGTTGATGCCAGGCATCTCCTGTTGAATGTGATACAATTTATCATATGCAGTCTGAAATAATTTCAAAACTATTGACAACACTTTCTTTAAAGTGTATACTATAGTTAATGTTGAGGAGGGTTAATAATGGAATTTACATTCGAAAGAATACTGGGAGAATCGGAAGAAGATCGCATTAAAGGTGTCATTGTTAGCCAAGTTGAAGCACTAAAGAGCGTATCAGCTGGGGAAGAGGCAACGCTAGTGAATGGTGACGAGGCGATAACGATTTTACGAACAGAAGTTGGCATACACATTATACATGTGGGTCGTGTTCTTTAGGACGCTTTACCTTCGATATACACGAAGGTATTTTTTTTACTGAACCAAACAGTCAATTATAATTTGCAAAGTAGCAAATAAAGGTAATTTGGAGAAATTACAGATATAGATATATATGCTTGAACAATTTGTGATGTGTTCAATAAGTAGAAGGGGGTAAATGAAATGTATCCAGAAATGTTTGAACAAGTTCTAACGGATTATAAAGAAGTTGTAGAATCTGTTAAAATCGGTAATTATCAAGAGAAAAAAGAGCTACTAAGCGTTTATAGTTCGTTATTGTCATCATTTTCGCTGCTAAATGAATTAAAATTAGAGGGTGATCTTGATAGATCCAACAAAAAGGAAGTACTTTTAACCATAACTCCAGAGATAAAAGAAGTAGTGAATCCTGTAATTAAACCAACGGCTACTCAATTGCCGAAGTATCGAATAGATCGCAAATTAAAGGGAGGGTATATAGAAGAAATCGATGCCTTTGTTCCAGAAACAGCGATCAGAAATCTCGGAATTGAACATGGAGATTTGCTTTACGCCGAAAAGAAAAGCTTTGGAGCAGGTTATTATTATTCCATAGCTGAGAAGGTAGGAAATCAGGCTCCGGACCGTATAGAGGTACGAAATGCTTTAGTAGAAGAGGCAGTAGGAAGGTTATATGTATCGAAATACACAACAGGGGAATTGATTAAGGTAGACGGATTACCCGTTATGCTTTATATACAAGACACAGATGCAACTGCACTGGGTATTAATAGTGGAGACAATGTTGATATGGCTTACTATAGGAATAATACAAGTGGTGCTCGTGTTACGTGGAAAACATTAACGGAGAACGCAATTATCCCTCCTTATACACAGGAAACCGACACAGCTGGTACTATAGAGTATGTGCTAGTGGTAGGAGATCCTTCTTATGAGAGGGCTTACCGTAAACGACTATTACACTCAGGTATCGACATGCAGATAGTAAATGGTGAAATTGCTGCTCCTTCTCTTGAAGAGATAGAAAAAGCGAGTGTTGTTGTCATCGTAATGTCTAAATGTCTTAATGAAGTTGCATGGCAAACTAGAAGACTAGCAAAAGAAGCAAACGTAATGACGACAATGGCCCTTAGCCCAAACCCAGATGATATTATGGAACAAATAGTTGGTAGTAAAAAAGCGACGGCATAATAGAAAAAGGAAGCGAGTCCTTAGAGGACTTTGCTTCCTTTTCTTGCGTATGATTTTCTTTCCACTTCTTTACCATTAACTACAATGACTTTACGAATGACAGTGGGAATAAACAAGAAAATATTGCCACCTATAAAACGGACAACGACTGGTATAACAATCGTGTGTTGTTCGTTTACAAAACTAAACTCTTCACCGTCGCGAGCCGAGAATAGATAATGTGACTTCGCTAAAATGATGTCTTCTACCTCTGTTTGTTCCGTCTGCCTGCCGTAATCATTGTTCATGCGTTTTACAGCATGATGTGAATAGCCAATCTTTAACCACATTTCTTCAGGTACAAGACCCTCTGCAATATCCTCTGCATCCAGTTCTTCTTTAATCAAGTACTCACTTACTGTTTGACAATCTAGGTAAACATCCAAATCATTCCCTTTATACATATATAAAACCCCTTTTTATAATATGCGGTCATTCAAGCCGCTCCTTTTTATTGTTTACACTCCATTGTATGTAAAGAGCTTTGTAAGTATTACTGAATATCGAAGTGTTTTTGATGCATCGTTCATATAAGTATAAAAGAAGCTTCGACCATGACGTGCAAACCCCCTTACGAGTAATAAGGAAAGTTGAAATATCTATGTAATAAATTTCTATCTAAAGAATCCTTTAAGGAACCGTTATTATTCAGCGATGCTAATTATGTATTTTTTGTTTTATATGTTTTGTAATAATTTTTTTGCACGAACTGACACAGGAAACGCACAGAATGTCTTCCCTCCCTTACCAAAAGAAGAACAGAAAATCTCTTGGTAAAGGATGGAATTCAAGTTAACGCTATGCAGGTATCCGCCGTCACTACTCCACCGATATTACTATCGCACGTATTCAGGTCCAATAAAGGACCAACTCACCCAGGTCTGCTATTACTGAGTCGTCAGCACCACTGACATTTACGAGCCTCCCTAGGCGTAAGCCCACAGGACAGGTCATCAATCGGAATCGCTTTTGCGGCGACTGATGTTTTCTGGGAAAAAACACCCCGTCTGACGGATGTTGCACCCGCTGGTGAAGCGAGGCGGTTTTTATCGTGTTCTCCCGGACCACGTCTAATTCTGTTCAGTTGACTCTAATATATGCATAGGGTATTTCATCATTCCTTACAAATCGTCGTACCCAAGAGATGGAATAAACGAAGGACTTTCACCGTAGAACAAATCAAGGGGTGAAGTTTACGTGAATAGACAAGAAGTATTAGATAGATATGAAAATGCGATTGAAATAAACGGTGTCGTTTTTCATTTAGAGAAACCTAAGAACCGAAATGGATTTTGGGAATGGAATTTTTGTATCTTGTTCAAGCACGGAGAAACGCCAATCGAGTTCTTCCATTGGAATGATGCTGATAAATTGAAGTGGGCTAAGTTAATTGATGAGTGGTTCCCGCTTGCTTTTAAAAAGATGAGACGATTTGAAATGGCAAAAGTGGGAAGTAAGGTACGAACCGAATGGCAGCTAACGCTCAAATATCCAATAGATGGAATAAATGAACAACAAATAGAGATGGAAGTAGCTAGAGATATTCCTAAAGTAGTGGAATTAGCTTTGCAAATTATAGAGGGGGAAATGACAGATGATACAGCCATCCATTAAAGGGTAGACGTATTATCAAAATGAATTGTTTCCAGGAATTGTGGTTGACGTGGTGGAAAAAGATCACCAAAAAACAGCTGAATTAACACGCGGGGAAATCGTATGGTATTAGCAGAACAGGTAGGAAGCTCTCTCTTAAGGAGGGCTTTTTTATTTATAAAAAGGAAAAAGCTAACCCCTAATCATTAATCCCAGAGATGACCTAACAGCTTTCAGCATGTGTATTCATCACATTCAATCATAAGAAGACCTACTACGCTGAGGAAGTAGTCAATAAGTACCGCTTGCATATTATGGTAATAAACAGAAAAATGGGAGGTTTTAAAATGTTTAAAAATGAATCTAAGAGTAAGAAACGAATAGTTAAAACGTTACTGGCATGTGTTATTGCTTCTAGTACTCTGTTCCCTGTTGTAAATGTATCTTTTGCAGAAGAACTAGAGACAACAAATCTTACGGGCGGAAGTCAAGCCATACAAATGATGATGGCTAATTCATCCACCACAGAAGAAAGAGGTATCTCTTTTGTGAAGCATATTGGAGGGATTCATGAAGAGACAGTCGAAAATGCTATCAAAACAAAAGATGGGAAATACTTGATTGTGGGTAACACTCATTCAAGTACAAACACTTTAGAGTTAGCAAGAGGGGATTTATATAAATTCGATGAAGACTGGAATGTGATTTGGGACTTTACAATGGACAAAGGGTTTGTGAATAGCTCTGTTGCCGAGTCAGCAGATGGATCTATCATTGTTGCAGGACACATTGAAAGTTACACACAAGGAAATAGAATATTTGTTCAAAAGCTGAATGCATCTGGTGCAAACGTTTGGAAGAATTCATCCATGAACATAAGAGGTAATTTGTTTTCTGTAGCATCAACGTCAGAAGGCGGAGTACTGGCAGTAGGAGAAAGCCCATATGACACTGGACTTATTATAAAGTTAGATAAAGATGGAAATAAAATAAGCGATAACGAGTGGGAATATAGCGGATACAATAACATTGCCTTACGTTCCATAGAACCTGTAGGAGATGGTAGTTTTGTAGCGGCAGGAAGAGCCTTTTCAGGAGGAGTCGAATATGGACTTTTGGTGAAGTTGGATGAGGACGGAAACACAGTATGGCATAAGCTTTCTTCTAAAGGAACGTCGTATGAAGATGTTGCTGTTTCTCCGAATGGCGAATTCATCCTAGCGGGTTACAATGCTGGAGCGGGAAGCATTTTTAAATTAGATGCTTCAGGGGAAGAAATGTGGCAATCTATTTCTACAAAGATTCCCAATCGTTCTTATTTTAATGCTGTGCATATAGATGCAGCTGGAGGATACATTGTTGCAGGAAGAATGGAAAATCCAAACAGCAATGAGAGCGATACGGGGATTGTTGCTAAATTTGATGAGGCTGGTCTAGAACAGTGGACAGAACTTACGGAACGTTCTGGTCACAAAGACTACAAAGCAATTGTTCCATCGAATAATAATAACTTCACCGTAATCGGAAACTCGGATGCAGGAAACGGATGCTACAGCCCGAGCATTCCAGCAATGGTTGAAACGAATGGTGATGTAGATATCATTCTAGTCGGGTATGGAGAAGATAAGTTGGAAGTGAATGAAGACAGTCAAGATGAAAAAATTGCTTTCCTGGGCGGAGCAGGAGGAACGGGGACGCAGGAGAATCCCTACTTGCTAGAAACTCGGGAGCATTTAGAACAATTAGAAGATAAATCGATACACGGGAAATACTTTTTGTTGAAAAATGACATTGATCTCGCGGGAGTGGATTGGAAACCGATTTTATTCAGCGGGCATATAGATGGTGGCAATCATGCTATTCGCAACATGACAATTAAAATCCATGAAGAATCAAACTTTTGTTCCACGTCATTAAACACAGGCTTCTTTGAGGAAATGCCGAAAGACGGAACTTTACAAGTGAAAAACCTTCAATTATTGGAAGCTAAAGTTGATACAGGCTACTCGTACGGAGATTCGGCTGGCTTACTAATAGGAGAAGCAGAAGGTAATTCTGCACTAAGTATTGAAGGAAAGAAAAGCGATAAAAATCCTGTGTTTATGCAGAGTGTTGAAAATCAAGATGGGTCTTATGAATATGTGGAGGGAAATCCAAGTGTGATTTTTAAAAACTTGAAAATTACAGGAGAAATAAACTCCGAGAATGACACAGTTGGTGGTGTAGCTGGTTCGTTGACTGGCGATACATTCATATCTGATGTTGAATTGGACGTCAAGTTAAATGGCGGAAGAATTGTCGGTGGTCTAGCAGGAGTTAACGAAGGTTGGGTTCGGAACATAACTGGAGCAGCAACTATTGAAGATGGAATGGTTCTAGGGGGACTAATAGGAGAAAACGGACGCTATGCCAACGGTCTATTTGTTACTGATGATATGGATAGAAAAATGGGTGGGGAATTATACATCTCGCCAGTAGAAAACATAACGATGGAAGTAAGCGTTAATAATGACTGGAGTAATATCTCGGGTGGTATTATTGGTGAAAACTACGGATACCTACACAACGTCAAAGGCAACTATAAGAATCTTCAAAGTCCAGGTGCAGGCAGCGGTATGGCCGGAGGGATAGTGGGCGAAAATCTTCTATCACTAAGGGATTACGATTGGGTACATGAATACGGTGTAGATTTGCATAAAACTACTATTGAAGACATAGATGTTACTTCTGTTGTTGTGGGTCAAGAACATGTTGGTGGATTAGTTTCACTTAACGAACATGTGGTAAGAAATATATCGGGTAGTTACTCCGTCGAAGGAGGAGGCACAATAGGAGGAATAGTTGGGATTAACTTTAATGGCGACGGTGGTTCATCTGATGATTACACGGTAGGCCGAGTTTCTTCTGCTCCACCGCAAGTTTTGGCTGAAAATATGAAAGTGAAGACTCAAGTGAAGCAAACAACGACTAATCCTACTGGTGGTGCGATCGGTGAAAACATGGGGACGGTTCGAAATGTTGTTGTTTTACCGGGTTCCACAGTTACTGGGAACACTTCGGTTGGAGGAGTGATCGGAAGTTCTGAAGGAGGAACGCTAGAACAATTAGCCTCTAGTGCCGACGTTAACGGAATTATGGGAGCTCCTAAAGAAAGTGGAGATATCTCTATACTATCTGTGAGTAGAGTGAGTGAAGAGAGTAAAGCGAGCGGTGGAAAACTCCAACCTTCCATGAATATTGGTGGTTTGATTGGTTCAGGCTCAGAGAACACGGTAATTACAGAAAGCTTTGCCAAAGGAAAGGTAAGTGGCGATATAAATGTCGGTGGATTTGCAGGTCTTTTCCATGGGCATCTGAAAGATGTCTATGCAGACACTGCTGTTACCGGAGCGGAAAACACAGGTGGATTAGTTGGTGAATTTAAAGGTGGCTCGATAAACAGATCGTATGCTGCTGGAGCTGTAGACAGCCCGAATCCGGGTGGTTTAATAGGGTTATGGAACGGAAAAGGAGAATTTCCAGTCTCGAATAGTTTCTCTCTTCTCGATTCTATAGGAGAAAATGGAAAGTTGTTTGTTGGTGAATATGCATCTGGAAACAATGAGGACGGCGATTCAAACGGAGAATTCGATATGCCGAATATGAATGGACCAATCAAATTAATCGTTTCAAAGGTAAATCCTGAAACGAACACCGTAATGATTGACTTAGTTTATCCAGAAGGAGTGGATGGAATATTACAAACATTTATGCTAATCGCGAAAGGTTCAGATTTCAATGAGCAGATTATGGAAGGAAAAGTAACAAACTCCATTGAAGTACCTGTTGGTCATACATTTGCTGTGGCGTACATGGATGCAAACGGGATGGCTGAAATAACAGCTCTAAATATTTTAGCTTCTCAAGAGCCGACAAATGAACAAAATCCTGACGGTGACAATCTTTATCATTGGAACAACACAAAACCAAATCCAGTAGTAGATCAATCAAAAAGTACGCTAATTGGTAAAGCAAAAGCTTTTCAAGCCGCAACATATAAAGCGGCAACTTTTGAATTTGAGAAAGGTCCTTGGACAATTGTAGAAGGAAAGACACTACCGTATTTCGGGTTCTATTCAACTCCATATATTCCTGGACCAGACAACACAGAACCAGGAGATACAAGTCCAGGAGGAGCGTGTCCTCAAGTGCAATCTATTGAGACTTACCTGAAAGTTGCGGAAATGCTTAAACGTGATCCGCATATCACCAATGCATTAGAGAAAATCAATGCACTTCCAGAATGTAAGGAAAAAGAAGAGTACCTGAAGCGTATGGAAGCAACTTTCGAATGGATTGCGGAGCGAGATTACCAACTATTCTTAGAAATTGTCGGTAAAAATATAGATTGGGCAGGTAGTTTTGAGCGTGAACCTTACTTGAGTGCTTCTGCTGAGGTAGAAAAGTTACGCGACGGTGAAGAGAAAGACGATTTGAAAAATGAATTGGATAATATCTACAAAAACATGACAGAAAAAGAGATAAAGGCAGCTGTCAAGGCGGCCGAATCGCAAGTCGTGAACGCTGAACGCTATAAACGAGATCCTTATTTCACGCGAGCACAGGAAGCATTAGATAAAGTACCACCAAGCGAGATCAAAACATCTATGCAAGGAAGACTAGACATTCTACTGATTGCAGAAAAAGACAAAATAGAAGTCGAGAAAGCAAAGACAGCAACTGATGCTGTGACCAAAGCAGAATCCTCTAGTAACCTAGTTACTATTGAAGCTGCTCGTTCACTAGTGAACAGCCTCAAAGAGAGCGAAGAGAAGCAAGCACTAGTGGAACGCTTAGACGCAATCGAAGTAACGGAAGCGATGCAACTAGCTCACGACTTAAAAGTGGAAATCGATGCAATTATGGATTCTGAAACAAAAGTGAAGTTCCAAGATGCTTTCAAAGCCATTGAACAAGCTAAAGAACGTCAAACTGCCGCTTACATGACAAAAGCTTCTGCGAGTATTGAAGAACTAAGAGTATACTCAGGGAACCAAAGTGAAACAATCGACAAGCTTAAGACATTCTTTACTAGTATGCAGAAAGAGCTTGAATTGCAAAAGCTAGTAGAGGCCGCGGAAAAAACAGTTCAATTAGCAGAGAAATATAAACGTGCAACATACGTTACTAAAGCACAATCTGCCATCGACGGATTGCCTGATAACAAAGCAAAATTAGAGTTGCAAACCAGATTAGATGCAGTTATGAACTAAACGACAAAGCTCTCCTTAGGAGGGCTTTTTATTGTTCGGCAGGGTTAGAAACTAAATACTGAATTTTGTATAAAGAGTAGCATATCATGTTGTATCAAAGATAAGGGAGAGATGAATAAAAATGAAATTGAAACAGAATTTCTTACGCATACCTAGAAATGTTTTATCAGTAACCGCTTTAACTTTTTTAATACTACAACCATTTAGTCAACCAATTGCTTTGGCTAGTGAGCTATCAGAAAAGAGCTTAACAAGTCAATCAAGCGAAAACTCACCATCAGCAAACTCTGTAAATATTACATGGGATGATAGCAATCGTTTTGACGGGACAGGTTTGTTTGATGGTGGGGATGGGAGTTATGAAAACCCATACCAAATAGCCAATAGGGAGCAGTTAGAAAAGATTCAATTGGATAAGAGCGGTAATACGCACTACAAATTAACTAAAGATATTGAACTGAACGGTAAAAACTGGACACCTATAGAAGAGTTTGGAGGCTCTATCGATGGAGGAGGTCACGTAGTCAAAGGGATGACTATTAATAGTAATGAGAAGTATGTAGGTTTTATTTCAATGGTTCATTCAAAAGGACAAATTGAAATTAAAAATATTGAATTTGTCGATGTGAATGTAAGCGGTAACTACACCAAAAATGATGAAGAACTCAACTTTCAATACGGTGGCGTAGCAGCTCTTATTGGTGGGTCTATAGAAGATACTGACCAATTAAACAAAGTGGATATACAAAATGTTGTTGTTTCAGGAGAAATTAGCGGGACAGATGCATACGTGTCTGGTGTAACTAGTATTACTGACGCACAATTGGAAATGTCGGATGTACGTGTTGTAGCTAATATAGATTCAGTGGAGGGTGAAGCTGCAGGTTTTGCCACTCAAAATGGTGACCAAGGTTCATTTGTCAAGATGGAACGGATGTCTTTTGAAGGAAACGTGACTGCTTCAAATTATGCAAGCGGTGGATTCTATGGTCATGTAGATGATATATATGCAGAGGAAATCCGAATAAAGGGGAAAATTGAGGGGCGTTACACTTCTGGATTTGTTTTCCATTCACCTAATGTGGAAATGAAAGATGTGATTGTAGAAGGTGAAGTAATAGGTACTGTTGAGTCCTCGGGTGTTTTGCATGCTTCTTATGAAAACCTAAATGTAGAAGATATTCACATGAAAGGTTTGGTCAAGAGTGAAGAAAGAGCAGCGGGAGTAATTGGTTCGGTCCATGGAAGTAGCGAGGATTGGATAAATATTAAGAATGTATCTATGACAGGAGATGTGCAAGGAAAAACAGAAGCTTCTGGACTTATTCACGCAGTGCATAATAAAGGGATAATTCAAGACCTATCTTTTGAAGGAAATGTAAGCTCTGATGATGTTGCCTCTGGTTTAATAGGACAAATTTATAATACAGTCAATGCTCAAAACTTAAAGGTAAAAGGTAACGTAACTTCGAAAAATAATGCTACTGGCATCATTTATGCCGTACATGGCGAAGGAACGTATCAAGATGTGGCATTTGATGGGAAAGTAGAGGCCGATACAAGGGCTTCTGGATTGATTGGTTCTACTTATGATGAAACGGCGGAATTAAAGAATATTAAGGTAAAGGGCGAGATTATTTCTAATGATATTGCATCTGGAGTTATTTCACATTTAGAGTCAGTAGTTTCAGATGTAGAACTAGATGTAAAAGTGATTGGCACGAATAATGCATCGGGCGTATCCCATTTCATTTTTGAAGGAGAAATTTCGAATGTTACTGGAACTGTGCATGCAGAAGGGAAAAATGCAGGGGGAGTGACTTATCAATCATTTGCACCCATTAGAAATGTTAATTTAAACGCAACAATTGTAGGTGGCGAATATGTGGGCGGCATTACTGCAGAAAACTATAGCAAAATTTCCGAAATAAGTGGGAACTATACTCTTAAGTCTATTGGATTAATAGGTAACAATAGAGATGTACGAGTAGGCGGAGTAGCAGGATTTAATACTTCAGAAATAAAAGATGTACAAGATTTTGAAGTGTCAATAGAGGCAAACTCCACTGAGGAAGAATCTACTCCTGGTTCTGGAGGAATTGCTGGGTGGAGCCACGGAAATATTGAAAATGTCGAAGTTAAATCAAATATAGTTGCAGCGGGTTCTGTTGGAGGAATCGTTGGTTTTAACACTGGTCCTATTCAAGACCTTTACGTTTTAGAAGGATCTACTATTAAGGTGAATGGTCCTGCTGGTAAAGAAGCTGGATATTCACAGGCGGGTGGAATAGCCGGATTTACAGTTGCACCAGTTTCCTATGCTTCCACATTCGCAGATATAGAGGGACTGGACGAAGTAGGTGGGATTGTTGGTAAAAGTACAAGTACGATAAGCAATGTACACAATTATGGAAAAGTTAAAGGAGAATCTAGTGTTGGAGGGGTCGTTGGATTACTCGATGCTACATTAGAATACAGCTACTCAGCAGGAGAATTAATATCCTCTGGGAAATCGGGAGGGTTGGTTGGAGTAATCGGTGAAGAAGGAATTGTTAAGAACTCACTCGTACTGCTCGATAAAGTTGAAAATGTAGAACAATTATTTATAGGTAAACTTCTAGATCGGGATGGAAATTATAGCGAAGCGATAGCAAACATGGAAAATGTACAAACATGGGACCAAATAATGCCTGCTAGCTTTACAAATAGTGAGACGAAGAAGCTAAGCTTAGAAACTAGCTTAACAAAAGCTCCATATGAAGCCGTTGGTTTTGATTTTGACAGTGGACTATGGAAGATAGATGAAGGCTCTACGTTGCCTTATTTGCATCATAAAATTGTGCGTAACAAAGAACAAGTACCTGGGGAGTCTTGCCCAGATGTAAAATCTATTGAAACCTACTTGAAAGTGGCAGAAATGCTGAAACGAGATCCGCATATTACCACAGCTTTAGTGAAGATTAATGAACTTCCTGAATGTAAAGAGAAGGAAGTATATCTGAAGCGTATGGAAGCGATCTTCGAGTGGATTGCCGAAAGAGATTATAAACTTTTCCTTGAGATAGTCGGTAAAAATATCGATTGGGCAGGCAGTTTTGAGCGTGAGCCTTACTTGAGTGCTTCTTCAGAAGTGGAAAAGTTACGTGAAGGAGAACAAAAAGATGAATTACAGAAAGAACTAGATGAGATTTATAAAAACATGACTGAAAAAGAGATTCAAGCAGCAATTAAAAATGCAGAATCACAAGTAGTTAATGCAGAACGATACAAACGTGATCCATATTTTGCACGGGCTCAAGAAGCACTGGAGAAAGTTCCTCCGAGCGATATCAAGACAGCGTTGTCTGCGAGACTAGAACTATTATTAAATGCCGAATTAGAAAAAATAGATGCAGGCAAGCTTAAGTTGGCAGTAGATGCAGTGACAAAAGCAGAATCTGCAGGTGATGTTGGCATGATTGCAGAAGCTCGTATTCTAGTAGAGGCATTAAAAGACGAGGATTCAAAAGTTGCATTATTAGAGCGTCTAAGTGCTATTAAAGTGTCAGAAGCAATGCAGTTCGCATATGACTTAAAAGTAGAAGTAGAGGCAATTGCTGATATCGAAACAAAAGCGAAGTTCCAAGAGGCAATTAAAATGATTGAACTAGCTAAAGAACGACAAACTGCAACGAATTTGACCAAGGCAAGCAAAAGTATAGAAGCTCTTAGTGCTTATGCTGAGACACATGGAAAACTGATAGAAAAGCTGTCGACATTCTTCTCTAACACACAAGAAGAATTGGAAATAAAAAAACAGATTGATGCAGCAGAAAAAACAGTTCAACTTGCGGAGAAATACCAACGGGCTACTTACTACACGAAAGCTCAGGTAGCAATCGATGAATTACCAGACGGGTCAGCCAAAACGAATCTCCAAGCAAGACTGGATGCTGTTCGGAACTAAACAAAGTAAATTCACTCCCTCGGGAGTGAATCCTTCATGTTTTGTTCGTCGACATTCAATCAATGAGATAGCATCATTTGGAATACTTGTGTGTATAATGTCCCAAAAGCAGAAGTAGTTCAGAATTCATGGTAGCGAACTCACTTAATCATTTCAACAATCCGTGAAAATTAGAAATGCTCTGCGATCATAGAGACGAAAGGAGGATTATTCATGAAAAAAGTCTTACAGACATTACGAGCAAAAGGTGGATTTATTTCATTTGAGACGGTTGTGGTGGCCGCTTTAATGATAGGGCTTGGAGTATTTGCAATCACGTCATTAATAGACGGTACGGTACCAGTGGTGAATGGCATGATTGATGAACATATCATCCCGTTTTTCTTCATCATCGAGAATCCAGGGATGATTTAATAGCAAAGGACCTGAACTTCTGGGTCCTTTATTTATTGGAAAAATAAACTTTTATTGTAATGCACACAACTTGCATATATTGAAATGTATATGAGATTAAACAGGTGCAGATGTGACTGCTACAAAAAAGGAGGAAGTAAGGATGAAAATATTGAAAAATGATAGGACGATACATCCCTAGACCGAAACCAGAAATGATGCAAAAATAAACCGACAAAGCTGTAAGTTGACCACTCTCTCAAAGGGTGGTCTTTCTTATGCCCAAAACCTTCATTATGAATTAGGCACTTCTCGCATATACTGAAAGGTATCAGATTAAACAGGTGCGGACTTGTCTGCGACTAAAAAAGGAGATTGATTAGATGACAACAGTTAAAGTAAACACGGTGGAAGAACAATTAAAAGGGTTAAGAGAAGAAATTATCCAACATGACCGACTATACGAACAGAATAGTCCAGTGATCACGGATTCAGAGTACGATCGACTATATCTTCAATTAGTGGAGTTAGAAGATGCAAACCCGGAGCTATCCGACTCAGAATCTCCTACGAATAAGATTCATGCAGTAGTGGTGGATGGTTTGAAAAAGGTAACGCATTCAAGTCCGATGTTATCCCAAGAAAAGATAACTGATGCTGCAGGTATTCGAAAGTTTGTCGGTAGAGGGCAAGGTAAAGTTTTAGCACAGCATAAAATGGATGGACTAACCATTGTCGTTAAATACAACAACGGTAGATTAGAGCAAGCAGTGAGTAGAGGCACAGGCCTGATTGGTGAAGATTTGACACACACAATCTCTACAATCAAAAATGTACCAAAAGTAATCTCGTTCACTTCCCAACTAGAAGTTCGAATGGAAGTCATAATCCCTTACGCCGAGTTTGAACGCATTAATACAGATGGGAAGTATTCCAATCCGCGAAATTTAGCATCTGGAACGGTTCGTCAATTAGACAGCAGTGTAGCTGCAAGTCGAGCTTTGAAAGGTATCGCTTTTGATTTAGTGTATGTAGATGGCCTGGATTTCGAAACAGATACAGAGCAGTTAGCATTCTTGAAAGAGAACGGTTTCGAGTTAGTCGAAACATTTGAATTTGATGCTGATGAAGTGGAAAAAATCGTAGAGTTTAGTGAAGCATACGGGGAAAAAGAACGTGGAACACTTCCATTCATGATTGATGGATTGGTATTGAAGTTTGATACGCTAGCCATTCGTGAAACATTAGGAAGTGCATCTAAGTATCCAAAGTGGGCATGTGCCTACAAATTCTCCTCTTTAGATGCAACGACTACACTACGGGAGATATTGTTCCAAGTAGGCAAAACAGGACAGATTACTCCAGTTGCGGTTTTTGACGAAGTAGATATTGATTCTGTTCGTATTACTCGAGCAACACTTCATAACTTCCGAAACATCCGAGATAAAGATATCCGAATTGGTGATCGAATCATTGTGCAGCGAGCAAATGATGTAATTCCACAAGTAGTTCAGAGTATTCATTCAGAGCGAAGTGGCTCAGAGATTGCAGTTGTTCATCCAGAAGCATGTCCAGCATGTGGGATTCCAACGAAATTCAATGGAGAAAATCTGTATTGTACAAATGCATGGTGCGAGCCGGTAGTAGAAGGAAAACTAGAGCATTTTGTCAGCAGAGAGGCTATGAATATAGACGGGCTTGGAGATAAGACGATTGCAGAACTTCACAGACAAGGGTTCATCAATCTAATTCCAGATATATATGACCTTCATGAGAAAGGCGAAGGCATTGTGACTTTAGAGGGATTTGGTAAAAAGAAATTTGATAAGATGGTTAAAGGAATAGAAGCGTCGAAGTCTAATAGTTTTCATCAGGTTCTATATGCTTTCTCGATTCCTAATATCGGTCGAACGGCATCTCGCACATTAGCGAAACATTTTGATTCAGTACCAGCATTGATTGAAGCTTCTAAAGGCAGTTCTCTAAAGGAGACATTACTTGCTATTCCTGATTTTGGAGAGACGATGGCAAATAGCCTTATCGAGTTTCTTTGTTCAGAAGCGAACCGAGAGATGATAGAGGAATTGTCCATGGCAGGGCTATTGATGAAGAGCGACTATGTCGCACCGAAGACAGACACGGCAATCACCGAAAAAACGTTTGTCATTACGGGTGCTTTATCGAAAGGACGTAATGAATTCAAGGCGGAGATTGAAGGATTAGGAGGCAAAGTGAACGGTTCTGTTTCGAAAAAGACCGACTATCTCCTTATGGGTCCTGATGCGGAAGGTTCTTCGAAGCACAAAAAGGCGGTTGAACTGGGCGTAACGATCCTAAGCGAGGAAGAATATAGCAGTATGGTATAGAAATAGAAAGATGGAGGTATCTAGAAATAGAAGAGTTACTTTCAATAAATATAGAATACTGGGTAAAACATGGAGCTACCAAAGGTTTTGCCTGATTATATTTACACAAGACGTCCTTCTTGGGCGTCTTTTTCTTATCGTTTGGAAAGCAACTGCATAGAATAGGCAGAACAGATTAAAAAGGAGCAGCTTGACTGCATTTTAATAAGGAGATGGTCTACTTGACTATAGAAAAAATACTTGCTCTTCATGGTGTCAAGAGAATGCCAAGGGTAATGTTGGAAAACGTTCGAAGCGTGGAAGAATACTGGTTAACAAAAGCAGAAGAAGGTAAAGCTTTAGAGGTGTTAGAAAAACCCTGTTCTGACTGTGCGGTAACCTGTAACTTTTATACACCAATGTGTGACGAGTTACTAGAACAACCATTGAATGTACAGAACGGAGCGTTAGAACGATGGTTTTGTCATAATCATCTGGACAAAGCATGTCGTGGAGCTAAAAATTATGTGGAGATGAAACGGAAAAAGGCGGTGACCAATGATGTCTAAAGCTTATATTCGTTTCGTGAAAATGATTGTCCGAGTCTATGAAAATATATCAGATGAATTGATTGTATCGAAGATGACTAGACAAATTGCAGAAGAAAGCAATGTTCAACGTCAAACAGTTAGGTACAGAGAGATTGAAAGCGAGATCAGACAAGTGGTTAAAGGATAAGAAAACTACAGGGATCCTGCATACGAAGTTATGCAGGTATTAAAAAGGGAAAGCGGAGGAATTAATAATGGGAATTCATACATTTTTCACATCACTAAATGATTTGGAGCGTATTGTACGTTGTCCAGGACGTTACAAATTTGAGGAACACAATGTAGCAGCACATTCTTGGAAAGTCAGTCAATATGCAATGTTCTTTGGAACTATTGAAGAGCGTAGTAGCAAAGTGATTGACTGGAAGATATTGTACGAAAGAACGATCAATCATGACTTCGGGGAAGTTTTCATCGGTGACATAAAAACACCTGTGAAACATGCGTCACCAGAGCTTCGTAAAATGATTAACGAAGTAGAAGAAAAAATGGTAGCAAACTTCATAGAATCAGAGATTCCAGAAGAGTTTCGCGAGGTATTTGCAGGCCGAATGAAAGAAGGTAAAGATGGAACTACCGAGGGCTTGCTTTTGGAATTAGCAGACAAGTTAGATCAGCTCTATGAATCTTTTGCAGAGTTAAAGCGTGGTAATACAGACCAAGAGTTTGTATCAATGTATCAAAACGCACTGAAACGAATCTTAGAGATTCCGTTAACAGAGAGCGTTAAATATTTCAAAGAAGTCATTTTGATGGACATGATCGGGGAAGAAACAACGATTGATGTGCGAGCATTGACAGAAAAAGTATTAGAGACTGCCTAAGGGTAGTCTTTTTTTTGTTCTTCTATTTTATGAAGATATCAGAATAATACATAGGCTATTGCATACTCTAAATAGAGTTTTAAAAAAAATACAGGAGGAAAAAAATGCAAAATAAAAACATGAGAAAATCAAGTGAAAAAATGGTTAAGGGGGTATTGGCACTTTCTTTAATACTATCCGGCTCTATATCTACAGGTCTAATAGGTGTCGATAAGTTAGCTTATGCTGCAGAAATGTCTTCTTTAAAAGAAAACCCTGTTACAGATTTCAAGTATACGACACATTCTGGTACAAAAGAAGTTACGATAACCGACTACTTAGGTGTAGGTACCGATGTAGTAATTCCTGCTTATATTCAAGGTAACCCGGTTGCCTATATCGGCAATTCTGCATTCAAAGGTAACAATCTGAAATCTGTAATTCTTCCAGAAGGAATTAAGACAATTGCTTCAAATGCATTTCAAAATAATTTGTTGACGAGCGTAAATTTGCCAAACAAATTAACAAAAATTGAACTTAATGCTTTCGAAAATAATCAGCTAGAAACCATTTTACTACCATCTTCATTAACGACACTAGGAAATTATGTGTTTAAGAATAATAAGTTGAAATCAGTCGATATTCCTAATTCTATAATATCAATGGGTCTAGAAGTTTTTAGTAATAATAAAATTACTAATGTAACATTTAAGAAAGATGTGAAATATGGGAGTGGGACATTTCTAAACAATAATATTAAATCAGTATCTTTTGAAGATGGTGTAACAACAATTGGCAATTCAATGTTTGAAAAAAACCAAATAACCTCTGTAGATATTCCTGCATCTGTGCGAACAATAGGAAGTCGTACGTTTAGTGAGAATCTGCTAACTAAAGTAAAGCTGCCTGAAGGAGTTACGAGCATAGGGAGTTCCTCATTTAATATGAATCAGATCAGAGAATTTCATGTTCCTTCTACTGTTTCTACTTTCTTAGTAAGCGTATTGGCTTTAAATGCAACAGTACCAGCTGACGTAAAAGTTTATGGTTACGAAAATCCAACATATGCAAAAAGCTGGGCAACTAAAGATAAACACACTTGGGTATCCTTAGGGGAATCATATGTGCCAGATGCTCCTGAAATTTCGGCTAATTTTAATTATACGATAGCAAATGGAGAAGTCACGATAACAGAATACACGGGTCTGGTGAAAAATGTATGGATTCCAGATATGATTGAAGGTTTGCCTGTTGTTCATATAGGAAATTCAGCTTTTAAGCGTATTCAATTAACAGGTGTAACACTACCTTCTACCTTGAAAACAATTGGTTCTGATGCATTTTCTTATAACCTATTAACCTCAGTGAAATTGCCAGAAAAAATTGTAAGCGTAGATCAAAGAGCATTCCAAAATAACCTAATTCATTCCGTCAATTTTCCCGAGAGTCTTAAAAAGCTAGGGGATCATTCTTTTGGTGGAAATGCAATTACAGAAGTGAAATTAACCACAAAGATGACTGAATTAGGGGTTTCAGTATTTAGTGCAAATAACATAACTAAAGTTGAAATAGAAGAGGGTGTTACAAGAATACCTTCTTCTACCTTTACTGGCAACAAGCTCTCGGAGATTACTTTACCCTCATCTTTGAAAACTATAGAATACATGGCATTTAATAATAACTTGCTATCAGTTGTCAAAATTCCAGACAATGTGAATGAAATAGGCTCCATGGCATTTGGCAATAATGATATTCATTCCATAACAATGCCTTATTCTTTAACGAGTGTATTGAGTACATCCATATTACAAGCGAATAGTGTCAGCGTTTCGAACGTAACAGTGTATGGGCACGACACACCGGAATTTGCAAAGAACTGGGCAAATACCATCGGATATAAATTTGTGTCTTTAGGAACCTATGTTGATTGGAAATCAGTAACAGATTCCGTAGTTAAGGCTGAAAATACTAAGTTGCAAGTTGATGTAACAATGGCAAGCACACTTGTTAATACATTGCCATCTGGAGCAGAAAAAACAAACTTGTTGAATCGATTAAGCGTGATTCAAAAAGCAATTGATGACGCAATAGCGTTAGCCAACCAAATAGCAATAGCAACAGCTTCTGTCATGAAAGCAGAAGACTCTAAAGCACAAGTAGATGTAACTTCGGCCCGTACGCTTGTCAATGCACTTTCAAATGACAGCGTGAAAACAAGCTTAATTTCACGATTGGACACAGTGCAAGCAGAAATTAATTTAACAGCTGAAATTGCCACAGCGACTACATCCGTAGTCAAAGCAGAAGGCTCTAAATTACAAACAGATGTAGATAGATCTCGTTTACTTGTGAACAATCTTTCATCTGGAGCAGAGAAAACAAGCTTAACGAATCGATTGAATATGGTGCAGAAAGCAATTGATGATGCGAAAGCACTTGCAGAGCAAATTGCAACAGCGGCAGTTTCAGTTGAAAAAGCAGAGGAGTCGAAGCTACAAGCAGATATAGATGCTGCACGATCTTTAGTTATAGCATTGCCGTCTGTCTCCGAGAAAAATGCTTTAACAGTAAGATTAGACTCGATAGTTGTTACATCTGATGGGGCGGAACTAGTAAAAGAAGCACAAGATACAGTAGACAAGTTAAATGACGAGTCGACAAAAGAGCAAATCGCCACAGCAAAAGAATTAGTAGCTAAATTGCCTGACAGTTCAACTAAAATGGAGTTAAGTGACCGTATCACGAGCATCGAGTTGAACATAAAAGCAATTAATGCAGTAGTTCAAGCAGAAAAAATGCAAACGAACTACAACATCACGCTTGCGGAAAAATCCATCAATCAGTTATCTGATGGACCGCTTAAAACAGAACTCTCTGAACGTATCGAGCAATTGAAGTTGACATTAGAGGCCGAGAGCAAAGTGAAATCCGCGGAGCTGACGAAAAGTGATTCTGACATTATGAATGCTTTGGACAGCATTAACAAGCTGAAAGATTCTCCAAAGAAAACGGGACTTTTGAACCGTATAAAAGTCATCCAAGATGCACTTGCAGCGGAAGTAGAAGAAGCACTATTAGAAGAAGCAACAACTCTTGTGGTTTTGGCAGAGCAACATAAACGTGATCCGTATTTAACCAGTGCGAAAGATTTCGTTGCTAAGTTACAAGACGGAGCAGACAAAACAGCTCTAGAAATAAGACTCCAAGTAATAATAGAAGCAGTTCCAACAACGCCACAGGATCCTGCATTGGATCCAGCTCTTCTAAAAGCTGCAGAGCAACAAGTTACATTTGCAGAACGTTACAAGCGTGACCCGTACTTAACACGTGCACAGGAAGCTATAGACAAACTTCCATCGAGTGAAGCGAAAACGGCTTTCCAAGAAAGATTGAATTTCCTCCTCAATGGGTAGTGGTAGTTGATAATGCCAGTAGCTCAAGCGGTGAAATATAAACGACGTAAAGCATTGAAAAACGGGGGAAGTTCTTTTCTGAATTTGAATGTGAAGCTATTAGGAGAGTAGTAGAGAAAAAAATTGTTTTAATAAAAAAAACTAAAGACTGCCTAATGGCGGTCTTTTTATATCTGGAAAAATCTTCGGTAATATCCGTGAAAAAAAACTAATTTATTTAGTGAGTAGTTCTACAACCCATTTCTTCTATTGGCATTGATTTAAAGCTATTCTTATAAATTTATAGTTAGTACATATAATAGCGGGTCATTAAAAAAAACGTTGGAGGAAAATAGAAAATGATTAATGAGAAAAATAAGCTATATAAAGCAAGAAATGTAATGTCTAGTTCCTTAGTCAAAACAGCATTAGCAGCATCGTTGTTGTTGTCAGGAATGACAGGTGTTGTGGGTCCCATTGAATCAAGTAGTGGGATATTTGGGGAAAATTTCTTGATTACACAGGCAGAGGCTGCTGAAGTGTCCTATAGTAATTGGATTACAGGAAGCGGCCAACATTCGCTCATATTGAAAGCGGACGGAACTGTTTGGACTGCGGGCAGAAACAACTATGGAGCACTTGGAAATGGAATTGGTAATAACAATCTAGGAGAGCGTGAATTTAAAAAGGTTTCTGGAATAGACGATGTTTCATTTGTTGCCGCTGGAGAAAGTTTTAATCTCGTTATTAAAAAAGATGGAACGGTTTGGTCATGGGGATACAATTCGTTTGGACAGCTTGGAGATGGGACGAGTAGTGGTACAAACTCTAAGGGAACTCCGGTGCCCGTGGTTGGTATAGATAATGTTGTTGGGGTAGATGGTGGTAATCTTCATTCACTTGCTGTAAAAAAAGACGGAACAGTATGGGCATGGGGAAACAATGGCAACAGTCAGTTAGGAGATGGAACCACTACTAATAGATCGACTCCAGTACAGGTTCCAGGTTTAACAGATGTTATTCAAGTAAAAGCTTCTGACAGTTTCTCGCTGGCGTTAAAAAAAGACGGGACAGTATGGGCGTGGGGCAATAATCGATATGGATTTTTAGGAGATGGGACTACTACAAATAGAAAAGTTCCTGTACAAGTCACAGGATTAACGGATATAAAATCAATTGATACCACTTTCAATCATTCATTAGCTTTGAAGTCTGACGGAACTGTGTGGGTATGGGGATTAAATAATGAAGGACAGCTAGGGAATGGAATAGTTACAAATGGTTCAACTCCAAATAGTAGACCATTTCAAGTTCCAGGTTTGACAAACATAAAAGAAATCATGGCTCAAAACCTACGTTCTTTTGCCCTAAAAAATGATGGAACTTTATGGGGGTGGGGAAACAATATGAACGGTGAGCTTGGTGATGGAACCAAAGTTTTACAAAAGACACCTGTTCAGACTATAGGGATTGGCAAGATACATTCTATGGGAGGAGGAGACCGTCACACATTTGTGATTACGGAAGATTTAAGGACTTATACGTGGGGCTACAATAGCTATGGGCAACTAGGAATAGGTACTGCTTCTTCTGTGCAGTCGCCAACCTTTATAGACATCTATTTAGATGAATCAGTTAAATTAAATGAAGATATAGCAATAGCTACAGCTTCTGTCGCAAAAGCAGAAGGCTCGAAGTTGCAAGCAGATGTAGATGCCTCTAGTTTACTTGTAAACCTATTACCAGATAGTACAGAGAAGACGAACTTAACGAATCGTTTGAACGTTGTGCAAAAAGCAATCGATGATGCGAAGGCTTTAGCGGTTCAGGTCGAAACGGCAACGACTGCAGTGGTGAAAGCAGAAGGTTCTAAGTTGCAAGCAGACGTAACAGCGGCTCGCACGTTAGTAAACGCACTTCCAACTGGCACCGAAAAGACTAGCTTGACGAATCGGTTGAACGTTGTGCAAAAAGCAATCGATGATGCGAAGGCTTTAGCGGTTCAGGTCGAAACGGCAACGACTGCAGTGGTGAAAGCAGAAGGTTCTAAGTTGCAAGCAGACGTAACAGCGGCTCGCACGTTAGTAAACGCACTTCCAACTGGCACCGAAAAGACTAGCTTGACGAATCGGTTGAACGT
>NZ_JBBOOP010000003.1:0-11220 GCF_038003145.1 Psychrobacillus sp. FSL K6-1464
TCATTAAGTTTTCTGCAATTTCCTTCATTTGTGTATACTTCACACTACCTTTTAATCCCAACATTTCACTAAAGTTTTTAACAGATATTCGATAGTCTTTAAAATCCTCATCAGACGGTTGGATCATACTGACCATCGTAAGCACTATCTTTTGTTCACGAGCTGTCAAAGGATTCTTATGACGTGCTTCAATTAAATTATTGCCTTGAGTGACTAAATAATTATCCTCCAACGAAAAATCTCCTCCCTTAATGATAACAGTATTTTAGAAAAAGTTACTTAATTACAATAATATACTTAATAAAAAGCAGGGTCAATATGAAAGATAACATTAAAATTTAAAAAGTTACCTTTAAGACCAAAACTGTTATCTTTAAGACCAAAACTGTTACCTTTAAAAGACCAAAACTGTTACCTTTAAGACCAAAACTGTTACCTTTAAGACCAAAACTGTTATCTTTCGTACTTGTGACGCTATACATACCAAGGGTTTGTGGTGCCCCTAAATCACTTAAAACAAAGAACTTAAACATTAATTACTTAAAACAACAACAACAAAGATATGTTGGTGTTGGTCAAAATTCTGCAAGAAATAATTTCTCTTTTTCTATCAAAATCCAAATAAAACGAAACCATGAAAATAAAATCATTTATAGATATATAAAAAGACAAATCTATAAACAGACTTGTCCAACTCTTCGAATAGAACAAATATATCCCTAAAAAGGCACAGGTCGCTCGTATATCAATCTTAAAGGTAAAAATAGGTATATCTATCAATCTATTTTTAAGACGTCTTCTAGGGGTGTTTAAAACGTTTTTGCGAAAATAAATACATCTTTAAACAAAAATAGGGAACTTCCAATAATTCTACATCAATCACCGTTTTTTAAAAAAACGAGCAAAAAAACCTAGACTTTCCTCTTCTTTTTTACGACTTTCCATAGTTTCCTTTAGACTCAACAATAATTCACGATCGTGTTCTTCCAGTTGTACTCGTCTTGGCAAGGATTCCTTGATGTAACTTTTCAATTCCAATTGTCCTTGTACCAATTCCTCTATTATTTCTCGCATAGCATTCATTTCTTTATTTTGTTTGATTAATGATTCTTGAAACGACTCAAGTGTTGTAGGAAGAACAATTAACTCTTTATTTTCAATTCGTGTAACTTCACCACCAAATTTTTCTAAAAGTAACATTTCCATTTCTTTAGGATCTGTACGATGAATCCCTTTTTTTCTTTGATCTTTAGTGACTTCATCTATAAATTCAATACGTTCAACTTGCTGCTTATTGTACATACGCTGATTATTGTTATCTGGATCTTTTAAAACAGGCTCAGTCCCGAGCCATCCCCGCTCTTCCCATTTATGCAGTTGAAATGATTTAATTTCTAATTCTTTTGTAATTTTGTTAATTGGAAATCTCATTACTTTCCCTCCAAAAACAGCCTAAATTAAGCTTTATTTTAGCCCTATTTTAACCTTAATTTATCTTTAATTTAGGCTAACTTAGCCCTGTAAGTCAAACTTTCTTTATCTTTTTGTACCGCTCTCATTCAATCTTGTGGATAAAGACTGTGCTGAAGGTTAGTAAAAGAAAAAACATAAAACAAATTTTGCATATGGACTTGTTATATCTGCATTAGGTTCTGGAATGTTCAAAAAGCTACGGGTGTGTGATCATACACCCCCAAAAAGAGGTTTTTGTCTTGGTAGGAGATTCCTATAACCTTTACAAATATTACTGTTTATTTTGAAAAAATAAACAGTAATATTTGTTGTTGCTTTGCTCGATTGTAAATTTTAAAAAAGCTCTGCTAAAGAAAAAGTAATAGACTGAACGGGTATGAAGTTAAGTAGAGTCGCCTAATTTTAAAAATTTATATAATTCAGAAAATAATTGACATTTCTTGATATTTAATTTAGCATTTTTTAAAAAAGGAGGAAAAAAGATGAAGAAAATCTATATTTTGGTTGTATCAATAGTTATGTTTTTATCAATCTCGTTTTTACCTCAGTCCCATGCAAATGCAAGTGAAATTGGTATTACCCCAAGCGTTGTAACACATTCTGAAGAGGTAACCTATGAGGAACTTGAACCATCTATCCAAAAAGAATTAGGTGAACCAACAGAGGATAATCAAATTTACACAATTGTGAATTTTTACGTTAATAATGAAAATCAAACAAGAGCAATAGATGCACCGGTAGGAACTTTCGTTTCTACTATTAAAACTGATGATGATAATAATAGAAAGAAAACTTTGAATTGGACTGCAAGTTCAGCTTATCACGGCTTTGATTTTCTGAATTTTAGTCTTAATACGGGAGCAAGTACTTACACTTGGACTAGTCAAGGCCAAGGGAAATTCTCGGTTTCAGGAAGTAAAACATGGACCTATAAAGAAGGAGGAATATATAAAGTGAGTATATCGAGTCAAGCATATTTTTATGGGGCTAGTGCTGCAACACTCTCCAGTATTCCTTCGATAATAATTGTACTTTAGGTGCATAAAAGATATTAATTATGATTTTTGTAAAGAGGTAGATAAATGATATCCAAAAAATATAAGCCTTTATTGTTAAATGATTTAATCGAACTATTTATACAACAGAAATATAATTGCGATGAAAACAAACATTATTGTATAAACTACTTTATCGACAAAGACTTTATAAATGATGTTGATATTAATTATTTCAATGAGATTTTTGAGGAAGTCCATTTAACAAAACAAGAAGATGAAAACTTTTCATTAGAGTTATTTAACTTAAAAAAATCAGTCTTAGATCAATTTGATTATTGTTACCAAAACAATCTTTTGGATGATCCGTATACTCATATTATAAATTTTGTTAGCTACCAAGAATTACTAGTAAAAAGAAGTCCAACATTCGGACTTGCTCAGGAGAAAAAACTTGTCTTTGAAAGTTGCGAGATGAAGATCCCTGATTTGTACATTTCACAATTAATAATTAAATATTCTCTTTTCAGGAATAAATATGGCACACCAGCTATTTCTATATTTACTCCTTTTATAAAATGGACGGAGAATATAGAGAAACATATTATTTCTTATTTCGGTTCCTATTTTCAGGATATAAGATTATATGTTGTTGAAGTGAATAATGAAAAATATATTACAGTCATTAAACTTTACGAATTAAAGGAAGCGTTATGTGATTCATCTGTAGAAAATATATTTTACTTAATTCAATAGTACAAATAGCTTCCCATTATTGATCTCAAAGATGAAAGTGCATTGAATCGATTGTTAAGAGTAAAAAAAGAGTTTGGAAATTCCAAGCTCTTTTTTCTATAGAAAAACAACCATTGACTTTAATATCCTTGAAAAATGAAAAATTAATCTGGAAAATAACTAGTACCTATTACTTGTTTTAAATTTAAATTTATAATAAAGAGTTCAAATTTTAGGAGACTTTTTGTACTTATCGATCAATATCTGTAATACTTCATCAATTTCCAACTCACCATCAATATGCTGCTGAAACCTGATCCTCAGGTGCTACGGTTTTAGCTCCTAGGCTGTTAATTGACTCTGCCAAAACTGATATCTCCGCTCGTTTTTCTCTGGTTGTATTTGCGATGCAATATTCGTTCATATTCAACCTCCTCATAATCATTTTCTTTCTTGATCCTACTGTCTTGAAAACAATTTTTTGTATAAATAACTTACATATATTTACATCATAACTTTAAAACCGGTTGCACTCTAAGGGAGTGAAGGTCCTATTGAGACAAATACTGCCCTTTTATTGAGACATCGAAATATCCATGTCTCATAACACAATTTATGTTGTACATTTTAAGTAACCTCAAAATAGACAATAAATAAATCAGCTATAGAGCTAACTTTAATGTAAATTTTATGTTGTATAATAAATAGAAGATGAAATCATGCTTTTGAGGAGTGATTAGACAATGATAATTGGTTACGCACGTGTAAGTACAAAAGAACAAAACTTAGATAGACAAATAAAAGACTTAGAGGATTATGGTTGTGAAAAGATTTTTTTAGAAAAACAGTCCGGAAAAAATTTTAATCGACCAATTTATCAAGATATGCGAAGTATGTTAAGGTTCGGTGATGTATTAGTAGTTCATGATCTAAGTCGTTTTGGTCGGAATAAGGACGAAATAAGGAATGAATGGAAAGCAATAATTGATGAAGAAATTGATATTGTCGTTCTTAATATGCCAATTCTTGATACTCGAAAATATAAAGAGTTACCAGGTGTAGGGCAATTGGTTTCAGATTTAGTTTTAACCTTGCTGTCGTGGATGGTAGAAGAAGAAAGGCAGCGAATCACACAAGCTCAACGGGAAGGCATTGCCATCGCTAAAACCAAAGGGAAATTTAAAGGTCGTCCAATGAAATACCATGAAAACGCTAAAGACCCAAAAGACCGCCTTATATATAATGAAATAATTAGAATGTTAGATAACAATAAATCTGTACAAGATATCAGCAATGAAACGGGTGTCACTCGAATGACAATATACAATGTCAGGAATAGAAGATGATTTTTTCTTCTATGATACCCATATGTCTATCAATTCACCGCTAGGCTTTATGAAATCCAAATTAAAAACTGCTTTAAAATTGCACATAAATGGCGAAAAAGTTAGCTTTAACGAATTAGAATTATCAGGTGGTCGAAAAGAAATGGTTCCTGAGTGGTTCGGGAAAAAAGATGATTCCAAAGAAGAAATTGAAGAACCGAATATCGAAGAGGAACGACAAAAACTATTGAGAGAACTAGGAGTAGGAAAATGAAAATTAGTAGAATGATGAAGCTTCATCATTCTACTAATTTTCAAGTCATGAAATGACACGGAAATATTTTAATTAGAATGCACAAATCCCCACCAGAATTTATAGGTGGGGATTATTACTTTAACTATATCAAATTAGAAGAAATGATTCATAGAATAGCTTTATTCATTTTACTGGATCTATCTAGCTAAGATAGAGAAATAGTTTTTATTAATCTGAGTAAGACTTAAAAATAGTTAATTCTGCATTGCTGCTAACTGTATAAAAATCAACATTTCCAATAGGAGCTACTGCTGCACCACTTAATTTAAATCTATACTCTCCTTTAACCATATAGGGTAACTCTATTGTATCCGATCCCGTTGATCCCAGAACCCCTGCACCTGACAAAGTATAGGTTTTCCATAAAACATCATTTTGATAGACTTTTAATATACCTGAAAATACCCAAGGTTCAAGAGTGTCGGGTTTTACTCTCCAAGTAATCATTCTACCAGATGCACCCCAATCTAAACCTGAATAACCACCACTACCTGGGAAAGTTGTGAGGGGTTTGATTATATTTTCATCATCCTCAGTTGGTGTTTTGTCGAAGTCAACTGAGACATCCTCAGAAGCATCGTAAACAATTCCATTTGCTTCAGATTTCACTACGAATAAAGAAGAAATTAAAATAAAAACTAACAAAAAAGAAGTTAAAAGTTTTTTCAATATAAATCCTCCATTTCTAATGTATAATTAGTACTCCGATAAATTTACCACAATAAGGAAGGGATATATATCAAATGTGTGAAGATAAAACCATAATTGCACCTATCGAGCTGAATTTTCTGTTATTTGTAAATAAAATCTACAATAAGACTTGGTATTCTAATATTAATTGTGAAAACTTTTATGATCATTTTGAAGATAGACTTGAGTTGTTGTGGAATAAAAGAGTTGATTCTTTAATTACTGACAGAACTTATGTGCTAAATGATAGTTTAATTAAAGAGGATATCAATGAATTAATTAATAATGAAAAAGCTGCTGAAACAGTGGTTAAAGAATTTACAAATTTATGGGGTAGTTTACCTCCTCATGGATATGGGAGTCTTATAGAGAGGATTTGCGGGGGATTAAGGATTGAACAGATTAAACAGATAGTCGGAACTGACACTATTAATATTATGATTACATTTGATTCTATTCCATCTAAGTATAAAAGAGAGAATCCCAAATATAAATTGAAGATCCTTCCCTACATGGATTTTTTAAAATATGTTTAAACTTTTTTATATTAGTTTTGGGGATTAGTATTCTTGTAATATTACGCATACCTAAAACCGATGTAAATCCTTATTTAGTGATTTTCCAAATAGATATTTATTCATAGGACGGATTAGGTGAACTCTCAAACCCGGCAAGTCAACGATGTATATTGGATGCATAAAGGCTAAATAGTTGAAAAAGGAAAAAAGTTAGGGGCGGCAAGGGTTGAAGGGAGGGTGACAACTTGTTTTATTCATTTACACCACTCCATGAACTCCACTGGCTGCCCTTTACAACAAGCCTTTCGTGCCAAGTGCCACATGCAGAAAAAACAGTGGCACGAACCAAGATAGGTTAACATGCCCCTGCTCATTGTAAAGGGATCGCTTCGCTTAGCCGGTTTCGTCCATTCCGTTATTCTTCACACGCCCTTTAGATATACTTCCGCCAAATCTATACGACCTTCTCCATGCCCTAAATATTCCTGCACCTTATCCATGACTTGTACGACTTCCCTGTATAACGGTCGTTCCTCTTTCGTGATTGTATGGTCTTTGCGATAACCAACTTCCCGATTCTCTAACATGCGTTGAATCACTTCACGACCTGCGGTTTCAATTCCTCTTTGCTTCAACTCGCTTTTTAGCATTTCTCTGGCATATGTATGCCTAAAAGAATGAGAACCTTTTACTCCTGCACGATTATAAGCTGATTTAAGCGTGTTATAACGCACAGGAGATAAATAAGCGTCCTTTTCCTTCCCCTGAATCAATTCACGCACTCTCGCTTCAAATTCGGGCCTACAAGGCGATATACGACCTCTTCCTGCCTTTGTAACACCTTGTGCTGTATTTAAGGCTAGCTTATCTTCTGAAGCCCTCCAGAAGAGCTTACCGTCCTTTTCAACGATATGGGCCACTCTTGAATTAGCAACTTCCCGCAAACGAAGTCCAAAAGCTTGTTGGAGATCCGCACCAACTTTCGCATTGGTAGAAAGCTTTTCTCGAAAACCCTTTATTTCTTCTACAGAATAAGAACGATCCTGTGGTTTTTCACGAGTAGCTGTATCTATCAACCTAGTTTTCGGGATCCACTCTCGCCCCTCAAACCCCTTATCCACTGAAATATTGTGCATTCCTTTCTGCAGCAACCTTAAATTCGTTTCTATGTTGATTAAGTGACCATTTGAAACTCCTTTTTCTTGCATATGAGAAATATAATCTCGGTAATCCGAACGCTTTAACTGGTACAGATCTTTTACTCCCCGCTCTTTTATCCATTCCGCAAAATTCTGCCCAACGGAAAGCGTGTGCTTCACTTGTGTGATGGAGTGAATACCTGTTTCAGTTCCATTTTGTCGCAACTCTTTTTTGGACTTTCCGATATAGTTAATTCGTTTAATTGCTTGTTCTACTTGATATTTCAGTCGATTACCACCCCGATTATTTGCCATTTAAACACCTCCTACATGTTTTTTAAAATAAATGCAATAAAACTAAAACTCTTCTAAACCGCTAATTTGACGGTTAACGCCATAAGGTGACGCATTTCACCTTCGGTTCAAAGGCATCACCATATGGCGTACCTCGTTCTGCTCATGTGTGTATTGAAGCCTAAAGCCAGCGAACATTGTTCGCTTCTAATCGTGACCCATGAAAGTCACAGTGTTGCTACTTTGTAGCAAGAAACCGCTTCGCGATTTCGTTTCGTCCCAGCTGCACTGGTCTGGATCAATCAGCTTCGCCGATTGATCATTTCGCATCTTTCAGATACGAGCTATCAACCAAAGTCGATAGCCATTCTTCATCCCCACGTTCCGTCCGTAAAATACCGGAACCATTCTCCATTTCGGAAATACACCTTCAGACATTTGTTTCGAATATCTCGTTCGATTTTTACGATTTCCTCTTTTTGATATTTTGTCTTTTCCTCGTTACCGATCACGCTCAAATGTTTTGCATGAACCCTTTCGAATAATTTCGTTTCAACCTCGTTTAGTTTGATTGTCATTAATTACCTCTCCCTTTTCCGATGTACTTGAAGTACTCCTGTTTTATAGTTTTTAAATGCTATACACTTCTACACTCTTTTATCACGTTTAGTTATTATTTTCGCCAGATACGAACAAGGACGGACTCCCCTTACTTATAACAATAACTATTTTCTGAGACATTTTACCTCTAACAACGATTGATTTGAAGGAACCATAGATTCATTATTCTTTCTCCCAAAGAACACAAAAAGGCCTTTGGGCAGATTGGTAGCATAGTAAGTCATGCTTTTAACACAATCAGTCCAAAGACCTGTATTATTCATCACCGTCAGATCCCGCTTGGGTTCGACATAAAAAAGTAAAATAAATTTAGTATGTTATTAGTTTACCATTTGAAATCTTTTCTTTCAATCTATCTTTAAAGGCTTTTTCAAGATTCATAGCGAATATTTTCTAAGAGGTGAACTATATGCAAAACAATACAAAAACCTATTCGAGCAAAGAGGTCGCAAAGCGGCTTTCGATACAACCAGTCACCATCCGAAAATACTCACAATTGCTGGAAGAACAAGGATACCTTTTCGCCAAAGCTGAAAATGGTTGGCGTCAATATAGCTTGGAATAAATTTTCTTTTGATATTTTAATTAACCCATGCAGAAAGTTCCTTAAATTCCTTCTTCTTTGCTCCAGTCAGATATTTACCGTTGATACTGCTATGTTCCTCAAATGGAAAAGAACCTCGCCATGTGGTGAGGTTCTTTTCCAATGAAAGATTAATACTTAGACGGCATTCCCCATCTAAGACAAAATTGAATTTTGTTTTTATATGTTATGTAGCAAAAGCTAAAAGATACTTGATATTAAAGATATTCCCTTATTTTTTTTATATTAAACAAAAAAACCTCGCCATTCCGCGAGGTTTTTTAAAACTATGAATGAAATTTGTTTACCTTAACGGCATTCCCCGTCAAGACTAATTTGAATATCTTCATTTTTGCATGTAGAACTTAAACAGTCAAGCCTTAACTTTAAATTGACTTATTAATAATATTATTGAATTTGGTTAGTAGATCGGGTAATTGACCGGCGACATTCTTCCGAACACTTAGACCAATGATGTTTTGTAAACGTCTATAATGCACAAATTTCATCTGACCAAAGTTCACATAACAAGTCTCTACTGTTTGACCACCTCTTGCCGGTAAACCTAAGTTGGTTACCTCCATGGTGTTTTCTTTATCAGGTTGACGTGTTTTTGTTAAAGGCGCTACTAAAAAATTGCTACCTTTTCTTGTTAGTAGAATACCATAATGACCATCGGAAATTTCTCCGGCATAACCTTGGCCGTGATTTACCCAAACTACATCACCCTTTTGTAAGTTCTGCGGATAATTATCAGGTAAAACGGATTTTATTTGTCTTCTCAATTGACGTACTTTTTGAATAGATTCTTCATCAGTTTTACTTGTTAGTTATTTCACTGTTGCTCTCGAATGGGTTTCTATTTGATGTTTTCGATTAGTTGCAGTTTTTTCTAAGTACCAATCAATTAGTTCCATTGCATAATCTTCGTCAAAATCAAGTAATTGACTGTATAGAGCTTTTGTTTTGTCCCTTACTTTTTCTTTCTTTGCAGCATTATCTCGTAAATTCCCCAAATCTCTCTTTCTCCTTTGTAAAAAATATATATTTCTAAATTGTACCATTCCTGCAAAATTGCAGACGTTATGTACAAGAATGGACATTACTAATTATCCGAAGGCAACCACATATACACCGCTTTTTAGAGTGGTGTATAAATGGGCACTCTCTCTTTGAGAGTCAGATAGTTATCGTCAAAAATGTCCGATAGTATTGGTTTCTTTTTTTCGGAAACCAATACCTAAAACGGAATCGCTGAAAATTTTAATTTGAGTTCTCTCCCCGTGACAGACATTTTTGTCCGTCAACCATTAACGACTAATCAACCTTTTCATTAACAGAGCCTTTACATCGAGCAAAGCGACAACAAATATTGCTGCTTATTTTGAAAAAATAACAGCTATTATATTTGTAAAGGTTGTAGGAGTCTCCTACCAAGATAAAACCTCGTTTTTGGGGTGTGTGGTCACATACCCGTAGCTTGCCCCTCCTTCTTCTTTAAACCACATAGTAAGAACGAAATATGAAGATTAGAAAGAAAGGATACAAGGAGTTTTTTGCTATCGCGACAAACCGTTTTTCAGCGACTAATCAAATTCATTCAAGTCATTTATGACCCTTCATTTCCGCTAATTCTTTCAGTAATGCTTCCCGTTCTTCTGCAATATTGACATTGCCTTTTTCCTCTTTTAGTTCATTAACTTCACTACTTTTTTTAAACCAATCAGGAATAATTTCTTCCCTTCCAGTTTTTCTTTCCTTGGTTGGTTGAAGGTCAGAGAACGTTGGTTTTTCTCCACTTTCATAAGCTTCCCACGCTAATTGAATTTGCGACTTAATAAATCCAAGTGGATTTTGTACCGACTTTTCTACATTTACATATTCAATAATCATGGCTAATTCATTCTCAGCTTTTTCGCCCCATATGAATGATGCCCCTTGATACATTTGAGAAAAATAATTTTGAGTGAATTGATAAAGGTTTTTGTCCGCTAAACCATTTAAACGGATATATACATCTTCATTTACAATTGATTTTTGGGGTTGCTCGGGTTTCTTTTTGGGTTCAGTTAACTTAATTTCTTTTTCTGGAGTATGTCTGATTGTAAATTCAATTCGTTCAACGCTGCGTCCCTTCTTTATTTCATTGAAATTAATATAAAGGTCTGTTTTTTCATTCACTTCTGTAATGGCTGTTACCAAAACACGCGCTTTTAAATTAGCGTATCTTGGATATACCCCTTCACCTATCCCAAATTTACCTCTTAAATCCTCAATAGAGCATTCCCATCTACTAAGATGTTGCCACTTTTTCATAAGTTCATATAGTCTGATCGAGTAAGTACTATTAAGATTTAAAATATTGCTCAATCGATATGATGTAAACTGGTTTTTCAGTTGAAGCATATAAGGCTTTAATTTTGGTGAGAAAGACAAGTCAATAACGCCTTCCCCTTCTTTATATTCAGCACTAGAGATCCAGTTCGCTAATATCCAACCACCATTTTCCTTAGGAATTTCAATTGTTTTAG